>NZ_JBFTPS010000032.1:0-77624 GCF_056398605.1 Variovorax sp. 01T432
TAGCACATGCTCGACGCCGAGTTCTCGTCGAAGCTCGGCCAGGGGTAGGCGTCGGACTGCTGGCTCATCCACGCCTCGTAGCTCACGAGATTGGGCACGCCGCTGTCGGCGGGCAGCCTGTCGGCGTCGCACAGCGCGATCCATTTCTTGATGGTGGTGCACTTGCCGTGCATGGCCTGGACCAGGGGCAGGAAGCTGAGGTCGAAACACAGGATCTGGTCTTCGGCGTGGTTCGCGATCCAGGCGATCTGGTCGGGATGCAGCCGCGGGTTGATGGTGTGCAGCACGCGCCCGCTGCCGCTCACGCCGTAATAGAGCTCCAGGTGGCGGTAGCCGTTCCAGGCGAGCGTGGCGATACGGTCGCTGAAGAGCAACTGCTCCTGCTCCAGCGCATTGGCCACCTGGCGCGAACGCGAGGCGATCTGCCGCCAGGTCGTGCGATGAATGTCGCCTTCGACGCGCCGCGAGACGATCTCGGCGTCGCCATGGTGGCGCTCGGCGAACTCGATCAGCGACGAGATCAGCAGCGGTTGGTCTTGCATCAAACCCAGCATCGAGAAAACTCCTTGGAATTGTGAAAAGCCTGCTTCTGCAGTATTGCGCACCGCACCATGGCGACGATGGGGGAATGCCCGAAGATGTTGCTCGCCCCCAGGCTGCGCGCACTTCGTGTCGCTTCGCCTCCCCCCTGCCGGGGGCGGGCCGGCCGCTTCGGGCGGCCGGGCGCGGCGGCCCTCTGGATGGGGTCGCCCCCAGGCTGCGCGCACTTCGTGTCGCTGCGCCTACCCCCTGCCGGGCGCGGCGGCCCCCATGGCTTTGCGGCCGTGCGGCGGCCGGGCTATTCGAACTGCCGGACAATCGGCGCCATGACATTGACCTCAGAAGCGGCGCTCGCCGCCGACAGCGGCCTGCATTGGAACAACCGCTTCATGGAGCTGGGCCCGGCCTTCTACACGCGGCTGCGTCCGACACCCCTCCCCGCCCCCTATTGGGTCGGCCGCAGCGACCGGGTGGCGCGCGAACTCGGGCTCGACACCGAGTGGTTCGCCTCGAACGAAGCACTGGAAACCTTCACAGGCAACGAGCTGCGCCCCGGCACCGACCCACTCTCCAGCGTCTACAGCGGCCATCAGTTCGGCGTATGGGCCGGCCAACTGGGCGACGGCCGCGCAATTCTGCTCGGCGAGACCGCGGCCGGGCTGGAAGTGCAACTCAAGGGCAGCGGCCGAACCCCCTACTCCCGAGGGGGTGATGGCCGCGCCGTGCTGCGCTCCAGCATCCGCGAATTCCTGTGCAGCGAAGCCATGCACGGCCTGGGCGTGCCGACCACGCGCGCGCTCTGCGTGACCGGCTCGGACGCCCGCGTCGCCCGCGAAGAGCTGGAAACCGCCGCCGTCGTCACCCGCGTGTCGCCCAGCTTCATCCGCTTCGGGCATTTCGAACATTTCGCGGCCAACGGGCGCGACGACGAACTGCGGACGCTCGCCGACTACGTCATCGACCGCTACTACCCGGCCTGCCGCACGACCGCCCGCTTCAACGGCAACGCATACGCCGCCCTGCTCGAAGCAGTCAGCGAACGCACCGCGGCGCTGCTGGCGCAATGGCAGGCGGTCGGCTTCTGCCATGGGGTGATGAACACCGACAACATGAGCATCCTGGGGCTCACCATCGACTACGGACCGTTCCAGTTCCTCGACGGCTTCGACCCCCGCCATATCTGCAACCACAGCGACACCGGCGGACGCTACGCCTACAACCAGCAGCCCAACGTCGCCTACTGGAACCTCCACTGCCTGGCGCAGGCGCTCCTGCCGCTGATCGGCGACCAGGAACTCGCCCTGGCCGCGCTGGCCTCGTACAAGACCGTGTTCCCGAGCGAATTCGAAGCGCGCATGCGGGCCAAGCTCGGGCTGGCCGACGCCGCCGCATCGGACCGGGCCCTGATCGAAGGCGTGCTCAAGCTGCTGGCGCAGGAAAAGGTGGACTACACGATCTTCTGGCGCCGCCTCGCGGACCACGTGGCCGGGGGCAGCCCGGAGCCGGTGCGCGACCTGTTTCTCGACCGGGCCGGCTGCGATGCCTGGCTGCTATCCTTTTCGGAGCGCCGCGCGCAAGCACCGTCGGCGCAGGCGGCCGATCTGATGTTTCGAAACAATCCGAAATTCGTGTTGCGGAACCACCTCGGCCAACAAGCGATCGAATTGGCGCAGCAAAAGGATTACGCCGGTGTTTCCACCTTGCTGGCGCTGCTCGAAACTCCATTTGAAGAACACCCCGGCCACGACACCCACGCCGGCTTCCCGCCCGACTGGGCCTCCACGATCGAAATCAGCTGCTCATCATGACCTCCCCCGTCCAGAAAACCGACGCCGAATGGAAAGCCCTGCTGGCCGAGAAAGGCGCCGAGCGCGGCGCCTTCGAAGTGACGCGCCACGCCGCCACCGAACGCCCCTTCACCGGCAAGTACGAGGCGCATTGGGAAGACGGCACCTACCACTGCATCTGCTGCGGCGCCAAGCTGTTCGAATCCGCCACCAAGTTCGACGCCGGCTGCGGCTGGCCCAGCTTTTCGCAGGAAGCAGTGCCGGGCGCGATCCGCAACATCGTCGACCGCTCACACGGCATGGTGCGCACCGAAAATGTGTGTGCCACTTGCGGGGCGCACCTGGGCCATGTGTTTCCTGACGGTCCGACCGAGACCGGGCTGCGCTACTGCATGAATTCCGCCTCGCTCGAGTTCCAGAAGAAATGACCGCTTCGCATTCCAGATGAAACTGATCCTCGACTTCTTCCCGATCCTGCTGTTCTTCGGCGCGTTCAAGCTCTACGACATCTACGCCGCCACCGGCGTGCTGATGGCGGCCACGGCCGTGCAGATGGCCATCATGTGGTTCATCCAGGACCGCCGCCTGCAGCCGATGCAGAAGGCGACGCTGGTGCTGATCCTGCTGTTCGGCACGCTCACACTCGCGCTGCACGACGACCGCTTCATCAAGTGGAAGCCGACCGTGCTCTATGGCGCCATGTCGCTGGCGCTGGCCATTGCCCTGTGGGTGTTCAAGAAGAACTTCCTCAAGATGCTCCTCGGCCAGCAACTGGAGTTGCCGACGCATATCTGGGGCAGGCTCAATGTGGCGTGGATCGTCTACTGCCTGTTCATGGCTGTGATCAACGGCTATGTGGCGGCCTATTTCAGCACCGATGCCTGGGTCAACTTCAAGCTCTGGGGCTATGCCTTCCCGATCGCCTTCCTGATCGCGCAGGGGGTCTATATCTCGCCTTATCTCAAATCGGACGAGCCGGCAGCATGAATCTTCCTACCGCCGCCGATCTCGAGGCGCGTCTGCGCGAGGCGCTGCAGCCCACCATGCTCGAGGTGATCGACGAAAGCGCCGCGCATGCGGGCCATGCGGGCGCCGGCGCGGAGGGCTACGGCACCCATTTCCGCGTGCGCATCGCGTCGCCACTATTCGACAGAAAGCCGCGGGTGGCGCGTCATCGGCTTGTGTATGATGCGCTGCAACTTTTCATCGCACAGGGCCTTCACGCCATCGCCATCGAGACGCTTTGAAGCGCATTGATCACGCCCCGCCTTTTCGTGCGGCGAGAAATATTCCCCCTTCTCTTTTTCAATCAGCATCCAGCGCTTATCCCTACGCGCGTTTCCCTCAAGGATCGAGGTTCCCCTCATGAAGAAACAAATCTTGCAGGCCATCGCGGCCGTCGTACTTGTTGGCGCCATCCCCATGGCCGCCTTCGCCCAGAACCTGGCCGTCGTCAACGGCAAGCCGGTGCCCAAGGCGCGCATGGATGTCCTGGCCCAGCAGCTGGCCAGCGCCGGCCGCCCGGTCACGCCTGAAATGCAGGGCCAGTTGCGCGAGGAGGTGATCGCGCGTGAAGTCTTCATGCAGGAGGCGCAGAAGCAGGGCCTCGACGCCACCGACGACTACAAGAACCAGCTCGAACTGGCGCGCCAGGCCATCCTGATTCGCCAGCTCTTCGAGAACTTCCGCAAGACGAGCGCCGTCTCCGACGCCGACGTGCAGGCCGAGTACGACAAGTTCGTCGCCTCCAATGGCGGCAAGGAATACAAGGCCCGCCACATCCTCGTCGAGAAGGAAGACCAGGCCCTCAAGATCCTGGCCGACCTGAAGAAGGGCGCGAAGTTCGAGGACATCGCCAAGAAGCAGAGCAAGGACCCCGGATCGGGCGCCAACGGCGGCGACCTCGACTGGGCCGCGCCAGCCAGCTTCGTGCCGGAGTTCTCCGAAGCCATGATCAAGCTCAAGAAGGGCGAGACGACGACGGTGCCGGTCAAGTCGCAGTTCGGCTATCACATCATCCGCGTCGACGACATTCGTCAGGCCCAACTGCCGAAGATCGAAGAGGTCAAGCCACAGATCACCCAGCAACTGCAGCAGCAACGTCTTCAGAAGTACCAGGAAGAATTGCGCGCGAAGGCAAAGATCGAATAAGCCTCCCCCCTGCTGGGGGCAACACCCGCAGACCGGCGGAGCCGGTTCCGTGGTGTTCCTGGAAAGAGAAAAGCGGCCCGCGGGCCGCTTTTCTCTTGTGGGGCCACGCGGTCGTTCGCTCCGCCCGCGCCCTGATCACCCCACCCACTTGCGCGCATTGCGCCAGACCCGAATCCAGGGACTGAACTCGCTCTTGTCGCCCGAGGTCCAGCTCATCTGGATGTTGCGGAAGACGCGCTCCGGGTGCGGCATCACCGCGGTGAAGCGGCCATCGGGCGTGGTCACCGCCGTGAGGCCGCCCGCGCTGCCGTTCGGATTGAAGGGATAGCGCTCGGTCGCCTGGCCCTGGTTGTCGACGAAGCGCATCGCCGCGATGGCCTTGCCGGCATCGCCGCGGTGCTTGAAGTTGGCATAGCCCTCCCCGTGGGCGACGGCGATGGGCAGGCGGCTGCCCGCCATGCCGGCGAAGAAGAGACTGGGCGAATCGAGCACCTCGACCATCGCCAGGCGGGCCTCGAAGCGCTCGCTCTGGTTGGTCGTGAAACGCGGCCAGGCCTCCGCGCCAGGGATGATGTCGGCCAGCTCGGCAAACATCTGGCAGCCATTGCACACGCCCAGCCCGAAGGTGTCGGCCCGCCCGAAGAAGCCCTTGAACTGCTCGGCCAGCTTCGGATTGAAGGTGACGCTGCGCGCCCAGCCGATGCCCGCCCCCAGCGTGTCGCCATAGCTGAAGCCGCCGCAGGCCACGATGCCCTTGAAATCGGCCAGGTCCGCCCTGCCCGCCTGCAGGTCGGTCATGTGCACATCATGGGCCTCGAATCCGGCCTCCGTGAAGGCGTAGGCCATCTCGACATGCGAATTGACGCCCTGCTCGCGCAGGATGGCAACCTTCGGCTTCGCCAGATTCAGGAAGGGCGCAGCCACGTTGTCGGTGGCGCCCGGCGCCAGGGACACGTGGGCGCCCGGGTCCAGCGGCTCGCCGGCCGCGGCGTGTTCGGCATCGGCGCAATCGGGGTTGTCGCGCTCGCGGCAGATCTTCCAGCTGACCGCGTCCCAGACCTGGTGCAGGTCATGCAGGCTGGCACTGAAGACGGACTTGGCGTCGCGCCAGACTTCGAGCTTGCCCTTGCCCGCATCCATGGGAGAGCTGGCGGGCCGCGTCTTGCCGACGAAGTGGCTGTGGGCGCTGAGGCCATGGGCGCGCAGGGTCTGCATGACCTCGTTGCGCTGCGCCGTGCGCACCTGCAGCAGCATGCCCAGTTCCTCGCTGAACAGGGCCTTGAGCGTGAGTTCTTCGCGCCGGGCGCTGACCTGGCCGGCCCAGTTCTTCGCATCGCCGTATTCGGCGCGGCTGTCGCTGATGCCGTCGCCTTCGGTAATGAGCATGTCGACGTTGAGCGCCACGCCGACGTGGCCGGCGAAGGCCATCTCGCAGGCGGCGGCGAACAGGCCACCGTCGCTGCGGTCGTGCATGGCGAGGATCTTGCCCTCGGCGCGCAGCGCGTTCACGGCGGCGATCAGCCGGACCAGGTCCTGCGGATCGTCGAGATCGGGCACCGTGTCGCCGCTTTGATCGAGCGTCTGCGCGAGGATGCTGCCGGCCATGCGGTTCCTGCCGCGGCCCAGATCGATCAGGAGCAGCGTGCTGTCGGGTTCCTGGGCGTCGAGCTGCGGTGTCAGGGTGCCGCGCACGTCCGCCAGCGTGGCGAAGGCGCTGACGATCAGGCTCACGGGAGAGGTGACCTTCTTTTGCGCACCGTCGTCCTGCCACTGCGTGCGCATCGACAGCGAATCCTTGCCGACCGGAATGGAGATGCCGAGCGCCGGGCACAGTTCGAGGCCCACGGCCTTGACGGTTTCGTAGAGCGCCGCGTCTTCGCCGGGCTCGCCGCAGGCGGCCATCCAGTTGGCCGACAGCTTGACGCGCGAGAGCTCGATCGGCGCGGCCAGCAGGTTGGTGATGGCTTCGCCGACCGCCATGCGGCCCGAGGCCGGCGCATCGATGGCCGCCAGCGGCGTGCGTTCACCCATGCTCATGGCCTCGCCCGCGAAGCCCTTGTAGTCGGCGAGCGTCACGGCGCAGTCCGCCACCGGCACCTGCCAGGGGCCGACCATCTGGTCGCGATGGCTGAGCCCGCCGACGGTGCGGTCGCCGATGGTGATGAGGAAGCGCTTGGAGGCGACCGTCGGGTGCGAGAGCACGTCGATGGCGGCCTTCTGGAGGGCAATGCCGGTGAGATCCAGGGGCTTGAAGCGGCGGGCGACGGTCTTGACGTCGCGCAGCATCTTGGGAGGCTTGCCCAGCAGGACGTCCATGGGCATGTCGACTGGCGAATGGCCCTCGCCCGCGCCCTCCTCCCCGTCGGCGACCACGAGCTGCCGCGTCTGCGTTGCCACGCCCACCACGGAGAACGGACACCGCTCCCGCTCGCAGAAGGCACTGAACCGCGCCAGCGACTCCGGCGCGATCGCCAGCACGTAGCGCTCCTGGCTCTCGTTGCACCAGATCTCCTTGGGCGCCATGCCCGACTCTTCCAGGGGCACCGCGTGCAGGTCGAAGCGCGCGCCGCGCCCGGCGTCGTTGGTCAGTTCGGGAAAAGCGTTGCTCAGGCCGCCCGCGCCCACGTCGTGGATGGCGAGGATCGGGTTCGCCTCGCCCTGCTGCCAGCAGTGGTTGATGACCTCCTGGGCGCGGCGCTCGATCTCGGGGTTGCCGCGCTGGACCGAGTCGAAGTCCAGTTCGGCCGCATTGGCGCCGGTGGCCATCGAACTCGCGGCGCTGCCGCCCATGCCGATACGCATGCCGGGCCCGCCCAGCTGGATCAGCAGCGAGCCCGCGGGAAACTGGATCTTCTTCGTCTGGCCCGCGTCGATGCTGCCCAGGCCGCCCGCGATCATGATGGGCTTGTGATAGCCGCGCCGCACGGTGTCGCCGTCGCTGGCGATCGTCTGTTCGTATTCGCGGAAGTAGCCGAGCAGGTTGGGCCGGCCGAATTCGTTGTTGAATGCCGCGCCGCCCAGCGGGCCCTCCGTCATGATCTGCAGCGGGCTCGCGATGTGGTCGGGCTTGCCGTAGCCGCCTTCGGCGGGCCAGAGCTTCGACACCGTGAAGCCGGTGAGCCCGGCCTTGGGCTTCGAGCCGCGGCCGGTGGCGCCCTCGTCGCGGATCTCGCCGCCGGCGCCGGTGGAGGCGCCCGGAAACGGCGAGATCGCGGTCGGGTGGTTGTGCGTCTCGACCTTCATCAGCACGTGGCTCAGCGCGTTCACCTTCCGGTAGCTGTCCGAACCCTCACCGGAACCGGCCACGAAACGCTCGACCTCCACGCCCTCCATGACCGACGCGTTGTCCGAATAGGCGACCACCGTGTGCTGCGGATGCTGGCGCTCGGTGTGGCGGATCATGGAGAACAGGCTGTGCGGCTGGGGCACGCCGTCGACGATGAAGTCGGCGTTGAAGATCTTGTGCCGGCAATGCTCGCTGTTGGCCTGCGCGAACATCATCAGTTCGACGTCGCTGGGGTTGCGCCCGAGGCGGGTGAAGGCATCGACGAGGTAGTCGATCTCGTCCTGCGCCAGCGCCAGTCCGAAGGTGGTGTTGGCCTCCACCAGCGCCGCGCGTCCGCCGCGCTGGACATCGACCTGCGCCATCGGCTGGGCCGGCAGTTCGGCGAAAAGGCTGGCGGCCTGGTCGAGACTGGCCAGCACGGATTCGGTCATGCGGTCGTGCAGCGGGCGGGCCACGGCGGCCAGCTTGTCGCCCTCGAGCGTCGGCGCCCTGCCGAGCAAGGGTGCCTTCAGGCTCAGGTGGTACTGGGTCACGCGCTCCACGCGCCGCAGCACGAGGCCGCAGTTGTGGGCGATGTCGGTGGCTTTGGACGCCCAGGGCGACACGGTGCCCAGCCGGGGCGTGACGACCAGCGTCGAAGCGGCCTTGGCGGGGGCGGTGAAGGGCTCGCCGTAACTCAGCAGCGCGGCGAAGCGCGCATGCCCGGCGCTGTCCAGCACCGACTCGGTCACGACCAGGTGCACGAAGCGGGCGCTCAGACCTTCGATGCGCGGCTCGATGGCCTGCAGGCGGGGCAGCAGCTGCCGCGCGCGGAAATCGCTGAGCGCGCTGCCGCCCTCGAAGAAGGTCACCACGTGGGGGACGGAATGAGAAGGCGGGTTCTGGGGCAACGTCACGGTCGGGTCGGCCGGCTGGCCGCATTGGGGTGATGAGAACGAGAGGAGAACAGACCGGGGGCCGCTGACTGGGGCCATCCGGGCAAGCCGGGAATTTTAACGGCCCCCGATGGGATAATTCCCGGCATGAGCATTACCTACAAAGACGCCGAGGGCGTCGCCGGCATGCGCGTGGCGTGCCGCCTCGCCTCCGAAGTGCTGGACTACATCACGCCGCACATCTTGCCCGGCGTCACCACCAACGACATCGACAAGCTCGCCCACGACTACATCACGCAGGTGCAGGGCGCGATTCCCGCGCCGCTGAACTACATGGGGGCGAGCAGCGTGCCCTACCCCAAGTCGATCTGCACCTCGGTCAACCACGTCGTGTGCCACGGCATCCCCAACGACAAGCCGATGAAGAAGGGCGACATCGTCAACTGCGACATCACGGTCATCAAGGACGGCTGGCACGGCGACACGAGCCGGATGTTCATCGTGGGCGACGCGTCCATCGCCGCCAAGCGGCTTTGCAACTTCACCTACGAGGCGATGTGGCACGGCATCGTCAAGGTCAAGCCCGGCGCCCATCTGGGCGACATCGGCTTCGCGATCCAGCGTTTTGCCGAAAGCAACGGCTTTTCGGTGGTGCGCGAGTTCTGCGGCCACGGCATCGGGCGCGGCTTCCACGAGGAGCCGCAGGTCCTGCACTACGGCAAGCCCGGCACGCTGGAAGAACTCAAGCCCGGCATGACCTTCACCATCGAGCCGATGATCAACGCCGGCAAGCGCGAAATCAAGGAAGACGCCAGGGGCGGCCAATACGACGGCTGGACCATCGTCACCCGCGACCACTCGCTGTCGGCCCAGTGGGAGCACACGGTGCTCGTCACCGAGACCGGCTACGAGGTCCTCACGCTGTCGGCCGGCAGCCCGCCCCCTCCCGCGTTCGTCAACGCCCTGGCGTGACGCGGCGCCGGCCTCCACAGGCTGCCATCGTGGACATTCCTTCCCTGCGCGACGCCTATCGCACGCACAAGCTGGCCCTCTTCGACCAGCTGCGCACCGCACGGGCGCCGACCCGCAGCGTCCACACCGTGCTGCGGCAACTCGCCTCGCTGGCCGACGAGACGCTGCGCGCGCTGTGGGCCGATGCCGAGTTCGGCAACCAGCTGACGCTGGTGGCAGTGGGTGGCTTCGGGCGCGGCGAACTCTTTCCGTACTCCGACGTCGACGTCCTGCTGCTGCTGCCCCATGGGCACGCCGGCGACATCGACGCCCGCCTCGAGGCCTTCATCGGCCATTGCTGGGATGCCGGACTCGAGATCGGATCGAGCGTGCGCACGGTCGACGAATGCCTGGCCGAAGCCGCGAAGGATGTCACCGTCCAGACATCGCTGCTCGAAGCGCGCCTGATCGTCGGCGACAAGAAGCTCTTCAGCACCTTTCGCAAGAGCTTCCTCGCGGCCATCGACCCGCAGGCCTTCTTCACGGCCAAGGCGCAGGAAATGCGCCACCGCCACCAGAAATTCGACAGCACGCCCTACGCGCTCGAGCCCAACTGCAAGGAATCCCCGGGCGGATTGCGCGACCTGCAGACCATCCTCTGGATGACCAAGGCCGCGGGCTTCGGCAACCGCTGGGACGACCTGGCGAAGAACGGCCTGGCGACGGCTTTCGAGGTGCAGCAGATCAAGCGCAACGAGGCGCTGTTGAGCCTGATTCGCGCGCGCCTGCACGTCACCGCCAACCGGCGCGAGGACCGCCTGGTGTTCGACCTGCAGACCGCCGTGGCCGCGACTTTCGGCTACGTCGGCGAATCGCAGCGCAAGGCGAGCGAGGCGCTGATGCGGCGCTACTACTGGGCCGCCAAGGCGGTCACGCAGCTCAACCAGATCATGCTGCTCAACATCGCCGACCGGCTGCAGCCGCAGGCCGAGGAGCCGACGAGGATCAACGAGCGCTTCTTCGAGAAGGCCGGGCTGATCGAGGTCGCGAGCGACGACCTCTACCTCAAGGAACCGCACGCGATCCTGGAGACCTTCCTGCTCTATCAGAAGACGATCGGCGTGAACGGCCTGTCGGCGCGCACGCTGCGCGCGCTGTACAACGCGCGCCACGTGATGGACAGCAAGTTCCGCAACGACCCGGTGAACCACGCCACCTTCATGCGGATGCTGCTGGAGCCGCGCGGCATCACGCATGCCTTCCGGCTGATGAACCAGACCTCGGTGCTGGGCCGCTACCTGCGGGTGTTCCGCAGCATCGTCGGGCAGATGCAGCACGACCTGTTCCACGTCTACACGGTCGACCAGCACATCCTGATGGTGCTGCGCAATGTGCGGCGCTTCTTCATCGCCGAGCATGCACACGAGTATCCGTTCTGCTCCCAGCTGGCGGCCGGCTGGGACAAGCCCTGGATCCTGTACGTGGCCGCCCTCTTCCACGACATCGCCAAGGGCCGCGGCGGCGACCACTCGACGCTGGGCGCGCGCGACGTCCGGCGCTTCTGCCAGCAGCACGACATCGCGCGCGAGGATGCCAGGCTGATCGAATTCCTGGTCGCCGAGCACCTGGTGATGAGCCAGGTGGCGCAGAAGCAGGACCTGAGCGACCCGGAGGTGATCGGCGCCTTCGCCAGGCGCGTGGGCAACGAGCGCAACCTGACGGCGCTCTACCTGCTCACCATCGCGGACATCCGGGGCACCTCGCCGCGCGTGTGGAATGCATGGAAGGGCAAGCTGCTCGAAGACCTCTACCGCTTCACACTGCGCGCCCTCGGCGGGCGCATGCCCGATGCCGATGCCGAGGTCGAGGCCCGCAAGCGCGAGGCGCTGGTGCAACTTGCGCTGTATGCGCAACCCTTCGAGGCGCACAAGGCGCTGTGGGAGACGCTGGACGTCGGCTACTTCATGCGCCACGAGGCCTCGGAGATCGCCTGGCACACCAAGAACCTCTCGCGCCACGTGCCGCACAAGGGCGTGCCGATCGATCCGCACACGCCGGCCATCGTCCGCGCCCGGCTGTCGCCGGTGGGCGAAGGGCTGCAAGTCGCGGTCTACACGCCCGACCAGCCCGACTTGTTCGCGCGCATCTGCGGCTATTTCGACCAGTCATCCTTCAGCATCCTGGATGCGAAGGTGCACACCACCACCAATGGCTTCGCGCTGGACACCTTCCAGGTCGTGACCACCTTCATCCCCGAGCACTACCGCGACCTGATCAGCATGGTCGAGACCGGCCTGGCGAAGACGCTCAACGAGGCAGGCCCGCTGCCCACGCCCAGCAAGGGCCGCGTTTCGCGCCGGGTGCGAAGCTTTCCGATCAAGCCGCGCATCAGCCTGCTGCCTGACGAGAAGGCGCAGCGCTGGCTGCTCAACATCTCGGCCAGCGACCGCACCGGCCTGCTGTATTCGGTGGCGCGCGTGCTGGCACGGCATCACCTGAACCTGCAGCTCGCGAAGGTCACGACGCTGGGCGAGCGGGTCGAGGACACCTTCCTCATCAGCGGGCCGGAGCTGCAGGGCCAGCGGGCGCAGCTGGCGATCGAGACCGAGTTGATCGAGGCGCTGGCGCCTTGAGACGCTAGCGCTTGAACTCGGCAAGGAGCCGGTCGAAGCCTTCCGAGCCGCGGGGGTGCAGGCTGGAGACCCATTGGATGAAACGCGACTCCAGCAAGGCGTGGGATTCGCGGCCCTTCAAGCCGTGCGCCTGTGCGATTTCCCGCAACGAGAGCCCGGAGTTGCCGACCTTCTCGTAAGCCTGCGCGCCGGGAATGAGGGCGGCGCACTCCAGGCGGTCGACCATCCTGCGGTTGAGGATGCCGTACCTCGCGGCGACCTCCTGCGCATTCTTGCCGGAGAAGACCTCCTTCGTCGCCGGATTCGGAAACGTGGCGGCATCGGCCTCCAGCCGTGAGCGGACCTCGTCCGACTGGATCAACCATCGATACGCGACCTCCCTGACGCTGGCGCCATCGCGAATCGCCTGGCTCATTTCGCCGCTGTAGGTCCGGGCGACGCGTCGATCCACAGCCTCATTCAAGGCGTCGAGCGCGCGGCTGTTCTTGCCGGCATAGCTCGCCTTGGCCTTCTGGAAAGCATGTGCGGCGGCATCCTGCTCGTCTTCCGCCAGATGGAGCAAGCGCTCGCCCAAGGCCTCCAGGGGCTCGCGCCGCAGGCGCGGCGGCAGCGCGCCGATCTGCTTCACCCGCTTCTCGAAGGCCGGCAGGGTTGTCACCTCCCGCGCGAACAGCATGTGGAACACGTCCCCCTTGCGCGCCAAGTCGTCGCGCATCGCCTCGCTCCCACCGGACGATGCGGCATCTCGTTGCGCGGCTGTTCTGGACGGCAGTGCCGCCAGGACATCCGGAATGCCAGGCGACGCACTCTCAGGGCCTTGCGGCGCTGCGGGATCGGGGGTTGCGGACGGGTGTGTATCCTGGGGCGGCGATGGCGGCGCGGAGTTCGCCAGTGCATCAATCCTCTTCATGATGGCTCCATTGGGATTTGTGGAAGTCGATTTCGACGAGTCGCAACGATGCATCCGGGCATCGAGACACGCATGCACGAACGCGATCCGATGAGCGCCGATCCGAAAAGGGGAATCAATGAAAACCACATCCCGTCGCGACCGCCTGGGCACCGTGCTGGTCGGCGCGCAATTCGCGTTGATCGCGGTCCTGGCAGGGCTGGCGTTGCCGCGCTTCCTTCACGCGCAGGCGCCGGCAGGCGCATGGTCGGTGGCCGCCGCCGGCGTGCTGCTGGGAGTGTGGGCGATCTCGTGCAACCGCCCGGGCAACTTCAACATCCGGCCCACGCCCCGCGAAGGCGGGCGCCTGGTGCAGGAGGGGCCTTACCGCTGGATCCGCCATCCCATGTACACCGCCGTCATGGTCCTTGGAATGGCCTGTGCCTGGGCGGGCATGACGGCGTGGGCTTGGATCTCCCTTGCCGCATTGGCAACCGTGCTGGTGATCAAGGCGGGGGTCGAGGAGCGCTGGATGCTCGCGGAACACCCGGACTACACCGCCTACCGCGCGCGCACGCAGCGCTTCATCCCCTGGATCTTCTGAGCATTGGCGCGCCGGACGCGCGAACCCTCTGATCTCTCGGGTCAGCCACGCTGGCTGGAGCGGCCCTGCGGCGGTCGCGGCTTTCCACGCCGCGCGGCGGCCGGCGCGACGAACGCGGCCCGCTTCGAGGCCGCGAGCTCGAACTGCCGCGCAATGTTGCCGCACACCAGATCGCACAGTTCGTAGACCGCGGGATCCGCAATGCGGTAATAGGCACTGTTGCCGCGGCTTTCCCTCGCCACCAACCCATGCCGGGTCAACAGCGCGAGGTGCCGCGAGACATTGGCCGAGCTGTATCCGCACAGCTGCGCGAGCTCGCCCACGTTGCGCTCCTGCTGGCGCAGGAAATTGAGAATCTGCAGCCGCGTCGGCTCGGCCAGCGCCTGGAAATAGGCCGCTACCTGCGCCAACGCATCGTCGGAGAGTCCTTCCATGCTTGGACATGCCTGATGTTGATCTGGCGCAATCATGCCTCAGCACGCTCCTCTCATACTGATCTTCACGCAATCATCTACTTGACTATTTAGCTATGTGCGCAAATACTACAGGAAAAGCTGATGTTGTTCCAGTCCCGGATCTGCCGGGACGCGCACCGGCCCCCGAGACGTCCGCATGTCCAAGATTCGCTCATTCGCCCTCACCGCACTTGTCGCTGGATTCGCGCTAGCGGCCCCTGGCCGGGCGGCCGCCGAGGCGCTGAACGCGGTGACGGCGCAGCCCGCCGCCGCCGCCGCGTCGGGCTTCGACGGCGTGGTCGAGGCGGTGCGCCAGACCGTCATTGCCGCGCAGGTGTCCGGCGCGGTGATCCAGCTCGAGGCCAAGGTCGGCGACTCCGTCAAGGCGGGGCAGGTCCTGCTGCAGATCGATGCCAGGACAGCCGACCAGAACGCCGCCGCAAGCGATGCGCAGGTCCAGGCCGCACGCGCGTCGCTGGAAGTGGCGACCAAGGAGTACGAGCGGCAGAAGCAGCTCTTCCAGAAGAACTACATCAGCCAGGCGGCCCTGGAACGCGCCGAATCCGAATTCAAGGCCACCCGGGCGCAAGTCGCGGCCCAGGGGGCTCAAGCCGGGGCCGCACGCACCCAGAGCGGACTCCATGTCATCCGCGCGCCCTACGCCGGCGTGATCGCTGAAGTGCCGGTGTCCTTGGGCGACATGGCGATGCCGGGCCGGCCCCTCATCACGGTCTACGACCCGTCCGCGCTGCGGATCAGCGCGGCGGTGCCCCAGACCGTGGCGGCGCGAATGGTGGCCGGCGAGTTGCCCCGGGCCGAGTTGCCCGGTCTGGCCGCGCCGCGCCAATGGGTAACGCCCGTGCGCATGCAATTGCTGCCCACGATCGACGCCGCCACGCACACCGTGCAGTTGCGCGTCGACCTTCCTGCCGGCCTGGACGGTGTGGCACCCGGAATGTTCGCGCGGCTGTGGCTGCCGATGGCCGAGGGCGGCGCCACGCCGAGTCTGTCGGTGCCGCTGTCGGCCATCGTGCGGCGCGCCGAGCTGACCGGGCTCTATGTGCTCAACGCGGAAGGTCGCCCCTTGCTGCGCCAGGTGCGGCTCGGCCGCGTCGACGGCGACAAGGTCGAAGTTCTCTCCGGCCTCATGCCCGGCGAGCGTGTGGCGCTCGACCCGCAGGCAGCCGCGCGCTTTCGCCAAGTCACGCCATGACGTCGCGAGGCCATTCTTCCTCGCTGGGTGTGTCGGGCCGGATCGCTGCGTTCTTCCAGAGCGCGCAGATCACGCCGCTGCTCGCCCTGATGGCGCTCCTGCTGGGCGCCTTCGCGGTGCTGGTGACGCCGCGAGAGGAGGAACCGCAGATCAACGTCACCATGGCCAACGTGCTGATTCCCTTCCCGGGCGCCAGCGTGCGCGATGTGGAGCAGATGGTGGCCGGGCCGGCCGAGCAGGTGCTGGCACAGATTGCCGGTGTCGAGCATGTGATGTCCGTTTCGCGCCCGGGCCTGGCGGTGATCACGGTGCAGTTCAAGGTCGGGGTGCCGCGCACCGAGGCGCTGGTGCGCCTGTACGACACGGTCAACGCCAACGCGGACTGGCTGCCCAAGGGCCTGGGTGTTCTGGCCCCCATCGTCAAGCCCAAGGGCATCGACGACGTGCCCATCGTGGCGCTGACGCTCTTCAGCAAGAACCCCGCGATCGGCCCCTACGACCTGGAGCGCGTGGGGCACAGTATCGAGGCCGATCTGAAACGCGTGCCCGGCACCCGCGAGGTGAACACGATCGCCGGCCCCGGCCGCGCCATCCTGGTCGAACTCGACCCCGCGCGGCTGGCCGGCGCCGGCGTCACCGTGAGCGACCTCCGGGCGGCGCTGCAATCGGCCAACCTGGGGCTGCCGGTCGGAGAACTGATCTCGGGCAATCAGGCGGTGGCCATCGAATCCGGTCCGTTCCTTCGGCAGGCGAGCGAGGTCGGCGAACTCGTGGTCGCCGTGCACGGCGGCAAGCCGGTGTTCCTGCGCGACGTCGCCACGGTGCGCGACGGCGCTCTGCCGCCCAGCCGCTACGTCTGGTACGGCGAAGCCAGCAAGGACGGTGCCGGCCCGGTCGAATACCCGGCGGTCACGCTCTCGATTTCCAAGAAGCCGGGCGAGAACGCCATCGATGTCGCGAACGCGGTGATGCGACGCGTCGACGTGCTGCGCAATACCGTGATTCCGGGCGACGTGCAGGTTGCCGAGACGCGCAACTACGGCGCCACGGCCAACGACAAGGCGCAGAAGCTGATCCAGAAGCTGCTCTTCGCCACCGCTTCGGTGGTGGCGCTCGTGTTCTTCGCGCTGGGCCGGCGGGAAGCGGCAATCGTCGGCGCCGCGGTCGTCCTGACGCTGACGGTGACGCTCTTCGCCTCCTGGGCCTGGGGCTTCACGCTCAACCGGGTGTCGCTGTTCGCGCTGATCTTCTCGATCGGCATCCTGGTCGACGATGCGATCGTCGTGGTCGAGAACATCCACCGCCACCAGCAGCTGCACCCCGAACGCAGCCTGGCGCAGATCATTCCCGGCGCGGTCGACGAAGTCGGCGGGCCGACGATCCTGGCCACGCTGACCGTGATCGCCGCGCTCCTGCCCATGGCCTTCGTGTCGGGCCTGATGGGGCCCTACATGAGCCCGATCCCGATCAACGCGAGCATGGGCATGCTGCTGTCGCTCGCGATTGCCTTCGTGGTCACGCCGTGGCTGGCACGCCTGTGGATGAAGGCCGTCCCGGCCCACGCGGCCGAGGCCGACGGCCACAAGACCAGCCATGGATTGGCGGGCAGGCTCGCGCCCCTGTTCGAACGGGTGTTCCGGCCGCTGCTCGATGAGCGGCATGGCTCGCGCAACCGCGGCCTGCTCGGTCTCGGCATCGGCGTGCTGATCGCGATGTCCATCGCGCTGCCCGCCACGGGGCTGGTGTTGCTCAAGATGCTGCCCTTCGACAACAAGTCGGAGTTCCAGGTCATCGTCGACATGCCGGCCGGAACCCCGGTCGAACAGACCGCCGCGGTGCTGCAGGAGCTGGGTGCGTACCTCGCCACGGTGCCTGAGGTCACCGACTACCAGGCCTATGCCGGCACCGCCGCCCCGATCAACTTCAATGGCCTGGTCCGGCAGTACTACCTGCGCGCCGGCGGCGAGGTGGGCGACCTGCAGGTCAACCTCGTCGACAAGCATCAGCGCAAGGCGCAGAGCCACGCGATCGCGACCCGCGTGCGGCCTGCCCTGCAGAAGATCGGCCAGCGCTTCGGCGCCAACGTCAAGGTGGTGGAAGTGCCGCCGGGCCCGCCGGTGCTGTCGCCCATCGTGGCCGAGATCTACGGCCCGGAGACCGAAGGACGGCAGCAGGTCGCCAAGGCCGTGCGCGCGGTGTTCGAGAAGACCCAGGGGCTGGTCGACGTCGACGACAGCAGCATCGCCACGGCGCCCAAGACCCTCCTGCTCGTCGACCGCCAGAAGGCGGCGATGCTCGGCGTGCCGCAGCAGGCCATCGTGACCACCCTGCGCGCGGGCCTGGCCGGCGAGGCCACGGCCTACCTGCACGACCAGAGCAAGTACCCCGCCGCCGCCACCCTGCAGCTGCCGGCCGAACGCCAGGGCGACCTGAATGCGCTGCTGCAACTCACGGTGCGCAGCGCCGCGGGCAACCTGGTGCCCATCCGCGAACTGGTCAAGGTGACGGACACGGCGCGCGAACAACCGCTCTATCACAAGGACCTGCTGCCGGTGAACTATGTCGTGGCCGACATGGCGGGCAAGCTCGACAGCCCGCTGTATGGCGTGTTCGCCATGCGCGGCGAACTGACCCGGATCGCGACGCCGGGCGGGGGCACGCTCGTCGAGTACTTCATCCACCAGCCCGAGGACGCCTACCGCGACTACGCGCTCAAGTGGGACGGCGAGTGGCAGATCACCTACGAGACCTTCCGCGACATGGGCGCCGCCTATGCCGTCGGCCTGGTGTTGATCTACCTGCTGGTGGTGGCGCAGTTCGGCTCCTACCTGACACCGCTGATCATCATGGCGCCGATCCCGTTGACGATCATCGGCGTGATGCCCGGGCACGCGCTGCTGGGTGCCCAGTACACCGCCACCAGCATGATCGGGATGATCGCGCTGGCCGGGATCATCGTGCGCAATTCGATCCTGCTGGTGGACTTCATCAACCTCCAGGTGCGCGCGGGCATGCCGTTCAAGGACGCGATCGTGCACTCGGCCATCACCCGGGCGCAGCCGATCATGCTGACCGGCGTGTCGGCGATGCTCGGCGCCCTCTTCATTCTCGACGACCCGATCTTCAACGGACTGGCGATCTCGCTGATCTTCGGCATCTTCGTCTCCACCGTGCTGACGCTGGTGGTCATCCCGATCCTCTACTACGTCGCCTATCGCAAGCGCCTGGGCGCGATCACCGGCTCACCGGAGCCGGACCCGACCTCTTTCATCGTCCCACCTCAAGGAGCCTCCCTATGACTTCCTGGCAACTCGTGCGTCTCGTCGCCGGTACCTTCATCCTGCTGTCCCTGGCATTGGGGATCCCCGGCAGCCCCATCTTCGTCAGCTCCTGGTGGCTGGCCTTCACCGCCTTCGTCGGTGCGAACCTGCTGCAGAGCGCCCTGACGAAGTGGTGCCTGATGGAGACCATCATGCGCAAGCTGGGCGCGCGCCCGGGCTGCTGAAGATGAGCATGCGCGACCGGCCCGGCGGGCCATCGGCAGGGGGCCCCGGCGTGGCCGCTGCGCGATGGCACTCGACCCCGCGAGCCTGGCTCGTCATGGGGGCGCTGGCGCTGGGCTGCTTCGCGCAGACGGCCCGGGCGGCCGATCTGATCGAGGCCTTGCATGCCGCCGAGCAAAGCGACATGGACTACGCCGTGGCGCGCGCCGCGCATGCCGCCGCGCTGCCGCGTCGCGAGCAGGCCGCGGCACTGTGGCGGCCGAGCGTGAGCGTGAGCGCATCGGCCGGGGTCTCGACCCACGACACGCAAACCCGCGGCGCCCAGTTCATCGCGCCCGGGTTCGGCACATCGAACAACGTCGACTTCAACACCTCGGTCCACGACGGCACGGCGGGCCGCTGGGCGATCACGGCAAGCCAGCCTCTCTACAACCCCGAGCGGCGCGCCCAGCAGCAGTTGCTCGGCCTTTCGGTCGACCTGGCCGAACTCGAATGGCGCTCGGCCCGGCAGGCGCTGGTGCTGCGCACCACGCAGCGCTATCTCGACCTCGCCCTGGCGCAGGAGTCGTTGCGCGTATTGAAGCTGCAGCTCGATGCGGTGCAGAAATCCTCGATCGAAGCGCAAGACCGCTTCAAGCTGGGCTCGAATCCGGTCACCGACACCTACGAGGCAGGCGCGCGCCTGGCCGGCATCCGGGCGCAGGTGCTGGCGGCCGAGAGCGACGTGCAGCTCAAGCGCCATCTGCTCTCCGACAGTACCGGCATGCCGGCAGCGACCTTGTGGGCCCGCTTGCCGGCCGCCCGATCCGCCGTCGCCGCGCCGCGGCCATTGGACGCGTGGCTGGCCGAAGCGCAGTCCGGCAATCTGGAGATCCGGATACAAGAGCTCGCGGCCGAGGTCGCGAAGCAGGAAGCCTCGAAATTCAGCCTGAAGTCATCGGTCGCGGTGGATCTCATCGCCCAGGCCTCGCGCGAACGCCTCAGCGGCAGTGGCGACTTCGGGTCCGCCTCCAACAGGGCATCGGACCGCATGCTCGGCGTGCAGATCACGGTGCCCTTGTTCACCGGCGGCTATCGCGACGCCAGGCAGGAAGAAGCGCTGCGCCTGGCCGACCAGGCCGCCACGCAAGCCGACCGCCGCCGGCAGACGGCGGCCCAGGAGCTTCGTTCCGCCTGGCTCGGTCTGAGCGTCGGTGCCGAGCGGGTCAACGCCCTCGCGGACGGCCTGAAGGCGAGCGAGGCAAGGCGCGATGCAACGCACCTGGGACACGAGGTGGGCGAGCGCACGACACTGGACGTGCTTAACGCCGAGAACGACAGCGCCGCCGCCCGCCTGGCGCTGGTGCAGGCCCGCGCCGGGCTCCTGATGGACCGCCTGCGCATCGCAGCGCTCGTCGGCCGACTCGACGACGACACCTTGCGCGCGGTCAACGATGAACTCGAACCGGCGGACCGACAGTGAACTCGATCTCATGAACGCCTGACCACCACCATCGCCGCACAGCGGCAACGAGGAGACAACCATGGCCCATATCGTCATCGTCGGCGCCGGCACCGGCGGCATGCCTGCCGCCTACGAGTTGCGCGCCGCGCTCGACAAGTCCCACCGCATCACGGTGGTCAACGCGGTCGACTACTTCCAGTTCGTGCCCTCCAATCCCTGGCTCGCCGTCGGCTGGCGCCAGCGCGAGGCGATCACCTTCCCGATCCGCCCCCACCTGGAGCAGAAGGGCATCGATTTCGTCGCCCAGCGCGTCACGCGCATCGATGCGGCGGGCAACGCGATCGAGCTGCAGGACGGCAGCAGGCTCGCGTATGACTATCTCGTCATCACCACCGGCCCCAAGCTCGCCTTCGACGAGGTGCCCGGCGCCGGCCCGGACGGCCACACCCAGTCGATCTGCCTGGTCGATCACGCGGAGAAGACCTGGGCGCAGTACCAGCAATTCCTCGAGGACCCCGGCCCGGCGGTCATCGGTGCGATGCCGGGCGCGTCCTGCTTCGGGCCCGCCTACGAGTTCTCGTTCATCTTCAACACCGACCTCAAGCGCCGCAAGCTGCGCAACAAGGTGCCGATCACCTACGTGACCAGCGAGCCCTATATCGGCCACCTGGGGCTGGGCGGCGTCGGCGACTCGAAGTCGATGCTCGAGAGCGAGTTCCGCAACAACGACATCAAGTGGATCACCAATGCCAAGGTGACGCGTGTCGAGGCCGGCAAGATGTTCGTGACCGAGATGGACGAGCACGGCCAGCCGAAGAAGGAGCACGAGCTGCCCTTCAAGTTCAGCATGATGCTGCCGGCGTTCAAGGGCGTCGATGCGGTCGCATCGGTCGAAGGCCTGTGCAACCCGCGCGGCTTCGTGATGATCGACGAATACCAGCGCAGCAAGAAGTACCGCAACATCTTCTCGGCCGGCGTCTGCGTGGCGATCCCGCCGGTCGAGGTGACGCCCGTGCCCACCGGCGCGCCGAAGACCGGCTACATGATCGAGACCATGATCACGGCCATCGTGCACAACATCGCCGCCGAACTCGCCGGCCGGCCGGCCGACGCCAAGGGCACCTGGAATGCGATCTGCCTCGCCGACATGGGCGACACCGGCGCCGCCTTCGTGGCGCTGCCGCAGATTCCGCCGCGCAACGTCAACTGGTTCAAGAAGGGCAAGTGGGTCCATCTGGCCAAGGTGGCCTTCGAGAAGTACTTCATGTACAAGATGAAGAACGGCACGTCCGAGCCCATCTACGAGAAGTACGTCCTCAAGGCCCTCGGGATCGAGCGGCTGGAGCGCTGACGGGGTCGAACGAGGGTTTGTTCTAGGGTTCGCGCTGGAATTCGGCGCCACGATGCTTTCGGCATTCCGACCGGGCATCCGACCCCAGCGCAGGAGAAGACATCATGACTTCCCCCACGAACCCACTCAGGCGCAGACTCGTCGCGGGGAGCGTCGGCGCCCTGGCGACATCGGGGCTGGGCTCCCTGAGCCGGGCCGCGTTCGCCCAGGCCGCGGGCACCGTCGAGCTGCCCTTCGTCAACGGCAAGCGCAACCTGCAGGCCTACCCCGAGAAGCGGCCGCTGATCGTGCTGACCTCGCGCCCGCCGCAGCTCGAGACGCCGTTCGAAGTCTTCAACGACGGCCTGATCACGCCGAACGATGCCTTCTTCGTCAGGTACCACAACGCCGGCATCCCGACCTCCATCGACGGCGACAAGCATGTCATCAAGATCGCAGGGAATGCGGCGGGCAAGCCCTTCGAGCTGACGATGGCCGAGCTGCGCACCCAGTTCAGGCCGATCGAATACCTCGCGGTCAACCAGTGCTCCGGCAACGGCCGCGGCCTGTTCAACCCGCGCGTGACCGGTGGACAGCTGGCCAATGGCGCGATGGGCAACGCCCGCTGGGTCGGCGTGGCGTTGAAGGACGTACTGGCTCGCGCCGAGCCCAAGAACAGCGCCCGCGAGGTCAGCTTCAATGGCCTGGACGTGGCGCTCCTGGGTGGCGGCGACTTCGTGAAGTCCATCGATGTCAACCACGCGATGGACGGCGAGGTGATGCTCGCCTACCAGATGAACGGCGCGGACATCCCCATGCTCAACGGCTACCCGGTGAAGCTCGTCGTGCCCGGCTGCTACGGGACCTACTGGGTCAAGCACCTCTCGGAGATCGAGGTGATCGACCACAGCTTCGAGGGTTTCTGGATGAAGCCGGCCTATCGCGTGCCCGACAACGACTGCGCCTGCGTCGAGCCCGGCGCGACCCCGGCGGCGACGCGGCCCATCGGCCGCTTCAACGTGCGCTCGTTCATCACCTCGCTGGCGGACGGCGCACGCGTGGGCGCCGGCCAGCAGACGATCGTGCGCGGCATCGCATTCGACGGTGGGCAGGGCATCCGCGAGGTCGCGTACTCGACCGACGGCGGCCAGAGCTGGCGCGGCGCGAAGCTCGGAGCCGACATGGGCCGCTATTCGTTTCGCGAGTTCACTTTCGGCTTCGCGCCTGAAAAGGGCTCGTACGACCTGCGCGTGC
Source organism: Variovorax sp. 01T432 (assembly GCF_056398605.1). Lineage (NCBI taxonomy): Bacteria > Pseudomonadati > Pseudomonadota > Betaproteobacteria > Burkholderiales > Comamonadaceae > Variovorax > Variovorax sp. 01T432. The sequence continues at coordinate 22,916 of NZ_JBFTPS010000032.1, forward strand.
GCGCGTGGAACCGTTCCGGCCAGAGCCAGCCCATGGAGGCTCTCTGGCAGCCGGCAGGCTACATGCGCAACGTCGTCGAGTCCGTCAAGGTCGTCGCAATCTGAGGGCCACGAACATGACATGCAAGGCCTTCATCACCGCCCTGATTTCGGTGCTGGCGATCTGCCTGGGTGCGACGCAGGCGGCCGGCGCGAAGTCGATCACCTTGCCCCCGGACGGCGTGCAGCTCAAGGCCAGTCCGCTGCCGGGATATGCCAAGGCACAGGCGCTTTGCGTGGCCTGCCATTCGGCCGAGTACATGCTCTACCAGCCGCCGAGCGCCCCCCGGCCCTATTGGGACGCCATGGTCAGGCGCATGAAGATGGTGTTCAATGCGCCGCTCGATGACGCGGACATCCCGCTCATCGTCGACTATCTGGCGAAGACCTACGGCAACGAGCAGCCCAGGTAGAGACCTGGGGCCCGTCACCGGATCGCGAATGCCAGCACCACCGCGACCATTGCCAGCATGCCCAGGCCGGCGATGAACACCATCTCCGCGTGCGCTTCGTAGCGCTTCGCGGGGCCCTGCGTGCGCATCGAGACGAAAGACAGCAGCGCGCTGACCAGGAAGATCAGGGAATCCACGGCCAGGAGCTTGTCGACCACCAGGCGCAACTCGCCGCCGGGGTTGAGATGGCCGATCGACAACACGGTCATGCAGACGCCGATCATCGTGGCCGAGGTGGGAAGGATGTGGGCGGACAGCCCTCGGCCCAGGCCCTTGTCCGCGCCCGCCTCGACGAGGGTCGCGGGTGTCGGCTCGGTCTCGCCGCGGCTCGCCTCGCCGCTCACCGCGCGCCAACCATGCAAGCGGCCACCCGCGCGACAGCGATTCGACTGCAGTCCATCCGGCATGTGTCCATGATCATTCCCTTGCGGGCGCCAAGGGCTGACCCGGCGTCAGTGTCCACGCGCAGGCTTAGGCAGTCCTTAAGCCGCGGGAGGGGGCACGGCTTAAGGTCCGTCTAAGTCTTCACTTCGAAACTTTCTGCTCCGTTGTTCCAGAAGGAGATTCATCATGATTTCCCTCGTCCACAAGGTCGCTGTGACAGGAGCGCTCGGCGCCATGCTGATGGCCGCCGGCGCGGCGCAAGCCGCACTGCCACCGACCCATACGAGCGGCTCCGTCGAGTACATGACTGGCGGTATCGGCAAGGACGAATCCAGCGCGATCCAGAGAGCCAGCAGGGACTGGCCGCTGACGCTCGAGTTCGCTGCCAGGGACAGACAAGCCTCCGACTTCCTGGCGGACGTCCGGATCCAGGTCCGCGACGGCAAGGGCAAGACAGTCCTCGAGGCCACCGCGGACGGTCCCTTCCTGCTGGCCAAGCTGCCACCCGGCCCGTACAACGTGGATGCCACGTTCGCCGACAAGACCTTGCACAGGAAGGTCGTGATCGGCCCGCATCAACCCGCGTCGGCCTTGTTCGTGTGGCAGGCCGACACCAGCAAGAACGGAGCGTGACCGCGGCGCGTGCGATCCGGGCCGAGGCGAGGCAACGAGCCCGTCGGCGCCGGTATCTCCTGGCAGCGACGAGGTGGACGGGATGCGTCGGGCTGCTGGCCGCGGCCTACCCCTTCGTCGCCAGCCTCGAACCTTCCGCGCGGGATCGCGCGCGCGGTGGACCCGTGACCGGCGACCTCTCCAGGCTGCAGCCCGGTGAATTGCGCACCATCGAGTGGCGCGGCAAGCCCGTCTGGCTCATGCGCCGCAGCGACGAGATGGTGCGCGCGCTGCGGGCCGTGGATCCCGCACTCGCCGATCCGCTGTCGAAGAGATCCACCCAGCCGGCCTCCTGCCTGAACGCGACGCGCTCGCGGCGGCCGGAATTCTTCGTGGCCATCGGCGTGTGCACGCATCTCGGCTGCACGCCCGGCCTGCGCTTCGACGACGCCGCCCTGAACGCCGAGCTTCATGCGCCGGGTGGATTCCTCTGCCCCTGCCACGGCTCCCGCTTCGATCTCGCCGGTCGCGTCGTGAAGAACGTTCCGGCGCCGATCAACCTGGAGATCCCGGACTATCGGTTCACATCGCCGACGACGGTCCGCATTGGCTAGGTTGAAGGCGAGCCCATCGCGCATCGGGAGCTCGCGGCATGGCGTGCGGGAAGCTTCCCGGCTTCAGGCCTCAGTCATGCATGGCGCGGTGCTTCGCGTATTCCGACGCTTCCTGGTCGGGGACCTGTGTGATGTGCAGGTACTCCGCCAGACCGACAATCGCGGCGAGGCATGCGCACAGCAGCCGCGGTGCTCCGACGGATTCGATGACGACGCCCAGGAGCCATGCGAAGAGCAAGGTCGCCGCGACGCTGAGGGTCGCGCTGACGACCAGCATGCCCAGAACCTTCGCGCCGATGGCGGCGATCTTCCGCGAAAGCCTCAGGAGCCTCATCGACAGTGGCTTCAAGGAGGTGCCGGTACCGGTCATCGCATGCTCGAAACCCTGGGTGGGTGCCTCATCAAGTCGGTCTGCGGCAACGATAGAATGCCCAGCCGCCATACCTGCGGCCGCATGAGATGCCCCCTGCGACTGCAAGCCTTCGCATCATTCACTCCGACCTGATCCTGCCAGAAATGTTCGCTCGCCTGATCGCTCTCTTCGCCTGTATCGTGTTGCTGCCCCACTGCGCTGTCGCGAGCGCGGAAGACAGCACGGCAATGGCAGACAAATATCTTGACGTCCAACTTTGCATGGAACGCACCATCGGCAAGAAGTGGCAGCAAAGATATGGCGTTGAACTGGCGCGAAATCGCTGGGGCGCCGTGGAGCCCACCGGAGACTCCATGGACACCGCGCCACAGATCGTTCGGCTCACGGACCTGCGCTGCCGCCGCGAGCGCGACCTCGAAGGCCAACCCCGGCCTTGATCGGCGCGGCGTGGAGCAGACCCTCGGCGATCGAGTCGGGTGAGCGCGCTCGGCCTGAACGTTCGCGCCATCGAACGCCATAGGGCGCGTATGGCTGGTGGCCGTTCACGCGCCCTGTCCCCCACGAATTTCCTGGGCTCTTGCCACTACCAATATTGGTAGTACCGCGATGTCACGTCAGCGCTCAAACTGCCGCCGACTCCAAAGGACATCCGATGCCATATTGCCCCCCGCCCTTCTCTTACGGTACCCCGCCCCCCCATCAAAGGCTCAGCGCGCTCGCCACCGGCACGGCAAGATGCCCGGACACGCTGGATCACGATCACCCGACCTGGGCCAACTGGGCGCTGAGCTCACCGCGGCACTGCCTCGTCACGGACCGCACACAGCTGGCCGGCAAGAACGTCCTGGTGATCGGCGGCGGCTTCTCCGGCCTTGCCACGGCCTGGGAACTGATTCGTTGCGGGATCAATGTCACTGTGCTCGACGGCAGCCAGCGCTGCGATGAAGTGAGCACCACAGGCTCCTTCGGCCGAGCCTATACGCGCCACCTGCAGGACCCCTCGAACACCGAGCGCCAGTTCACCTGCGAGATGGGCGCGGCGGGCTTCCCGGTCGGATCGAAGCTGTTCTGGTACTACTTGAAGCATCTCTACCAGATGCTCAAGCCGGAATTCCTGCCCCTCGGCGATCGCGACCCGAACATCGGGCCGTGTCCCGTCGCCGGCATCGTGCCCACCGCCATCCTGTGTGACGGCAGGCTCGAGACCTTCAATGGGCAACCGCCTCCCGGATTCTCCGATTTCCTGCGAGATCGACTGGGACAGTTCTTCAGGGATCTCGCCGTCACCGATGGTCGCGGCTTGAAGACCAGCTTCGAGGACGTCCAACGGATTCTCAAGCAGACGGACAACGTGACACCCCAAGATCTCGATCGGGTCGCCTTCTTCTGGTCGACGATGATCGATCGCTATGACAACCAGTCCCTGGAAGAAGTACTGCGCGCGCCGACGGAGCAAGGCGGCCTCTGCCTGAGCCCGGACCAGGTGCGCATCTTCGCCGCGGTCGGTTACGGCACAGGCGGATTCGCCGCCATGCTGCCTCTTGGCTTCCTGACCACCTTGCGTCTCAATCTCTGGGCTCCGGGCGCACTGATGACACCGCCGCCGGGCCTGACCGTCTCGGGCGTCGCCGGGCTGCTGCGCCTGGCGTGCGACAAGGCCAATGTCATCGGTCATGAATCCGAACAGTGGGGAACGTTGGACTTCCGGGAGAACACCACGGCCACCAGTGTGCTCTGGGATCGATCCAGCCGCCTCTACGAAGTCGAGGCGATGGATGTCGACGGAGCGGTCACCGTCCTCTTCAGCCCCCACGTGGTGGTCGCCACGAGCCCGCGTGCTTTCCAGACGCGGCTCAATCTCGATCGACCGACGCCGGCCACAAGCGACGGCGTCCATCAGGGCGTATTCGAAACAAGCCCGGACATGGTGCCCCGCCTGTCGGCCGAACTGCAGGATATCGTGCAGGCGATGGGTGAAGCTCAAGAGTGCCCGGCTTCGCTGTTCTACTCGGTGATTCGCAAGCCGTGGTACGTCGCGCCTGGCCAAACGACTCCCTTGGATCCCGACTGGCCCACGGTCCGCTCAGAGCCCGTCAAGGTGCTTGTCTCCGATACGCTGGCCCGGACCACCGTGATCCTGGACCCGTTTCCCGACAGTCCCTTCGCGCTCGCCAAGATCAGCGAGGCGTGGGGCACGGATGCCAGCAAGCTGCATGCGGCGAAGCTCTACATCAGGAATCAGATTCCCTACGCCTCGCCGTCCAGGCCCGGCATCGCGGAGAACGAGTTCTACGCCAAGTCCTTCGATGGCTATGCCAGCCCCTCGAATCGCTCAACGCCGTTTCGACTCGCCGCGCGGCTGCGCGAAAACACGGACTCGTCGCTGATGAGCGCACTGGCGTGGGAACTGGTACCGCTGGCGCACTCGGGTGCGACATTGCAAGGCCCGGGGGATCATCAGAAGCTGACGCGACTGGCGTTTCAGCACCAGATGTGCATGGACACCTCCTATGCCGCGTACCGTCATGGTCCCGATCAGACCTCCGCAAGCTCAGGTTTCTACCTTGCCGGCGAAGGCTGTTCATTCCTGGGCGGATGGGTGGAAGGTGCGCTGACGGCCGGCATGAACGCCGCATTGGCGGTCATCTTCGGCATGAACAGGGCCGGCGACCTGCCACCGAATGTCAGGGCTGGCTATGCCACGCCATCACGCTATCGGAGAAGGGGCGCGACGCTCAGACCTGTTCAGGTGTGTTCCTACCACCAGCCCAAGCCAGACATGCCACCGAGTCTGAACTATGCGTCGATACTGCCGGAAAAGGCGACGCCGCTGCGCCCTGCGATGCCGATCCCCGGCGAAACCAACACCAATGCAAGTCCGTATGCCCTGCTGAACTGGAGAAATTCAACTTTCATATTCTTCTCGCGAGCCGACCGCTCCCTGAGGGCCCTGCGCATACAAAGCGAATTCAGCGTAGTGGAAAAACACACGATTGAAGCAGCCGGAGGGTACGGGCCGCCCAGTGCTGTCGTCTATGACGACAGAGTCTATGTCTTCTATCAGGCCAATGACTCCAATGACGTGAACTATCGTTATCTCGATACGTCGACAACACCATGGAGTTGGCAACCCGGAAACTATGTCGGTTCCTGGATACCTGAGACCAATTTCAAGCCGCTGGCTGTTGCCACTCCATTTGGACTTTACCTTTTCTCCATCAGTCCGGACTTCATCACCATCTCTGCTTTCAGGTTCATCAATAACCAGTGGTTGCCTTTAGGCGATCAAGAAGTGATTGGCGCGGAGCACCCCGCCGCCGTCGAAAACAATGGTGCCATTCTTATCTTCTTCCTGACACCAGAGACGCCACGACGCATTGGCTATCAAGTCTTTGATGCGGCAACGGGGGTCTTTGATGAGCTCGGCGCAGATTGGCCGCACTTGGTTGGTTCAGACGGAGCCTTTCTTCGAGCTGGCGCTGGTTTCCTGTGCGCAAACAATGTGGATGGGGACATCGCGGTGTACTACCCCTCCGAAAGCGGCGGCACGGTGGCGGCTACTTTCAGGTGGTCCGGCGAATCTCGCACTTTGTCGTGGTGTGCGAGCCCCGTCGCGGTGGAGGCTGTTCGCGCGGATGCCTCAGGGGCGCTGGCCGTCCTGACCGGCGACATTGTCGAGCCGGACCCCAACACCCAGAACAGTCGTCACCCTGCCCCCAGCCTCCGCTCCAGCCAGACGCTGTATCGCGACAGCCCGAAGCACAGCACCCAGTACACCCCCGCGATGAACAAATAGCCCTCGAGGTAGAAGGGCCGCCAGGTCGGGTCGCCGCCCAGGGCCAGCCCGAGCGCGCCGGTCAGCTCGAACAAGCCGACCACTGTCACGAGCGAGGTGTCCTTCAAGGTGCCGACGACGCTGTTGGTCAGCGCGGGCACCACCAGGCGCAGTGCCTGGGGCAGCACGATGTCGCGCTGCACCGGCCAGCGACCGAAGCCCAGCGCCATCGCCACCTCGGTCTGCCCGCGCGGCACGGCTTGCAGCCCGCCACGGATGATCTCCGCCAGGTAGGCCGCGACGAACAGCGACAACCCGGCGAGCACGCGCACCAGCACGTCGGGTTGCCAACCCGCCGGCCACAGCAGCGGCAGCAGAAACGATGCCATGAACAACACGGAGATGAGCGGCACGCCGCGCACCAGTTCGATGTAGGTGGCGCTGAGCGTGCGCACCACCGGCCACCGCGCGCGGCGCCCCAGCGCGAGCAACAGGGCCAGCGGAAACGCAAGCGCCAGCCCGACCACCGCAAGCCCGATGGTGAGCGGCACGCCACCCCAGCGGCTGGTGGGGACATAGGCCAGCCCGAGAAGGCCCCCGCGCATGAGCACGGCGAACAGCATCAGCACCACGCCCCACAGCGGCAGCAGCCACCATCGCCAGCTGCGTGGCCAGGCGCTGAGCATGGTGGCCAGCGACAGCACAGTGACCGCGATGGCGGGGCGCCACTGGTCCTCGTAGGGATAGCGGCCGAACAGAATGGGCCGCCACTTCTCGGCAATCACGCCCCAGCACGCGCCATGCCTGACCGCGCGGCAGGCTTCGGCATCGGGGCGAAACACCGCATGCAGCACCGCCCAGTCGAAGGCATGAAACCCCGCCCACGCGATGACCAGTGTCACCGCCAGCGTGAACAGCGCGCGCAGCGGCGAGCCCCACAGCTCCTTGCGCCAGTCGACCGGCGAGCGGGGGCCGCCGATCACCGCCAGCCCCTGAGAGCGACGCGCGCGTTGTAGCGGTTCATCGCGCCGGAGATGAGCAGCGAGAGCGCGAGGTAGACGGCCATGATCACCGCGATGCACTCGAAGGCGCGGCCGGTCGAATTCAGCGAGGTGTTGGCGATGGAAACCAGCTCGGGGTAGCCCACGGCCACGGCGAGCGATGAGTTCTTGGTGAGGCTCAGCAACTGGTTGGTGAGCGCCGGCACGATGACCCGCAGGGCCTGCGGCATGACGACGATACGCAGTTGCTGCGCCGGCGACAGCCCGAGCGCCTGCGCCGCCAGCTTCTGGCCCTGCGACACCGAGGCGATGCCGGCACGCACGATCTCGGCCACGAATGCGGCGGTGTAGAGCGCCAGCGCCAGCACCACCGAGAGGTATTCCGGGCTCAAGGCGGCGCCGCCGCTCACGTTGAAGCCCCCGCGCTCGGGCCAGTCGAGGTGCGTCGGCCAGAAGGCCCCCTCGTCGCGCACCGGCCAGGGCATCGAGAGGCCGTCCTTGCTGAGCCACACGCCCGGCACGATCTGCATCGCCTCGGTGGAATCGGGCAGCAACTGCGTGAGGGCGAAGTAGAGCATCAGCAGTTGCACCAGCAGCGGCACGTTGCGCACCGTCTCCACATAGGCCGTGCAGATACCCCGCACCAGCACATGCGGCGCGAGCCGGCCGATGCCGATCAGCGTGCCCAGCACGACCGCCAGCACGGCCGCGGGAATCGCGGCGCGAACGGTGTTGATCAGGCCCGCAAGAAAGGCGCGCCAGAAGGGCTGGCCCGCATCGAAATCGAGCCACCCCTCGCCGATGCCGAAGCCGGCCGGCTGCAGCAGGAAGTCGAAACCGGAACGCACCCCCCGGGCGCGCAGCACATCGAGCGCGTGCAGCACGAGCCATGCGCCGCCGGCCAGCAGCGCCGCGATCAGCAGCGCCTGCACGGCCCAGCCCAGCCAGATGCCGCGGCTCCCGCCCCGGCCGGGTGGACTCATCGCACCGGCGGTGCGTAGATCAGGCCGCCCTTGCTCCAGAGGTTGTTGGCGCCGCGCGGCAACTTGAGCACGGACTTCGGCCCGACGTTGCGCTCGAAGATCTCACCGTAGTTGCCCACCGCCTTGACGGCGCGATAGGCCCAGTCCTTGTCGAGGCCCAGGAGCTTGCCCAGGTCCTCGCCGCTGCCGAGGATGCGCTGCACGGACGGGTCCTTGCTGTCGGCCTTGAGCGCGTCGACATTGGCCTGCGTGATGCCGTATTCCTCGGCCTCGATGAGCGCGTTCGGCACCCACTTGGCGATGGCGAACCACTCGTCGTCGCCGCGCCGCACCAGTGGTGCGAGCGGCTCCTTGGAGATGAGTTCGGGCAGGATGACGTAGTCGTCGGCGTTCGGCGCTTCCTTGTTGCGCAGGCCGGCCAGCGCCGATGCATCCGTGGTGAAGGCCTGGCAGCGGCCGGCGAAGAAGGCCTTGAAGGACGCTTCGAAACTCTCGAAGACGACCGTCTTGATGGGAATGTTCTGTGCCTTGAACCAGTCCGAGACGTTCTTCTCGTTGGTAGTGCCCGACTGCGTGCAGATGGTGGCATTCTTGAGCTGCTTGGCGCTGGTCACCTTGATCTTCTTCGGCACCAGGAATCCCTGGCCGTCGTAGTACGTGATGGTGGTGAAGTTGAAGCCGAGCGAAACGTCGCGCGTGAGCGTCCAGGTGGTATTGCGCGCGAGGATGTCGACCTCGCCCGCCTGCAGCGCCGAGAAGCGCTGCTGCGAATTGAGCGGCACGAAGTCCACCTTCTTCCCGTCGCCGAGGACGGCCGCGGCGATCGCGCGGCACGTGTCGACGTCCAGGCCCGACCAGTTGCCTTGCGTGTCGGGCGCGGAGAAGCCGGCCACGCCGTTCGTCACCCCGCACTTGACTGTGCCGCGCTGCTTGACGGCGTCGAGCGTCTTGCCCGCGTAGGCCGGGGCGGCGCTCAGTGCCAGGGTCGCCGCAAGAGCCGGGACAAGGGTGGCGAGGGCCGCGCGGAAAGGTGTGCTCATTTGGAATCCTCAAAGAACAAAACAGCCGGCAGTTTACGGTTGTGGCCGAAGCTCTGCCGAAGACGCATGCACCGCCAGCAGATTCCGCGGGATCTCTCGCGGATCGACCACAATCGCGCGTGTTTCTTCATCAAAGGGCCCTTCCAACATGATCCGTTCCGACGACACAGGCAAACTCGTTCTGCGCCTGGCGCTTGGCGTCCTCATCCTGCTTCATGGCATTTCCAAAGTCAGCTCCGGCATCGGCTTCATCACGAACATGCTGGCCGCGCACGACTTGCCCAGAATCCTGGGCTACCTGGTCTATGTCGGTGAGATCGTGGCGCCGGTCTTGATCATCATCGGGCTCTATACGCGGCCGGCGGCATGGATTGTCGTCATCGACATGCTGGTCGCGATCTGGCTGGTGCACATGAGGGACCTGGGCGCGATGGGCAGGAGCGGCGGCTGGGCGCTGGAACTGCAAGGGATGTACCTGTTCGGTGCCCTGGCGGTGGCCTTGCTCGGCGCCGGCCGCTTCAGCGTGGGAGGAACGGGCGGCCGGTCCAACTGAGCCACCTGGAAGGCCTCACTCGTCTTCGGCGGCATCGAGGCCCGGGAAGAGGACCTCGGTATAGCCGAAGCGCGAGAAATCGCGCACACGCATCGGATAGAGCTTGCCGAGCAGATGATCCACCTCGTGCTGCACCACCCGCGCATGGAAGCCGCTCACGGTGCGGTCGATGGGATCGCCGTAGGGGTCGAAGCCGGTGTAGCGGATGTTGGCGAAGCGCGGCACCACACCACGCAGGCCCGGCACCGACAGACAGCCTTCCCAACCCTCTTCCTCCTCGTCCCCGATCGGCGTGATGACGGGGTTGAGGAGTACCGTGCGCGGCACGATCGGAGCGTCCGGGTAGCGCGGGTTGACGCCGTCGGTGCCGAAGATGACGAGCTGCTGGTCGACGCCGATCTGCGGCGCCGCAAGACCGGCACCGTTGACCGCGTGCATGGTTTCGAACATGTCGCGCACCAGCAGGTGCAGTTCATCGGTGTCGAAAGCGGTGACGGGCTGCGCGATGCGCAGCAGCCGGGGGTCACCCATCTTGAGGATTTCGCGAATGGCCATGAAGCCATTATCGCGATGAGCGCCAATCGGCGGCGCCGCGGGCGCGTCAGCGGGGCCGCATGATGGCCGGCGGTGGCTCGCCACCGCCACCGCCACCGCCGCCCTGCTGCCCTGGACCTTGGCCGGGGTCCGGGCGCGGGGCGCGCGGAGGCGGGATCGCGCGCGTACCGCGGGGTTGCATGATCGCCTCGGGCGCGATGCCGCCTCCCGGTGGCTCCGCGCCGCGCGCGACCGGAGGGACGCCGGTGCCGGGGCGCCTCGCCCGATCGCCGGGCCGCGGACCCTCGTAGCCACGCCGGCCGTCGTAGTCGGGTCGGCCGTAGTAGCCCGGGCGGTTGTAGTAGCGAGGCCCGTAATAGCCGCCGCCGTAGCCACCCTCGATGTACACCGAAGGAGGCGCTGCGTAGACAGGCCCCGGATTCACGTAGTAAGGATCGGAATACACCGCGCCACCGTCATAGGCCGGGCCCACGGGGTAAGCAACGCAGCCGCCGAGGACGGCAATACCGCCGAGTGCGGCGCACATTCCGAGCAAGCGGATTCTGTTCATGATGATGAGACTCCTGGGCAGTATGTGTAGTTCAACGCCCGGTTGTAGGCCCTGTTGACCGGGCGCGTGTGAAGCCCCGGTAACGCTGGGTAAAGACAGACCCGGCCGGCCTCGGAAAGTCAGATGCCCTTGTCCAGGATCGACAGCATCTCGGCTTCGTCGATCACCGCCACGCCCAGATCTCGCGCCTTCTCGAGCTTGCTGCCCGCTTCTTCGCCAGCCACCAGGAAGTCGGTCTTCTTGCTCACCGAGCCAGCCACCTTCGCACCGGCTGCTTCCAGTTTGTCCTTTGCTTCATCACGGCTGAGCGTAGGAAGAGTACCGGTGATCACGAAGGTCTTGCCCGCCAAGGGCCTGGGCGCGCGGGCGGCGGGCTCGCCCTCATCCCAGTGCACGCCGCAGGCGCGCAACTGCTCGACGACCTCGCGGTTGTGGGGCTGGTCGAAGAAGGTGCGCAGGCTCTTCGCGACCACGGGGCCGACGTCGTTGACCTCCAGGAGCTGTTCCTCGGTCGCCTCCATGATGGCGTCGAGCTTGCCGAAGTGCTTGGCCAGGTCCTTGGCGGTGCTCTCGCCGACGTGCCGGATGCCGAGCCCGAAAAGGAAGCGCGGCAGGGTCGTCTTCTTCGATGCCTCCAGGGCGTCGACGATGTTCTTCGCCGACTTGTCGGCCATGCGGTCCAGCCCCGCCAGCGTCGCGAAGCCCAGCCTGTAGAGATCGGGCAACGTGCGGATCAGGTGGGTGTCGACCAGCTGCTCGACCAGCTTGTCGCCCAGGCCCTCGATGTCGAGCGCGCGGCGCGCCGCGAAATGCAGGATCGCCTCCTTGCGTTGCGCGCCGCAGAAGAGGCCGCCCGTGCAGCGGTAGTCGACCTCGCCTTCCTCGCGCAGCGCGTCGGATCCGCAGACCGGGCACTTGCGCGGCATGGTGAAGACCGGGCCGCGCTGGTCCTCCGGCCTGGCGGCGCTTTCGGGCAGCACGCCGACCACCTCGGGGATGACGTCGCCCGCACGCCGCACGATCACGGTGTCACCCACGCGCACGTCCTTGCGGCGGGCTTCGTCCTCGTTGTGGAGCGTCGCGTTCGTCACCGTGACGCCGCCCACGAACACCGGCGCGAGCTTGGCGACGGGTGTGAGCTTGCCTGTGCGGCCGACCTGCACCTCGATGCCCAGCACCTCGGTCAGTTGCTCCTGCGCCGGGTACTTGTGCGCCACGGCCCATCGAGGCTCGCGCGAAACGAAGCCGAGCTGGCGCTGGAGATCGAGCCTGTCGACCTTGTAGACCACGCCATCGATGTCGTAGGGCAAGGCGTCGCGCTGGCGGCCGATGGTTTCGTGGAAGGCGATCAGCTCGATCGCGCCACGGGCGCGTGTCGTCTGCATGGCGACAGGAAAACCCCAGGCATCGAACTGGCGCAGCCAGTCGTACTGCGTCGGCCAGTCGGGCCCGCCCTGCTCCGGCGGCGTGACCTCACCCAGGCCATAGGCGAAGAAGCTCAGCGGACGGGACGCCGCGATGGCGGGGTCGAGCTGGCGAACCGCGCCCGCGGCGGCGTTGCGCGGATTGACGAACACCTTCTCGTTCTTCTGGCCGGCCGCGATCTTCTCGCGCTGCCGTGCGTTGAGGGCCTCGAAATCGTCGCGCCGCATGTAAACCTCGCCGCGCACCTCCACGACCGGCGGCAGCGCCGATCCCTCGCCGCGCAGCCGCAAGGGAATCTGCTGCACCGTGCGGATGTTCTGCGTGATCTCTTCGCCGACCTCGCCGTCCCCACGGGTCGCGGCCTGCACCAGCACGCCATGCTCATAGCGCAGGTTGACCGCCAGGCCGTCGAACTTGAGTTCGCAGACGTATTCGACCTGCGGCGCATCCTCGGCCAGCCCGAGTTCCTTGCGCACGCGCGCATCGAAGGCGCTGGCGCCCGCCGGGCTGATGTCGGTCTCGGTGCGGATCGACAGCATCGGCACCTTGTGGCGCACCTTGGTGAAGCCTTCGAGCACCTTGCCGCCCACGCGCAGGGTGGGCGAATCGGGCGTGCGCAGATCCGGATACTCGGCTTCGATCGCCTGCAGCCGCTGGAACAGCCTGTCGTATTCCGCGTCCGGCAGCTCCGGGGCGTCCAGCACGTAGTAGAGATGGGCGTGGCGGCGCAGTTGCTCGCTCAGTGCGGCGGCTTCGCGAGCGGCGTCTTCACGCGTCGTCATGCGGGTCTCCCGGAAAGACAGGGTTAGCTGAAGAGACGTCGTGCCAGCGGCGAGCCGGCGGAGAGGTCGCGTGAATCGAGCGTGTCGTAGAGCTGTTCGAGGTCGGCACCGATGATGTCCATGGTGTCCTCGCGCAGCAACTGGCCGTCGCCGTCGGTGACGACGCCGTCCATCTCGCGCGCCAGGGTGGCGGCGGCTTCGCGCATGCGCTCGAAGGGCCGCTCGGCCCGATCGACCTGCGGAACGTCGAGGCTCAGCGTGAGTTCGCGGATGGCCGATTGCGCCGGGTCGTCGGCCAGCGCGGCCTGGGTGTCGAAGGACAGTCCCAGGATCGGCGGCAGCCCCGCCTCGCTCGCGGGCAGCACCATGCGCCCCGGAATCATGCCGGCCACGAAACCCAGCCGCGCGGCGTTCTGCTGCACGTAGCCCGGACTCCAGGCGGCATGCCGCGCGCGCAGGACGAAGCCGAGCTGCGCGTCATGCGCGCTCGCGAACTGGTCGAGTTCGCGCGCGCGCGCCACTTCGTCGAGCATTTCCGGAAACTCGGGCGCGCCGTTGAGCGCATCGGCGAAGGCCTGCGCCTTGACGACGAACTCGGAGTATTCGATCTCGTTGAGCGCGCCGGTCCGGTTGGCCAGTTGCACGCCGACCTGGAAAGCGCCATAGCGCTGGCCCGGCAAGGCCGGCTCCCACGCGCCCGTGTGGGCATTGAGGCCCTCGATGGCAACCGGCTTGCTCCCGGCGCGCCGCGTCGCGGGCATGGCCGCGATGGCCGCGTCGCCCGAGGCCACGCCGTCGAGCGAGATGGGCGCGATCACGTCGATCAGGGGGTCGAGCCCTCCGCGCCGGTCGGCCGTGGAGGTCGGCTGCGCGGTCGGTGGCGGCAGGTCGGGGTCGAACAGCGGCTCGTGCCGCTCGTTGCCAGGCGAGGGATGAGGGTCGATGTGCAGCACCGGCTCTTCCTGGCCCTCGCGCCGCGCCTGCGCCTGCTGCGCTTCGGGGGCCGAGGGCGATGCGCCGTCCGGGGCATCGGGCTGTCGCGGCGCATTGCGGCGCGACATCCATGTGTTGTAGCCGACCACGGCCGCGAGAACGAGGCCGCCGAGGATGGCCAGTGCGACGCTCAGGCTGCTCATGCGGCCTCGACCATCGATACGGCGGCTTCCATGTCGACCGCCACGATGCGCGAGACGCCCTGCTCCTGCATGGTCACTCCGATGAGTTGTTCGGCCATTTCCATCGCGATCTTGTTGTGGCTGATGAAGAGGAACTGGGTTTCGCGGCTCATGGCGGTCACGAGTTTGGCATAGCGCTCGGTGTTGGCGTCGTCCAGCGGCGCATCCACCTCGTCGAGCAGGCAGAAAGGCGCGGGGTTGAGCTGGAAGATGGCGAACACGAGCGCGATGGCCGTCAGCGCCTTCTCGCCGCCCGAGAGCAGGTGGATGGTCTGGTTCTTCTTACCGGGCGGCTGCGCCATCACCTGCACGCCCGAGTCGAGGATCTCGTCGCCGGTCATCATGAGCCTGGCATTGCCCCCGCCGAAGAGCTCGGGGAACATGCGGCTGAAGTGCTCGTTGACGATCTTGAAGGTGCCGCCCAGGAGCTCGCGTGTCTCGGCGTCGATCTTGCGGATCGCGTCTTCCAGCGTGCCGATGGCCTCGTTGAGGTCGGCGGACTGCGAATCGAGGAAGGTCTTGCGTTCGCTGGCGACGGCGAGTTCGTCGAGCGCGGCGAGGTTGACCGCGCCCAGCGAGGCCACCTCGCGATTCAGGCGGTCGATCTCGCTCTGCAGGCCGGTGAGGCGGACCTTGTCGGTCTCGATGGACAGCGCGACGGCTTCGAGGTCCGCCTCGGCATCGGTCAGCAGTTGCTGGTATTGCTCGAAGCCGAGCCGCGCGGCCTGCTCCTTGAGCTGGAATTCGGTGATGCGCTGGCGCAGGGGGTCGAGTTCTCGTTCGAGCTGGAGCCGGCGCTCGTCGCTTGCGCGCAGCTTCAGCGTGAGGTCGTCGTACTGGCTGCGCGCGGCGCCGAGCGCGCTTTCGCGTTCGAGCTTGAGCGCGAGCGCATCCTGCAGCCCGGCCTGCGCCGCCGCATCGGACAGGCGGCCGAGTTCGGCCCTGGCCCGCTCTTCTTCCTCCGCCAGCGTCACGGTCTGCTGCGTGGCCGTTTCGATCGCGCGATTGAGTTCGCCGCGGCGCGCCTCGAGCGTGCGCTGGGCGAAGGTCGCTTCCTGGGCCTGGCGCTCCAGGCTGCGGTGCTGCTCGCGGCTCGCGCTCAGCGCCCTGCCTGCTTCGATGACGCGCTCGTCGAGCTGCGCATGGCGCTCCTGGCTGTCGGCCAGCTGCATGTCGAGTTCCTCGAAGCGGGACTCGGCGGCGATGCGCCTTTCCTGCAACTCGTCGAGCTGCGCAAGCACTTCGCCCAGGTCCGATGAAAGCTGCTCGCTGCGCGCGCGGGTCTGCTCGGCGAGCTGCGACAGCCGCAGGGTCTCGACCTGGAGTTCGTGCGCGCGCGACTGGGTTTCGGCGGCTTCGCGGCGGGCCGTGACCAGGCGCTGCGCGGCGTCGCCATAGGCGGCTTCGGCGCGCGCGAGCGCGGTGCGCGACTCTTCGCTGATGAGCGTCTGGGCGCGCAGCTGGCGCTCCAGGTTTTCCATTTCCTGCTGGCGCGCCAGCAGCCCGGCCTGCTCGGAATCCTGCGCATAGAAACTGACGCTGTGCGGCGTGACGGCATGGCCGCTCTTGACGTAGATGGCCTCGCCCGGCTGGAGCTTGTCGCGCTGCGCCAGCGCCTCCTCCAGTGTCGGCGCGGTCAGGCAGCCGTGCAACCATTCGCCGAGCAGGGCCTGCTGGCCGGCATCGCCCAGGCGCAGGAGGTCCGACAGGCGGGGCAGCGCGCTGGGGCCCTGCGGAGCGCCGGCGGCCGGAGGACTGTAGAAAGCCAGCTTGGCCGGTGGCGCATCGCCGCCGAAGGCGCGGACCATGTCGAGCCGGCTGACTTCGAGTGCGCCGAGGCGCTCGCGCAGCGCGGCTTCGAGCGCGTTTTCCCAGCCCTGTTCGATATGGATGCGGCTCCACAGGCCTTGCAGGCCATCGAGGCCATGCTTGGCAAGCCAGGGCGCGAGCTTGCCATCGGTCTTGACCTTTTCCTGCAGCGCCTTAAGTGCGTCTAGGCGCGCGGACAGGTCCGCCTGGCGCGCGCCTTCGGTGTTGACGGCCTGCTGGCGCGTGCGGCGGTCGTCGTCGAGTCGGGGGACGGCTTCCTGCAGGTCATGCAGCCGCGCCTCGGCTTCGGCGGAGGCTTCCTGCGCCGCGGCCAGCTGCTCCTGCAGATCGCGCAGGCGGGATTCGTCCGGCGCGGCGAGCGCGTTCTGGTCGGCGCGCAGGCGCTCGGCACGCTGCGTGAGCTGGCGGCTCTGCTCCTCGATGTTGCGCTGGTCGGCCGCGAGCACCTGGATCTGCTGCTGAACCTGCGAGACCGTGGTGCGCTGGGCATTGGCCTCGTTCTGGGCGCGTTGCTGCTCTTCCTCGAGGCCGGGCATGCGGGCGTCGTGCTCTTCGAGTTGCGCTGCCAGCAGCTCGGCCTGTTCCTCGGCGTTGAGGCCCTGGCCGGCCAGGGTTTCGATCTCGGCCTCGGCGTCCTCTCGGCGTGTGCTCCACTGCCCGATCTGTTCGCGCAGTTGCACCAGCCGCTGTTCCACGCGCTGGCGGCCCTCGACCACGAAGCGGATCTCACCTTCGAGCCGGCCGACCTCGGCACTGGCTTCATACAGCTTGCCCTGCGCCTGGTTCACCTGGTCGCCCGCGGAATAGTGCGCCTGGCGCACCGTTTCGAGTTCGGACTCGATGCGGCGCAGATCGGCGGTGCGCGATTCGAGGTCGTTGATGGCCTTCTCGGCGTCGGCCTTGATCTTGCCCTGGTCGGCCTCGCTCTCGGTGCGCTTGAGGAACCAGAGCTGATGCTGCTTGCGCGTGGCGGCGCCCTGCAGCGTGTTGTAGCGCGCGGCGACTTCGGCCTGCTTCTCGAGCTTCTCGAGGTTGCTGTTGAGTTCGCGCAGGATGTCTTCGACGCGGGTGAGGTTCTCGCGCGTGTCGCCCAGGCGGTTCTCTGTTTCGCGCCGGCGTTCCTTGTACTTCGAGACCCCGGCGGCTTCTTCGAGGAAGAGGCGCAGTTCCTCGGGCTTGGACTCGATGATCCGGCTGATCGTGCCCTGCCCGATGATGGCGTAGGCGCGCGGGCCGAGGCCGGTGCCGAGGAACACGTCCTGCACATCGCGCCGGCGCACCGGCTGGTTGTTGATGTAGTAGCTGGAGTTGCCGTCGCGCGTCAGCACGCGCCGGACCGCGATTTCGGCGAATTGGGCCCACTGGCCGCCGGCCCGGTGGTCGGCGTTGTCGAACACCAGCTCCACGCTGGAACGGCTCGCCTGCTTGCGCGTGGTCGTGCCGTTGAAGATGACGTCCTGCATGGACTCGCCGCGCAGCTCGGAAGCGCGCGATTCGCCGAGCACCCAGCGCACGGCATCCATGATGTTCGACTTGCCGCAGCCATTGGGACCGACCACGCCCACGAGCTGGCCGGGCAACAGGAAGTTGGTGGGTTCGGCGAAGGACTTGAAGCCCGAAAGCTTGATGGAGTTGAGACGCACGACTGGTCGGCTTTATGCCAAGGTGTTGATTTGTAAGGGAAATTCACTGGCCCGCCCCCCGAAGACCGGCCGCCACTCGAGGCGAGGATGATAACGTGCGAGTCATGAGAGATTCCCCTGTTTCCCCTGTTCTCCCAGGCATCGGGCGTCGCTCCCTGCTGCTGGGAGGCGGCGTGGCAATGCTGGGTGTGTCGGCCTGCACCAGCACCACGAACCGTGCCGAACCGTACGAGAGCAAGGAGTGGCTCCAGTCCAGCGCCAACCGCATCGCCAACCTCGCCCTGCGCGACAACCTGCAATCCATCCGGCGGGTGCAGCTGTCGCTGTACAGGCGCAATCCGCGCGAATGGCGCAAGTGGGCCACCAGCGCGGACGATGCGATCCAGCGCACCTGGGACGCGGTGAACCAGGGCGCCCCCCTGCCCGAGTTGCGCGGCGCGACCGGCATCGACGCCATCCGCCTGGCCTTCGAGACCGCGCCCAGGCCTTACACCGGCGACCGTGTCGCGGCACTCGTGATCGGATGGGCCTCGATGCTGAAAGAGGCCAACGGCAATACCTGGGAGCAGCACATGCTGGACGGCATCACGGCCGAGAACAGCTACCGGGCGGCCCGCAATGTCGAGATATCCCTCTGGCTGATCGGCTCCAGGACCGGCCCCGACGGCCAGCCTCTGCTCCTGGCGACCGAGCTCAGCGAGCGCGGCCGCAACCTGCTGGTGGACCGCGAACTCTCGAAGGTGGTTGCCCGCCTCGACCTGCTGGCCGCGCAGGCCGATGAGAAGTACCGACGCGCGGCGCTGGATTTCAGCCAGGGCTGGCTGATGGGCAGCCTCGGGCCCTTTCTGTCGCTGGTGCCGAGATAGATCGATCTAGCCGAACCATTCGGCATCGGGATGGCGCTTGCGCCACGACACGGCACTCGCACTGGCCTGGATGTATTCCGCCAGCCGCTCGCGATGGGCCGTGGAGAGCGGCAGCGTCTTCAGGAGGCCCGGCCACGACCGCATCGCCCGGTCCACGCAGCCTGTGACGACCTCGCTCAGCTGCTTTTCCGGGATGTCCCACGCATTTGCCAGCCCGCGCAGTGTCCTGGGGTCGAGCATCGTTCGCGTCTTCTGCTGGGGGAAGAAGTGCAGGCCGTGCCCGAAGCCGTTCAGGTACACGCCATAGGCGACGATGTCGTACGCCTTCGAGAGTTCGGGCTTCACCTGACCGGGGGGATACACGAAGCTGAAGTTCTTCAGGTGGGCGTCATAGTTGCCCAGCAGCTCCGACACCTTGATGCGGCGAAGAAGCTCCGCCACGTCGGCTTCTCCCCTGGCCGAGCGCCGCTTCAGCAGGAGGCCGATGGCCGCGTAGGTGCCCGAGTACTTGTACTCCGAGGGCGTGCCCGTGACTTGCGCGAAATCCTCCATGTGCATGCGCCCGGTCTGCGTCTCCACATCGCGGTCGAACCTGGAAACCAGCAGGAATTTCCGCTCGTCCTTCTGCAGCGCGTAAGGCAGCCTGTCGGCAATGGCGGACAGCGGCTCCAGCGAGAACTCGCAGGTATCGACGCCGGCAGCCGCGGCCAATGTCAATGCGCTGTACTCCACTTCGGGCAGCATTTCGAATTCGCTGGTCGGGAGCTTGCCGATGAAGTGCTTCCCATCTCCCTGCGTGGAGCGCATCACATAGCGTCCCGCGCCGCCCGCCACCAGGGCGATCTTGGGCTGCACGCCCGAGATGGAGGTCTGCTGCGGCGTGGGGATCTGTCCGGAACTCATCTCGTAGCTGTCCCGGCTTTGTCCGATGAGCCGGCCGAGCTCGACCTCGTCGAGTGCTTCCGCATCGGCCCAGACATCGCCCGGCAGGTCGCCGCCGCAGGCCGCCAGCAAGCCCAGTTCGTCGTCGACCTCCAGGCCGAGGTCGCCGATCAACTGCTTGCGCAAGGGGCCCTCGGGGAGCAGGTTCTGGAAGAAAGGCGGCAGGCCGAATTTGCCGTCGCCGCGGTTGACGTCCAGGGCCGGGTCCAGGAGCTGGGCGACCGTGGCGGCCTCGGCCTCCGCGATCGCCTGCGCGGCCCGTTCGGCGCCGACTCCCGTGGCGGGCGCCACGACATAGAGCTGCGAGAGCACGGGGCGCGCCGGGTTCTTGGCATACGCGTCGTCGAACCTGAAGTACACGCGTCCGTCGTCGAGCCCGAACAGCGATCCGACATCCGTCCTTCCCAGCCGGATTCGCAATGACCGCACGACGCTCATCGGGCGGGCCTGGTCGGACGGCGGGACTTCGGCATCAGGCTGCTCAGCTCATCCTGCAGACGGGTGGCCCGGGTATCGCTGCCGACGCGGGTCAGGTCCGCCACCGTCTGCGGCACGAACTGCAGTTCGAGGCCCAGGTTCCGGAGCACGGCAAGCAGAGTGTTCAGCTCGACATTCCCCCGCCCCGCTTCCAGGGCGCCCAGGGTGTTTCTGGAAATGCCTGCCTTCAGGGCCAGCTCGGAGACGGTCATGAGCCGGTCCTTTCTCGCCTGGCGAAGACATTGGCCGATGTCTGCAAGGGTGGTCATGCTCAATATATTAGGCAAGTAGATATTCTGACCAATATATTGGTCATTGCCGGCTGCTTCGTCAAGGCCGTATGCTCAACTTAATGTGCATTTGTATCCCTGCACGCTTTGTTGAGCAACTTGAGCCATGCCCTCTTATTGCAAGGCCGCAAACAATGCGCCACCTAGAATGTTCCGCACTTTTCCCAATCCCACTCACCCAGGAACCTCATGAGCTCCATCAATTTCATCGGCGGCGAAAAAGGTGGCGTCGGCAAATCGGTCACGGCACGGGTCCTGGCGCAGTATTTCATCGACCACAGCCGGCCTTTCGTGGGCTTCGACACCGACCGCTCGCACAGCTCGTTCACGCGCTTCTATGAAGGCTTCGCGTCGCCGGTGGTGGTGGACAGCTTCGAGGGCCTCGACACCGTGGTGAACGGCTTCGAAGGCAATCCCCACCAAAGCGTGATCGTCGACCTGGCGGCCCAGACGCTCGCGCCGCTGTCGCGCTGGATCAAGGAGTCGGACCTGTTCGACGTGCTCGCCGAGATCGGCGTGGCCGTCAACTTCTGGCATGTGCTCGATGACGGGAAGGACTCGACAGACCTCCTCGGCACCCTGGTCGACACCTTCGGCAACCGGCCGAACTACATCGTGGTGCAGAACTACGGCCGCGGCAGCGACTTCGGCCTGCTGCTCGGATCGCAGTCACTCAGCAAGGCGATCGCGAACGGCGCCCGCGTGGTCGCCCTGCCCCGTCTGCACGACGCGAGCATGCGCAAGATCGACGCGCGCAACACCAGCTTCTGGAAAGCGGTGAACGACCGCGAAGGCGTGCATGCCCTGGGGCTGCTCGAACGCCAGCGCGTGAAGACCTGGCTGGCGACTTCTTACGCCGCCTTCGACACCCTGCCGCTGTAGGCTGGCGTAGCGCCCGAACGGCGGAACAGCAACACCAGCAGCAGCAGTGCGAATACGGTGAACGCGATGAAGGACCAGTTCGCGATCGACAGGCCGAGGAAGGTCCAGTCGACTTTCGAGCAATCGCCGGAGCCGCGGAAGATCATCGGCAACGCGCGCTGCAGCGGGAAGGCCTCGATCATCCCGTAGATGTCGCGCCCGCAGGACACGACCTCCGGCGGATGCCACTGCAACCAGCTCTGGCGAGCTGCGGTGTAGGCGCCGCCGGCGGACATGAGCAGCCCCAGCACCGAAGCCGAGACCTGCCAGCCCCGCCTGCTGCTCGCCGCCCCCAGTCCCGTGAAGATCGCCACGAGGATCAACGCATAGCGCTGCACCACGCACATGGGGCACGGCTCGAGGCCCACCACATGCTGCAGGTACATGCCGAACGCAAGCATGGCCACACATGCCGCGCAGATGAGGGCCAATGCACGCCGAGGCGCGCCAAAATACCAATCGATCACGGTGAAACCCAATCTTCAACGAACACACGGGCCTTGCGCGGCGTGGCGACGACCTTGTCGCCCTCGTGCAAGCCGAGCTCCCGGAACTGTTGCGCAGGGAGTTGCGCCTCGATGATGGTCCCGGACCCAGGATTGTCTGGATTCGATTCCACCGGTTCAAGTTCCAGCCTTGCGATCGGGCCGACAACAATCGCGCGTGTCAGAGTCGCGACGATGCCCGTGGCTCCCGGCGCGTGGCGCTGCACGTCGAGGTCGTGGGGGCGCACGTAGGCGAGCGCCTTGCCGTCGCGAAGCTGACGATCGTCCGTCGAATCGATGCGGATGCCTTCCACATGGACCTCGCCATCGTGCGAGCGACCATGGAACAGGTTCACATCGCCCAGGAAGCCATAGACGAAGGGGCTCGCCGGGTGGTCCCACACATCCTGCGGCGAGCCGACCTGCTCAACGCGGCCGCTGTTCATGAGCACGACGCGGTCGGCCACTTCGAGCGCCTCCTCCTGATCGTGCGTGACGAAGATGCTGGTGACATGCAGTTCGTCATGCAGCCGGCGCAGCCAGCGGCGCAATTCCTTGCGCACCTTGGCATCGAGGGCGCCGAAGGGTTCGTCCAGCAGCAGCACCTTGGGTTCCACCGCCAGCGCGCGGGCGAGCGCGATGCGCTGGCGCTGGCCGCCGGACAACTGCGAGGGATAGCGGTCGGCCAGCCAGTCCAGTTGCACCAGCTTGAGCAGTTCCAGCACCTTGGCCTTGATCTGCGTTTCGCTCGGCCGCGAGGCACGCGGCTTCACGCGCAGGCCGAAGGCGACGTTCTCGAACACCGTCATGTGGCGAAACAGCGCGTAGTGCTGGAACACGAAGCCGACCTGGCGCTCGCGCACGTGCACGTCGGTCGTGTCCTCGCCGGAGAACAGGATGCTGCCGGTGTCGGCGGTTTCGAGGCCGGCGATGATGCGCAGCAGCGTGGTCTTGCCGCAGCCCGAGGGCCCGAGCAATGCGACGAGTTCGCCCGAGGACACGTCCAGGCTCACATCGCGCAGCGCGTGGAAGTCGCCGAACTGCTTGCTGACGTTGCGGATTTCAATGCTCATAAATGCTTTCGTAAACCCCCGGGCTTGGGCAAGCCTGGGGGTATGTCATGCCACTGGTCGCTCGGGTGGCAGTTCGGCGATGGCCTTCATTTCACGCTCATGGCGCCACTCGATCACCGACTTGATCACCAGCGTGACCAGCGCCAGGATCGCCAGCAGCGAAGCCACCGCGAAGGCGGCGACCGACTGGTACTCGTTGTAGAGCACTTCGACGTGCAGCGGCATGGTGTTGGTCTGGCCGCGGATGTGGCCCGACACCACCGACACCGCGCCGAATTCGCCCATGGCGCGGGCGTTGCACAGGATCACGCCGTACAGCAGGCCCCACTTGATGTTGGGCAGCGTCACGTGCCAGAAAGTCTGCCAGCCCGACGCGCCCAGCACGATCGCGGCCTGCTCCTCCTCGGTGCCCTGGGCCTGCATCAGCGGTATCAGCTCGCGCGCGATGAAGGGAAAGGTCACGAACACCGTCGCCAGCACGATGCCGGGCACGGCGAAGATGATCTTGATGTCGTGCGCCTGCAGCCAGGGGCCGAACCAGCCCTGCGCGCCGAACACCAGGACATAGATCAGGCCCGCCACCACCGGCGAGACGGCGAAAGGCAGGTCGACCAGGGTCGTCAGAAAGGCCTTGCCGCGAAACTCGAACTTCGCAATGGCCCAGGCAGCCGCGACGCCGAAGACCAGGTTCATGGGCACGGCGATCGCGGCGCTGAGAAGGGTCAGGCGGATCGCGCTCCATGCATCGGGCTCCTTCAGTGCTTCGACATAGGCGCCGAAACCCTTGCGCAATGCCTCGGTGGCAACCGCGGCAAGCGGCAGCACGAGGAACAGGAACATGAACGCCATGGCGACGCCGATCAGTGTCCAGCGCACCCAGGCGGATTCGGTGGTGCCGGCCTTGGCGCGACGCACGATCTTCGAAGGCGCGCTCACGATGAAGCCCCCGCCCGGCGGCGCTGCCAGGCCTGCAGCCCGTTGATGACCAGCAGCAGCACGAACGAGATCACCAGCATCACCAGCGCAACCGCCGTCGCGCCCGCGTAGTCGTACTGCTCCAGCTTGCCGATGATGATCAGCGGCGTGATCTCGGAAATCATCGGCATGTTGCCGGCGATGAAGATCACCGAGCCGTATTCGCCGATCGCACGCGCGAAGGCCATCGCGAAGCCAGTCAGCAGCGCCGGCGCGATCGAAGGCAGGATCACCCGCGTGAAGGTCTGGAAGCGGGTCGCGCCGAGGCTGGTCGCGGCTTCTTCCAGTTCCTTCTCGGTGTCTTCGAGCACGGGTTGCACCGTGCGCACCACGAAGGGCAGCCCGATGAAGATCAGCGCGATCACCACGCCCGCCGGCGTGAAGGCGAGCTTGATACCCATCGGCTCCAGGAATTGCCCGACCCAGCCGTTGCCCGCGAGCAGCGCGGTCAGCGAGATGCCCGCGACGGCGGTCGGCAGCGCGAACGGGAGATCCACCAGCGCGTCGATGATCCGCTTGCCCGGAAACTTGTAGCGCACCAGCACCCAGGCCACGAGCAGGCCGAAGACCAGGTTCACCAGCGCCGCCAACAACGAGGCGCCGAAGGTCAGGCGGTACGACGCCATGACGCGCGGCGCGGTGACCGCGGTCACGAAGTGGTCCCAGTCGAGCGTGAAAGTCTTGAAGACCAGCGCCGACAGCGGGATCAGGACGATCAGGCTCAGGTACAGGATCGAGAAGCCCAGCGTCAGGTGAAAGCCCGGCAGCACGCGCCGCGACACGCCGGTGTTCCCCGCGCGCGCGAGCGGCGCCGCCGCGGACGGCAGCGCCGAGGTGACAGCCCCGCTCATTTACTTCGCGCCGGGCGTGTAGAGCTTGTCGAACTGCCCGCCGTCATTGAAGTGCACCTTCTGCGCCTCGGCGAGGCTGCCGAAGAGCTCCTGCACGGTGAAGAGCTGCAGCGGCTTGAAGGTGTCGGCATGCCGCTTGAGCACGGCTTCGGAGCGCGGACGCAAGGCATGCCTGGCGGCGATTTCCTGCGCTTCGTCGGAGTAGAGATAGTCGAGGTAGGCCTTGGCGAGTTCGCCCGTGCCCTTCTTCGCGACCGTGCGCTCGACGATGGCCACGGGGTTCTCGGCAAGGATGCTGATCGACGGATACACCGCATCGACCTTGCCGCTTCCGAATTCGCGATTGATCGACACGACTTCCGATTCGAAGGTAATCAGCACGTCGCCGATGTTGCGTTGCAGGAAGGCCGTCGTGGCATCGCGCCCGCCGCGCGCGAGGACGGGCACGTTCTTGAACAGCTTGCCGACGAACTCGGCCGCCTGCGCATCCGTGCCACCCTTCTTCTTCACGTAGCCCCAGGCCGCGAGGTAGGCATAGCGGCCGTTGCCGCCGGTCTTCGGGTTCACGACCACGACCTGGACGCCGGGCTTGATGAGGTCGTCCCAGTCCTTGATGCCCTTCGGGTTGCCGTTGCGGGTCAGGAACAGCATCGTCGAGGTGGTCGGCGACGCATTGTTGGGAAAGCGCTTGGCCCAATCCTTGGCAACCACGCCGGCGTTCGCCAGGAAGTCGATGTCGGTACTGGTGTTCATGGTCACGACATCAGCGTCCAGGCCATCGGCCACGGCGCGCGCCTGCGCGCTGGAGCCGGCATGCGACTGGTCGACCTTGACATCCTTGCCCGTCGTCTTCTTGTAGTTGGCGATGAAGGCGGCGTTGTAGTCCTTGTAGAACTCGCGCGCCACGTCGTACGAGACATTGAGCAGCGTCTGCGCGGACACGGCGCCGCTGACGGCGAGCACGAGGGCACCAAGGAGGATCTTTGTTCTGGAGGTCATAGGGTTGCCAAAGGTTCGAAATTGCGACGTTCGGCCATGCGGCCGATCGGCTCGTCTGTCAGGGATTGGAGAAGCGCCAGCCCCAGGGGCCAGTCGCCATGGCCGGAATCCACGTTGATGTGTCCGGCATTCTGCATGCGAACGAATTCGCTTCCCCAAGCACGGGCGTAAGCGCCGGCCAGGCGCACAGGGCAGAAGGGATCGTTGCTGCTGGCCACGACGATGCTGCGGTACGGCAGCTTGGCATAGGGCACGGGCGCGAAGGACTGAAGCACCGCGCGGCGTTCCGGATCGGCGGGTGCCACCAGCAATGCTCCGCTGATGCGCGCGGCCGCCGCCGCGGACAAGTGCGTCGTCGCGATGCAGCCCAGGCTGTGCGCGGCGATCACCACAGGGCCGGGGCTGCCGAGCACGAGTTTCTCCAGCGAACTCACCCAGGCATCGCGGCTCGGCGTGAGCCAGTCATCCTGCACCACCCGCACCGCCCCCTGCATGCGCTCGGCCCACAGGCTTTGCCAATGGCCGGGGCCGGAGTCGCGCCAGCCGGGCACGATGACGATGGTCGGGTGATTCACGGCGCGATTCTCCGCAGCATCGCTTCAGCGGCAAACGAATATCTAATTGTTTGAATATGGTGATTTGCGCATAACGATGTCAGCTCCAACTCAGCCGGAGAGGTCGTGCGGCTCGTCGCCATTGAGGTTCTCGCCCAGGAAATCCAGCAGGCGCCGCACCGCGGGCACCAGGGCGCGCCGCGCCGGGAACATGGCATGTGTGATGGCGGCCTGCGGCCCCCAGCCGGGAAGCACTTCCACCAGCCGCCCTACCTTGATGTCGTGACGGCACATGTAGTCAGGCAAGACGCAGATCCCGGTGCCCTGCACCACAGCGAACTTCATGGTCAACAGGTCGTCCGCCAGGTAGCGCGGCGAATGCGAGTGCACGAACACCGCTCCATCGGGGCCTTCGAGCCGCCAGCTCGCGCGGCCGTCGCCGGCCGACATGCTCACGGTATCGAGCTTCGACAGGTCGCCCGGCGTCTGGATGGGCCCCTGGCGGCGCAGCTGTTCGGGGCTCGCCACCAGGATTCCGCGGCTGACACCGAAGGTCTTGGCGACCAGCGTCGCGCTGTCCTCGATCTGAGGTCGAACGCGGAGGGCGAAATCCACGCCCTCCTCGACCGGGTCGACGGGTCGGTTCAGCACGCGCATCTCGACGCGCACGGCGGGGTAGCGCCGCATGAACTCGGGCAGCAGCGGCCCGAGGGCGCTTTGCGCCAGCGTCACTGGACAGCTCAGGCGCACGGTGCCATGCGGCTCGGTCTGCACCTGCGCGACTGCTTCCGAGGCGGCCTGCGCCGCCTCGCGCATCTCCGTGCAGTGGCGCAGGAAGATCTCGCCGGCGGGCGTGAGGGACAGCTTGCGCGTACTGCGCTGCATCAGCTGGACGCCCAGTTGCGCCTCCAGGTCGGCGACGCGGCGCGACAGCCGGGATTTCGGGATACCAAGCGCGCGGCTGGCGGCCGCAAAGCCGCCGCGCTCCGCCACCTCGGCGAAGAAAACCATGTCGTTCAGGTCTTGCATGACTCATTGTCCTGTTTCTGGGACGATATGGCCTGATTTTGCCGGCTTATCAAGAACTCATCACAAAAATAGAATTCTCGCCATGCCGACCGAATTCAGTGCCGGCCCCATCAGAGCAAGAGAGCATTGATCATGAAACTGCTGCACGTCGATTCCAGCATCCTGGGAAGCAATTCCGTCTCCCGCCAACTCAGCGCCGAAGTGGTCGCCGAATGGCGCAAGACCCATCCGAACACCACGGTCGACTACCTGGACCTTGCGGTGGACACGCCCAACCATTTCAGCGCCGACGCCCTGGGCATCAAGGTCGGCATCCAGGCCGAGCCGACCGAAGCGCAGAGCCGCGAGAATGCCGTCTCCGAGCAGCTGGTGACGCAGTTCCTGTCTGCCGACGTGATCGTGATCGGTGCGCCGATCTACAACTTCACGGTGCCCACGCAGCTCAAAGCCTGGATCGACCGCCTGGCGCAGGTCGGCCGCACCTTCAAGTACACGGACAAGGGCCCCGTCGGCCTTGCCACCGGCAAGACGGTGATCGTGGCGTCCACGCGCGGGGGCATCTACTCGACCACCGAAGGCGGTCGGGCGATGGAACACCAGGAAACCTACCTGAAGGTGATCTTCGGCTTCTTCGGCATCACCGACGTGCGCATCGTGCGCGCCGAAGGTCTGGCCATGGGCGAAGCACCCAAGGCCGCGGCACTCAGCGCCGCGCGCGCTGAAATCGCTGCGGTGACCGGCCACGCCGCCAACCAGGACGTCGCCTCGCTGGCCGCCTGAGGATGCAGGGGGAGCACGCGCTTATTGCGCGTGGCTCTTGATCCAGGCCGCGTACTTGTCGACCCAGCCCTGCAGGAACTGCTTGCTGCCTTCGCTGACGTGGCCCTTGTCGTCGAACAGGCCTTCCTTGTTCTGGATGAACACTTCGGGTTGCCCCAGGGTCGGCACGTCGAGGTAGGCCAGGACATTGCGCAGATGCTGCTGCGCGACCGCGGTGCCGACGGCTCCGACCGAGACACCGATCACGCCTGCCGGCTTGCCCGCCCAGGCGCTCTGGCCATAGGGCCGCGAGGCATTGTCGATCGCATTCTTCAACACGCCGGGAATCGAGCGGTTGTATTCCGGCGTCACGAACAACAGGCCGTCGGCGGCCGCGATCTCCGACTTCAGGCGCCTCACCGAAGGCGCCTGGTTGCCGTCATGGTCCTGGTTGTACAGCGGCAGGTCGTCGATGCGCACATGCTCGAAAGTGAAATCCGAAGGCGCCAGATGCGCGATCGCGAGCGCGAGCTTGCGGTTCAACGAATCCTGGCGCAGGCTGCCGATGACGACGGCGATCTTGGTCTGGCTCATGAAAGCTCCTTGGAGTTGACGACGGGATTCCGCGGCGCGTTCTGCAGGCTCGCCTGCGTCACGCTGGCGCCGGGCGGCACATCATCGGTGATCCAGACGTTGCCGCCGATGACAGCGCCCTTGCCCAGCGTCACGCGCCCCAGGATCGTCGCGCCAGCATAGATGATCACATCGTCCTCTACCCGGGGGTGGCGTGGCAAGCCTTTCTGCAGCTTGCCTTGCGTGTCGGTCGGAAAGCGCTTGGCGCCGAGCGTCACTGCCTGGTAGATGCGCACACGCTTGCCGATCTCGGCCGTCTCGCCGATGACGACGCCCGTGCCGTGGTCGATGAAGAAGCCGGCGTCGATCTGCGCGCCGGGATGGATGTCGATGCCGGTCTGTGAATGAGCCAGCTCGGCCACGATGCGCGCGAGCAGCGGCAGGCCGAGGCCGTAGAGCCGATGCGCCAGCCGATGGTGAACCATCGCGAGCACGCCCGGATAGCACAGCAGGACCTCATCCACGCTGCGCGCGGCCGGATCGCCCTGGTAGGCCGCCAGCACATCGCCGTCGAGCAGGCGCCGGATGCCCGGCAGCGCCGCCGCGAAGTCGCGCACGGCGGTGGCGGCGTCGGCATCGATCTCCTGCGGATCGCGCGGCTGGTGACGGGCCGTGTAGCGCAGCTCGAGCCGCGCCTGCGTCAACAGCGACTGCAGCGCGGAGTCCAGCGTATAGCCGACGTAGAAGTCCTCGCTCTCGTGCCGCAGATCGGGCGGCCCGAGCCGCATCGGGAACAGCGCGCCCTTCAGCGATTCGACGATGGCCGCCAACGCATCGCGCGAGGGGAACTCGCGGCTGCCGGGCTCTCGCGATCGCTTCTGCAGGTCGCGCCATTCGTCGCGCGCCGCGCGCAAGGCCAGGACGATATCGCTGACGTCGAAGACGGACATGGGCTCTCTCCAATGATGGGGGCTGGACATTGCATCATCGCGCAAGACCCCGCCGAGAGCGGGTTTCTCTCCAGTGCGGGCTACCCTACCAGCTGGCGAGCACGGAGCCCTTGAACTCGGTCTGCACGAAGTTGCGCACCTCGTCGGAGTGATAGGCCTTCACAAGCTTGGCAACCCAGGGCTTGTCCTTGTCCTGCGTGCGCACGGCCAGCAGGTTGACGTAAGGGCTCTTCGCGCTCTCCTTCGCGATCGCGTCCTTGCCCGGATTGAGGCCGGCCGAGAGGGCGTAGTTGGTGTTGATGCCCGCGGCGTCCAGGTCATCGAGCGTGCGCGGCAGCTGCGCGGCATCGACCTCGACGAACTTGAGCTTCCGGGGGTTGTCGATGACGTCGAGCGGCGTTGCCTTCAGGCCGGCTTCGGGCCTGAGCTTGATCAGCCCCTGGTCCTGCAGCACCAGCAGCACGCGCCCACCGTTGGTCGGATCGTTCGGCATGCCGAAGCGCGCGCCCTCCTTCAGGTCCTTCAGGCTCTTGACCCTCTTCGAATAGATGCCGATCGGGAAGTTGACGGTATAGGCCACGTCCACGATCTTGTAGCCGCGATCCTTGACCTGCTGGTCGAGATAGGGCTTGTGCTGGTAGCTGTTGGCATCGAGGTCGCCCGCGGCCAGCGCGGCGTTGGGTTGCACGTAGTCGCTGAACTCGACGATCTGGATCTTGAGGCCATCCTTCTCGGCGACCTTCTTCACCTGCTCGAGAATCTGGGCATGCGGGCCGCCGGTGACGCCGACCTTGATCGGCTTGTCCTGCGCGAATGCGGGCGCGGCCGCGAAGGCGGACACGATGGCCGATGCGACGATCGACTGGAGAAGCTTGCGTTTGTTGTCGTTCATGACGAGAGTTCTTTCAACGATGAAAATCTACTTGTGGCTGAGCCTGCGCACCAGCCAATCGCCGCCGCTCTGGACGGCCTGCACGAAGAGAATGAGCACCAGCACCACGGCCAGCATCACCTCGGGCAGGAAGCGCTGGTAACCATAGCGGATGCCGAGATCGCCCAGGCCGCCGCCGCCGATGGCGCCGGCCATCGCGGAGTAGCCCGTGAGGCTCACGAAGCTGATGGTCACGCCGGCCACGATTCCCGGCAGCGCCTCGGGCAGGAGCACCTTCCAGACGATCTGCCAGGTGCTCGCGCCCATGGCCTGCGCCGCTTCGACCAGGCCCCGGTCGACCTCGCGCAGCGAGGTCTCGACCAGCCGCGCGACGAAGGGCGCGGCGGCCAGGCTCAGGGGCACCACGGCGGCGGCGGTACCGATCGAGGAGCCCGTCAAGAGCCGCGTGAGCGGAATGATCGCGACCAGCAGGATGATGAAGGGCGTGGAGCGCACGGCATTGACCACCGCGCCCAGGATGCGGTTGACCGGCACGTTGGGAAGCACCCCGCCCTTGTCCGTGAGATGCAGGTAGACGCCCAGCGGCACGCCCGCGAGCGCGCCGATCGCGCCCGAGATGCCGACCATCACGATGGTCTCCCACAGCGAGGTGGCGAAGAGCCCGAGCATCGGGCCGCTGAAGACCTCAAACATGCGCCACCTCCTGCACCAGCACGCCCGCGCCGCGCAGGAACGCGACGGCGGCCGTCAGCGAGTCGCGAGCGCCGCGCGCCAGCACCGCGAGCGAACCGAAGGGGCGGCCCTGGATCTCGTCGACCTGACCATGCACGATCGACAAGTCGATGCCGAAGCGCCGGATCGCCTGCGACAGCAGCGGCTGATCCGCCGAATCCTCGCCCGCGAAGGCCAGGCGCAGCAGCTGCGAGGTCTGCGAGTCGCTGTTGCCGCGCATCAGTGTGCGAATGCGCGCCAGCACACTCTCGGGCAAGGCCTGCGGCGCGATGTCGTCGAGCAGGCTGCGCGTGGTCTCGTGCCGGGGCCGCGTGAAGACATCGAGCACGGCGCCCTGCTCCACGATGAGGCCATGGTCGATCACCGCGACCTGTTGCGCCAGTTGCTTGATGACCTGCATCTCATGCGTGATCAGCACGATCGTCAGGCCGAACTCGCGATTGATCTGTTGCAGGAGCGCGAGGATGGAGCGGGTCGTCTCGGGGTCCAGCGCGGAGGTCGCCTCGTCCGAGAGCAGCACCTTGGGCCGGTTCGCCAGCGCGCGCGCAATGCCCACGCGCTGCTTCTGCCCGCCGCTGATCTGCGCCGGGTAGCGATCACGCAGGGCGGACAGCCCGACCAGGTCCAGCAACGGCTCGACGCGGCCCTTGATGTCCGCTGCGCGCAGGCCCGCGAGTTCAAGGGGCAAGGCCACGTTGTCATAGACCGTGCGCGAGGCCAGCAGGTTGAAATGCTGGAAGACCATGCCGATGCCTTGCCGCGCGGCACGCAGTTCGGCGTCGGTCAGCGCGGTGAGGTCGCGCCCATCCACGCGCACGCTGCCCGCCGCGGGGCGATTGAGAAGGTTGATGGTGCGCACCAGCGAGCTCTTGCCCGCGCCGCTGCGCCCGATGACACCGAAGATTTCACCCGGTGCCACACGCAGGTCGATACCCTTCAAGGCCTCGACCTGCCCGCTCGGGCTGTCGTAAATCTGGTGGATGTTTTCGAGTTCGATCATCCCCCGAGGTTAAAGCTTTGCGATTGACACTTCGGTGGACTTGACCAATGCCACGACATCGGAGCCCGGCTTGAGCTGGAGCTCGTCGACCGAACGCGTGGTGATGACCGAAGTCACGATGCCCCATGCGGTCTCGACGTCGACCTCCGAGACGACGTCGCCGCGGATGATCTCGCGGATCTTGCCCTTGAACTGGTTGCGAACGTTGATGGCTTGGATGGACATGGAAATCTCCTGTTGAAAGAAAAGAGTGAGCGAGTTCAGACGGCCCAGCGCAATGCGTGCGCCGGGCCGTCGGCCCAGCGGGTGTCATTGGCGGGCTCGGCGGCCGGGCCTTCGGGCTTCTGCAGCACGCGGTCGAGGATGCGTTTCTCGATCGCCGCGAAGGCCGCATCGCCCTGCGATCGCGGCCGCGCCAGTGCAATGCTTTCGTCCAGCGCGATGCGGCCGTCTTCGATGAGGATCACGCGATCGGCCAGCGCCACCGCCTCCTGCACGTCATGCGTGACCAGCAGCGCGGTGAAGCGATGGCGCTGCCACAGGTCCTCGATGAGGCGGTGCATCTCGATGCGCGTGAGCGCGTCGAGCGCGCCGAGCGGCTCGTCGAGCAACAGCAGGCGCGGGTGATGCACCAGCGCCCGGGCGAGCGCGACGCGCTGGCGCTGCCCGCCCGAAAGACGCGCCGGCCATTCGTCGCGTCGCTCGGCCAGGCCCACTTGCGCCAGCACTTCCTCGCCGCGCGAGCGGGCTTCCTGCGGCAGGCCCAGCGTCACGTTGTCCAGCACGCGGCGCCAGGGCAGCAGGCGCGCCTCCTGGAACATGATCCGGGTATCGTCATGCAAGCCGTCGATGGCGCGGCCGTCGGTGAAGAGCGCACCGTCGGAGGCCTCTTCGAGGCCCGCGACCAGCCGCAGCAAGGTGCTCTTGCCGCAGCCGCTGCGGCCCACGATCGCGATGAACTGGCCGGGCTCGATGACGAGCTGCGTGTTGCGCAGCACCTCGCGTTCGCCGTAGCGCTTGTGCAGGCCGCGGGCTTCGAGCCGCACGCCGCTCGGGCCGGCGGGGAGCGTGGGTTGGAGATTGGCGCTCATGGTCTTCAGACTCCGGGATTGAACAGCGCCACATCGAGCGCATTGATTTTTCGGGGCAGCAGCTTCTCGGCGAAGAAGGTGTCGGCGATGCGCCGCTGCTCGCCCAGCGCGCCCGCGACCACGGCCCTCAGCTCGTAGCTGCGGCGCGCATTCGCCTGCTCAACCGTCGCGGCGTCCAGTCCCCACACGGGTGCGAGCAGCGCCGCCGCTTCCGCGGGCTTCAGCTTGACCCAGAGGCCGGCCTTGCGGCCCTTCAGATCGGCCACCGAGTGCAAAGGCGAACCGGCGCGCACCAGGATGGCCAGCGCGGCCAGCGTGGCGCGGCGGGTGAGGGAAAAAGATGCCTTCATGTCGCCCGCCCTCCTCACTTCGCCACCTGGTAGCCCGGGTGCCAGCGCAGCCACCAGCGTTCAAGCCCGCGCGCGAAGAGGTCGGCCAACTTGCCGAGCAGCGCATAGAGCAGGATGCCGACCAGCACGATGTCGGTCTGCAGGAACTCACGCGCATTCATCGTGAGATAGCCGATGCCCGCTTGCGCCGAAATGGTCTCGGCCACGATCAGGATCACCCACATCAGGCCCAGCGAGAAGCGCAGGCCCACGAGGATCGACGACAGCGCCCCCGGCAGGATCACCTCCGTGTAGAGCTGCCGGCGCGAGAGGCCATAGGTGCGGCCCATCTCGATGAGCTGCGGATCGACGTTGCGGATGCCGTGGAAGGTATTGAGATAGATCGGGAAGAAGACCGATACCGAGATAAGAAAGAGCTTCGCCGACTCGTCGATGCCGAACCACAGGATCACGAGCGGAATGAGCGCCAGCGCCGGGATGTTGCGCACCATCTGGATGGTCGAATCCAGCAGCGTCTCGAAGAACTTCACCGAGCCGGTCAGCAGGCCGAGCGCGAGCCCGAGCCCGCCGCCGATCGCCAGCCCGCCCAGCGCGCGCCCCGCGCTCACCTTCACGTGCGTCCACAGTTCGCCCGAGGCCGTGAGCTTCCATGCGGCCTTGACGACATCGATCGGTGCCGGCAGCACGCGGGAGGAAAGCCAGCCCAGGGACGAGGCGATCTGCCACGCGACGATGAGCCCGACCGGGACCAGCCAGGGGATGAGGCGCTTGCCCACGCCGCCGGCAAAAGCCTTGACGCCCGCCAGCGACCGCGCGCCTGCCGGCAGGGGCCGCGCATGTACTTGTTCAGTCATGAAAGTCCTTGGGCTCAGCTTTGCGACACCAGCCGCGAGGGTGCGTCGAGATTGGCGATGACCTCTCCGAAGGGACCGGTCAAGGCCTCCCCCGGCAGGGCCGGGCGACGCTTGCGCGGCAGCAGCGGGAACACCAGTTCGGCGAAGCGGTAGGACTCTTCCAGGTGCGGATAGCCCGAGAGAATGAAGTTGTCCAGACCCAGCGCCGCGTACGCCTCGATGCGGGCCGCGACAGTCTTCGCGTCGCCCACCAGTGCCGTGCCCGCGCCGCCGCGCACCAGGCCCACACCGGCCCAGAGGTTGGGGCTGATCTCCAGGTCGGCACGCGTGCGCCGGGCACCGCCGGCATGCAGTGCCGCCATGCGACGCTGGCCTTCGGAATCCATGCGCGCGAACGCGGCCTGGGCGCGAATCACCGTCTCGTCGTTGACCCGGCTGATCAGCGATTCGGCAGCGCGCCAGGCCTCGTCTTCGATCTCGCGCACGATCACGTGCAGGCGGATGCCGAACTTCACCGCGCGGCCCTTGCGGGCGGCGCGCTCGCGCACGTCGGCGAGCTTCTTCGCCACTTCGGCGGGCGGCTCGCCCCAGGTCAGGTAGGTGTCGACCTGCTCGGCCGCCAGCTCGTGCGCCGCGGCCGACGAACCGCCGAACCACACCGGCGGATGAGGCTTCTGCGTCGGCGGGAACAGGAGCTTGGCGCCCTTCACGCGCAGGTGCTTTCCTTCGTAGTCGAAGCTCTGGCCTTCATGGCTGCGCGTGATGATCTCGCGCCAGATGCGGATGAACTCGGCCGACTGCTCGTAGCGGGAGGCATGGTCGAGGAAGGCACCGTCGCCTTCGAGTTCTGTCTGGTCGCCGCCGGTCACGAGGTTGACGAGCACCCGGCCGCCGGACAGCCTGTCGAAGGTCGCCGCCATGCGCGCGGCCAGGCTCGGCTGATGCAGTCCGGGCCGCACCGCGACAAGGAACTTGAGCTTCTTCGTGGCGCCGATCAGGCTGGAAGCGATGACCCACGGGTCTTCGCAGGAGCGGCCGGTCGGAATCAGCACGCCCTCGTAGCCGAGCCGGTCGGCCGCACCGGCGATCTGCTGCAGGTAGTCGAGGTCGACCTGGCGCGCGCCCTCGGTGGTGCCGAGGTAGCGGCTGTCGCCGTGGGTGGGGAGGAACCAGAAGATTTGCATGGTGGACTCAGGCAATGCCGGCGGCCGCGGCCTCGAGGACGTTGATCTTTCTCGGCAGCAGGCCGAGCGAGAAGAAGGTGTCGGCAATCTGCTGCTGCTCGGCCAGGATGGCCTTGGTGATCGGACCCGTGCCGTACTTCGCGCGCCCGACCGACACGTCGACCACCTCCTTGGGAATGCCCCACAGCTGCGACAGCTCGGCGGCGAACGCCCCCTTGTTGGCGATCGCCCATTGGTCGACCTTGTCGAGTTCCTCGATGAGGACCTTGATCACGTCCGCGTTCTTGTCCGCATAGCCGAGCGAAGAGAAGTAGTAGCCGCGGTTGCCCACGACGCCGGTCGCATCGGCCAGCAGGCGGGCATCGAGCGTCTTCTCGGCCGCCGCGAGGAACGGGTCCCAGATCACCCAGGCATCGATCGAGCCCTTCTCGAAGGCGGCCCGCGCATCCGAAGGCGGCAGGAAGACGACGTTCACGTCGCCATACTGCAGCCCGTTCTTCTCCAGCAGCTTGACGAGGAAGTAGTGGACGTTGCTGCCCTTGTTGAGCGCGACCTTCCTGCCCTTGAGCTGCGCGACCGACTGGATCGACGAGCCCCGGGGGACGAGCACCGCCTCGGCCGAGGGACGCGGCACGGTCGCCGCCACATAGGCCAGCGGCGCGCCGGCGGCCTGCGCGAAGATGGGCGGCGCCTCCCCGACGTCGCCGAAGTCGATCGAGCCGACATTGAGCGCTTCGAGCTGCACCGGGCCGGCGGCGAACTCGGTCCACTTGATCGAGACGCCGAGCGGTGCGAGCCGCTTCTCCAGCGTGCCCCGCCCCTTGAGCAGGCTGAGAATGCCCTTCTGGTTGCCGATGCGCAGCTGACGCGCGGCGGGCTGCGCGAAGCTCGCGAGGGATGGCAGCGCGACGAGGGCGGCGGCGCCCTGGATCAACTGACGACGCTTCGATGAATGATGTGACATGTGCTTCTTTCAGGCGAAGGAAATCCCGCGCCGCTGTGCGGCGAAAAGTCCGGGAAGGGTTCGAAGGGAGGGACGCGCCGCGTCGGGCGCTTCGGCGGTGGGTGGGCCGTCAGACGCTACATCGCACCGTCGAGAAAGGCACGGACTCGAAACCCCAGCGGGCCGGCGCCCTGAGGCCTTCGCTCGCCAGTGTCTCGACCGCTTCATCCAGGCGCTGCGCGAGATCGGCTTGCAGCTGATAAGCCCCCTCCGGCTGAAGCGTGACCTGGCCGTCGGTGGCGTAGACGCCCGGCAGGATGTGGCGCGCCGCGAGCGACTGCAGGACGGGCCGCAGCGCGTAGTCGAGCGCCAGCATGTGGTGTGGGCTGCCGCCGGTCGCCAGCGGCAGCACCGTCTTGCCCTTGAGCGCCGACTGTGGCAGCAGGTCGAGGAAGACCTTGAGCACGCCGCTGTAGGCCGCCTTGTAGACCGGTGTCGCGATCACGATGACCTCCGCGCGCCGCACCTGGTCGACCGCGTGCTGCACCGTGGGATGCGAGGCCTCGCCGAGCAGCAGCGCATGTGCCGCGAGTTCGCGGATCGCGAGCCGCTCGACTGGCACGTCGCGCTGCGCAAGCCGGGCGGCGACCGCGTCGAGGAGAACGGCGGAACGGGAAGGCGCCGAAGGGCTGCCTGCAATCAGGAGAACGGACATCGAGGTGCTTTCGTCAATGGAGATAGGCCAAGGGGCCGCCGCGCCCGGAGGCGCGAGGCCTGGCGGCGCTACTTCTGCTTCGTGTAGATCTGGTCGAAGGAGCCACCGTCGGCGAAGTGTTCCTTGTCCGCCTTCGCCCAGCCACCGAAAGCCTCGTCGATCGTGAACAGCGTCAGCTTGGGAAACTGCTTGTCGTACTTGGCCTTGGCCTTCTCGGAAGTCGGGCGGTAGTAGTTGCGCCCGGCGATGTCCTGGCCTTCGTCGGAGTAGAGGTACTTCAGGTATTCCTCGGCGACCGCGCGTGTGCCCTTCTTGTCGACCACCTTGTCGACCACGGTCACCGTGGGCTCGGCCAGGATGCTGATCGAGGGCACGACGATGTCGAACTTCTCGGGGCCGAATTCCTTGAGCGCGAGGAAGGCTTCGTTCTCCCAGGCCAGCAGCACATCGCCCACCCCGCGCTGCACGAAGGTGATGGTCGAGCCGCGCGCGCCGGTGTCGAGAACCGGCACGTTCCTGTAGAGGCTGCCGACGAATTCCCTGGCCTTGGCGTCGCTGCCGTATTTGCGCTTGCCGAACTCCCACGCGGCCAGGTAGTTCCAGCGCGCGCCGCCCGAGGTCTTGGGGTTGGGCGTGATCACCTGCACGCCGGGCCTGGCCAGGTCGTCCCAGTCCTTCAGCCCCTTGGGATTGCCCTTCTTCACCAGGAAGACGATGGTCGAGGTGTAGGGCGCCGAATTGTGCGGCAGGCGCTTCTGCCAGTCGGGCTTGACCAGGCCGCCGTGCGTGACGAGCGCATCGGTGTCGCCGGCCAGCGCCAGCGTGGCGACATCGGCGTCGATGCCATCGATGATGGAGCGCGCCTGCTTGCCCGAGCCGCCGTGCGATTGCTTGATCGTCACGTCCTGGCCGGTCTTGGCCTTCCAGTACTTGGCGAAGGCCTGGTTGTAGTCCACATACAGCTCTCGCGTCGGGTCGTAGGACACGTTGAGCAGGGTGACCGACTGCGCGAACGACGGCATCGCCGTCAGGGCGAAGCTGGCAGCGGCGGCGGCCCCGAGGGAAAGCTTGATAAAGTCGCGGCGAAGGCTCATGGTCTTGTGCTCTTGAATGGCATAACAACGAAGCCTCGAATTCTGAATAGCGCATAAGGAAACGGGAACGACCGAGTTCTCAGTTCTAAATAGCGAAATCAACTAAGACACCCCAAAGGCATCCAAATGGCACGTATGGTTCAGTGCGTCAAGCTCGGCAAGGAAGCCGAAGGACTCGACTTTCCGCCCTATCCCGGCGAGCTCGGCAAGCGTCTGTGGGAGAACGTCAGCAAGGAAGCCTGGGCCGCCTGGCTCAAGCAGCAGACCATGCTGGTCAATGAAAACCGCCTCAACCTGGCCGACGCCCGCGCCCGCCAGTACCTCGCGCGCCAGATGGAGAAGCACTTCTTCGGCGAAGGCGCGGACGTCGCGCAGGGCTACGTCCCACCGCCCGGGAGCTGATCCCCGGGGCTTCGCGCCATGGCCGAACCGGTCGACTGGCGCGCGGACGGCGTTCCGCGCAGCGCCCGCTTCGACGACATCTATCACACCGAGAGCGGCGCGCCCGCCCAGGCCCGGCGCGTCTTCCTGGCGGGCTGCGGCCTGCCCGGCGCCTGGGCGAGGCAGCCGCAATGGCGGATTCTCGAAACCGGCTTTGGTTTTGGCCTGGGTTTCCTGACAGTCTGGCAGGCTTGGCGCGACGATCCACAGCGCCCGCGGCTGCTTCACTTCGTTTCCATCGAGGCCTACCCGGTTGCGCGGGCGGATCTGCTGCGCGCCGCATCCGCCTATCCGGAACTGGCAGCGCTGGCCGAGGCCCTCGCTGCCCAGTGGCACGGGCTGCTGCCGGGCTTCCACCGCCTCTCGTTCGACGACGGCCACGTGCTGCTCACCCTGTGCATCGGTGACGTGCAGCCGATGCTGCGCGCGCAGCGCTTCGAGGCCGACAGCATCTTTCTCGACGGCTTCAATCCGCAGCGCAATCCGGCGATGTGGTCGGCCGAGACGCTCAAGGCCGTCTCGCGTTTCGCGCGCCGCGGCACGCGCGTCGCGACCTGGACGGTCGCGCGCGCGGTGCGCGATGCGCTTGCGCAATGCGGTTTTCAGCTGACAAAGGCCGAAGGCTTGCCGCCCAAGCGCGACTGCCTGCGCGGGGTGTTCGAGCCGGCGTGGCAGGTCCGGCGCCGCGGCGCGGCGCCCTCGCCCCCTGCAACGCCGGGTCGTTGCGCCGTGATCGGTGCCGGGCTCGCCGGCGCCGCCGTCTCCGCCAGCCTGGCGCGGCGCGGCTGGGAGGTCGTGGTGCTCGAGGCTGCGGACCGGCCCGCCGCGGGTGCTTCGGGGCTGCCGGTCGGCATGCTGGCGCCGCATGTGTCGCCGGACGACGCCCTGCTCTCGCGCCTGACCCGCGCAGGCATCCGCATGACCTGGCAGCAACTGGCACAGCGGATGACCGAGGACGCCGATTGGCGCGCGAGCGGCGTTCTGGAACGACGTGGCGGCGGCGAAGATCGGCTGCCCCCCAGTTGGAGCGCCGACGGGCCCAACGAGTCCTGGCATGCCTCGGCCGCCCAGTTGAGCGAGGCGGGGCTGCCCGCCGATGCGGTCGCGCTCTGGCATGCGCGCGGCGGCTGGGTGCGCCCGGCGCGCCTGGTCGAAGCATGGCTGGCGCAGCCCGGCATCCGCCTTGAAACCGGTTGCCGCGTGACGCGTATCGAGCGCTCGAACGGGCGCTGGGCGCTGCGTGACGCGAGTGACGCATTGCTCATCGAGGCCGACCGCGTCGTCATCGCCGCGGGCTTCGAGAGCCGGGCGCTGGCACCGGGCTTCCCGCTGCAGCCGGTGCGCGGCCAGGTCGCCTGGGGCTACGCCCGCGAAGATCTGCGCCTGCCTCCGACGCCCGTGAATGGCGACGGACATCTGATCGCGCAGGTGCCCGATGGCGACGGCTTGCTGTGGCTTGCCGGCGCCACTTTCGACCGCGACAGCGACGACCCTTCCCCCCGCGCCACCGACACCGAAGTCAATCGCGTTCGCCTCGCACGGCTGCATCCGGAAGCCGCGGCGCGGCTCGCCCCGGCCTTCGCGCGGGGCGAGGTCCATGCCTGGGCCGGCGTTCGTTGCGCGTCGGGAGACCGCCGGCCGCTCGTCGGCCCGCTCTCGCCGGAGAGCGCGGACGGCATCTGGCTCTGCACCGCCCTGGGCTCCCGCGGCCTGAGCTTCGCCGCCCTGTGCGCCGAGTTGCTGGCCGCGCGCTGGCATGCCGAGCCGATGCCGCTGCCGGAAAAGCTCGCCGCCGCGTTGGGCACCACGCGATAGCGCCGCGCGTGACAATCGGGCATGGCCATCCGTTACGACATCACGCACACCACCGTCTACCGCTACAAGACGCCCGTCACCTTCGGCCTGCACCGCGTGATGTTCAGGCCACGCGACAGCCACGACCTGCGCGTGCTCGCCACCGATCTGCAGATCAGCCCCGAGGCGCACGTGCGCATGATCCAGGACCCGCATTCCAACTCGGTGGCACTCGTGCAGCCGATGGGCGAGGCGACCGAGCTGCGCATCGTCTGCGCCTTCACCATCGAGCACGTGGCGGGGCCGCCGGACACACTGCAGCTGGACCCGGCCGCGGAGTACCTGCCCTTCGCCTATGCCATCCAGGACCGGATGGACCTCGAGCACTACCTGCGCCCTCATCACGACGACCCGGACGGTACGCTGATCCGCTGGGCCCACCAGTTCCTCCACACCGACCGGCCGAA
This sequence comes from Variovorax sp. 01T432, assembly GCF_056398605.1. Lineage (NCBI taxonomy): Bacteria > Pseudomonadati > Pseudomonadota > Betaproteobacteria > Burkholderiales > Comamonadaceae > Variovorax > Variovorax sp. 01T432. The sequence goes on from NZ_JBFTPS010000032.1 coordinate 64,002, forward strand.
CAGCACGCGCGACGTGCTCGCACGCATGAACGCGCACATCGGCCAGAGCCTGAACTACGCCCCGCGCGACGAGGAAGGCACGCAGACGCCGTTGCAGACTCTGGCGCTGGGCAGCGGGAGCTGCCGCGACTATGCATTGCTGATGATGGAGGCCGCGCGCCGCCTGGGCGTGGCCACGCGTTTCGTCTCGGGCTACCTCTATGACGCCGCGCTCGACGTGATTGGCAGCGCAACGGCCGGGGAATCCGTCACCGGCGCGGGCAGCACGCACGCATGGCTTCATGCCTATCTGCCCGGCGCGGGCTGGATGGCTTTCGACCCGACCAACAACCTCATGGGCAGCGGACAGCTCATCCGCGTCGGCGTCGCGCGCGACCCGTCGCTGGCGTCACCCATCTCCGGCAGCTGGTATGGCGACCCGGATGCCTACGAAGGTCTGGAGGCCACGGTCCAGGTCAGACGCGTCGTGGGCTGATCGCCGGCGTCCCATGCGGGGTGTCACACCGATGCCGCAAAGCTCCGGCCCACTGGGGCCCACCGCATTCACCACGACCATGTACCCCGGCGAGCGCTTCAACGGATACAGCCACCTGTTCGGCCTGCTGCTGGCGACGGCGGGCTCCGCGTTGCTGCTCGCCAGGACGGTGCCGGGCGACGACCCCGCCAGGACAACCAGCGCGTTGATCTTCGCCTTCTCCATGGTCACGCTCTATGCGGCGTCGACGCTCTTCCACAGCACCCGCGGCCGCACGAAGCTCTTCTGGCAGCGGGTCGACCACTGCGCGATCTACATGCTGATCGCCGGCACCTACACGCCTTTCGCGCTGGTCACGCTGCAAGGCGCCTGGGGCCTGGCGCTGCTTGCGGCGATCTGGGCCGCCGCCTTCTTCGGCATCGCCCGGGAGCTGCGGCCCGGCGAGCCGCCGCGGCCCTCGCTGCTGCTCTATCTCGGAATGGGTTGGCTCGGCGTGCTGGCGGCCGCGCCCCTGGCGGCACGCCTGGACAGCGCGGGCCTGGCCTGGTTGATGATCGGCGCCGGCCTGTACTCGGCGGGCACGGTGTTCTATCGCAACCGGCGCGGCTGGCGCCATGCGCACGGCATGTGGCACCTGTTCGTGCTGGGCGGCACGGCGGCGCACTTCATCACGGTCAGCCAGTTCGTGCTGCTGTAGCTGCCCCCGGGGCGGCATGGAGGCGCGCCCAGCGAAGTCCGGCGCCGTTTCCTAGAATCGACCGGGGGTTCGGAGCGCGACATGTCGCGCAAGACGGCTTCGGCGCCGTCCCTGCCTTATCCGGAATATTCATTCCATCGGCCCGCAACCCGCATGGGGCCTGGCGAATAAGCTTATCCGCATAAGGCGCGAACCAAAAAATAGTTTGTTTCCATATGGCCCGCTTCTACATTCTCGACTCGCGTTGACGGGGTCGTGGACGCACCGCCCACCAGCAACATTCACACGATGTACCAATACACAGATTTCGACCGCCAGTTCGTGCACCTGCGTGCCGCGCAATTCCGCGACCAGCTGGAACGCTGGCAGTCAGGCAAATTGTCGGAGGAGGAGTTCCGTCCCCTGCGGCTGCAGAACGGCTGGTACGTGCAGCGCTATGCGCCGATGCTGCGCGTGGCGGTGCCCTACGGCGAGCTGTCGAGCCGGCAGCTGCGCGCGCTCGGAAAGATTGCGCGCGTCTACGACGAGCCCGAAGCCGAGGTCTACAAGCACGCCCTCGCCACCCAGGCCAAGCTCGGCACCCACAAGCTGCCGACGCACTACGCGCACTTCACCACGCGCACGAACGTGCAATACAACTGGATTCCGCTGTCCAAGTCGGCGGACGTGATGGACCTGCTGGCCTCGGTCGACATGCACGGCATCCAGACCAGCGGCAACTGCATCCGCAACATCACGACCGACGAGCTCGCCGGCGTGGCGATCGACGAGATTGCCGACCCGCGCCCCTTCGCCGAGATCATGCGGCAGTGGAGCACGCTGCACCCCGAATTCGCCTTCCTGCCGCGCAAGTTCAAGATCGCGATCACGGGCGCGACGGAAGACCGCGCCGCCACGGGCTGGCACGACGTCGGCCTGCACCTGCTGAAGAACGAAGTCGGCGAACTCGGCTTCCGCGTGCAGGTGGGTGGCGGCATGGGCCGCACGCCGATCATCGGCACCGTGCTGCGCGAGTTCCTGCCCTGGAACCAGATCATGAATTACATCGAGGCCGTGGTGCGTGTCTACAACCGCTACGGCCGGCGCGACAACATCTACAAGGCGCGCATCAAGATCCTGGTGAAGGCCGAGGGCCAGCGCTATATCGACGACGTCGAAGCCGAATACCGGCAGATCGTCGAACACGACGGCGCGCCGCACACCATCACGCAAGACGAACTCGATCGCGTGAGCGCGTCCTTCGTGCCGCCGACGCTGGCGACGCGCGTGTTCCGCAGCGCCGAGGAGACCGACGCCGACCTGCGCGCCCAGGCCGCCGACGACGTGATGTTCGCGCGCTGGCTGCAGCGCAACGTCGCGCCGCACAAGAACCCAGCCCTGCGCGCCGTCACGCTGTCCTTCAAGCGCCGCCTTCAGGCGCCCGGCGACGCCTCGGCCGACCAGCTCGACGCGGCCGCCCGCCTGGCCGACCGCTTCAGCGCCGGCGAAGCCCGCGTGACGCACGATCAGAACCTGCTGCTGCCCTGGGTCCACGCCGAAGACCTGCATGCCCTCTGGCTGGCGGCGCGCGAGGCCGGCTTTGCCAGCGCCAACGTGCATCTGCTGACCGACATGATCGCCTGCCCCGGCGGCGATTTCTGCGCGCTGGCCAATGCCCGCTCGATCCCCATCGCCGAAGCCATTACCGAGCGCTACCAGGATCTCGACGAGCTCGACGACCTGGGAGAGATCGACTTGCACATCAGCGGCTGCATCAACTCCTGCGGCCATCACCACAGCGGCCATATCGGCATCCTCGGCGTCGACAAGGACGGCAAGGAGTGGTACCAGGTCACGCTGGGCGGCTCCGACGGCTCCGCGCTGAGCGGCAGCGCCCAGCCGGGCAAGGTGGTCGGCCCCTCCTTCTCCGCGGCCGAAGTGCCGGAGGTGATCGAGGCCGTCCTCAACACCTACCGCGACACCCGCGAAGCCGGCGAGACCTTCATCGACACGTTGCGCCGCGTGGGCCTGGATTCCTTCAAGGCCGCGGCCAACGGCGCGCGCTTCAAGGTCGAGGAGGCCGCATGAACAAGACATTGAAGCTCATCGCCGCCGAAGACCATGTCGACAACGGCGAGCCGAACGTGATGCAGCTGCCCAACGACGCCGACCCGCTGGCCATCGAGGTGTGCCTGGCCGACGTGGAACGCATCGACCTGAATTTCCCGAAGTTCACGGATGGCCGCGCCTACAGCCAGGCCTTCCTGCTGCGCCGGCGCCTGGGCTTCCAGGGCGACATCCGCGCGACCGGCGACGTGCTGATCGACCAGTTGGTGCAGATGCAGCGCACCGGGTTTTCGAGCGCGGTGCTCAAGGAAGGCGTCGACGCCTCCGCGGCGCAGCGCCAGTTCGACCGCTTCGCCGCCTTCTACCAGGGGGACGCGGTGCAAGCCACGCCGATCTTCAAGCGCGAAACCGCCTGAAGCCCGGTCGATCTCCCAGCCTCCCGACAACCAGCCAGCGCACACGCCAAGCCACCCTCGCCATGAACGCCATCTCGCTCTACGCCAAGCCCTCCGCCGATTTCGACGAAAAGCTCGCCGAGAGCGTGGCGCTGCTGCGCGGCGCGGCGAGCGAGTTCGCGCCGATCACCCAGGCCTCCAGCCTGGGCGCCGAGGACATGGTGGTGACCGATCTTCTGCATCGTTTCCAGGTGGAATCCGGCATCTTCGTGCTGGAGACGGGCAAGCTGCACGCGGAGACGCTCGGCCTGCTCGACACGCTGCAGTCGCACTACGGCCGCGAGGTCGAGGTGTACCGGCCCGTCGAGGAAGATGCCGCGGGCTTCGTGGCCAAGAACGGCGAGGACGCCATGTACCGCAGCCTGGAGTTGCGCAAGGCCTGCTGCCACATCCGCAAGATGGAGCCGCTGGAGCGCGCCCTCGCGGGCAAGCGGGCCTGGATCACGGGTTTGCGGCGCGAGCAGTCCGGCGCGCGCGCCGAGGTCGAATTCATCGAGCAGCAGCCCGAACGCGTCAAGGTGAACCCGCTCGCGCGCTGGACCTGGGGCGACGTGTGGCACTACATCGCCACCTGCAACGTGCCCTACAACCCGCTGCACGACCAGTTCTACCCGAGCATCGGCTGCGCGCCCTGCACGCGCGCCGTGACCCTTGGCGAGGACTTCCGCTCGGGCCGCTGGTGGTGGGAGCAGGAAAGCGCCAAGGAATGCGGCCTGCACGTGGCGGCCGACGGCAGCCACGAGGGCGAGGAGCCGGCGGCTTTCGAACCCTCTTCCGCCGTTTCCCCGCTCCCGAACCGCGCCATTCCCATCCGTGCCATTCCGAACTGAACCCCGCTCCATGAACGCCCGTACCGAACCCGAACTGTTGCAGCCGCACGTGCAGCCGCTGGTGCATCTCTCCAATACGCAACTCGACGCGCTGGAGGAGGAGACCATCTTCATCCTGCGCGAGGTCGCCGCATCCTTCGACCGCCCGACCCTGCTGTTCTCGGGCGGCAAGGATTCGCTGGTGTTGCTCAAGTGCGCGGAGAAGGCTTTCGGCGCCGGCCGCATCCCCTACCCGTTGCTGATGATCGACACGGGCCACAACTTCCCGGAAGTGACGGCCTTTCGCGACCAGCGCGCCCGGGAGCTCGGTGCCGAGTTGATCGTGCGCAGTGTCGAGGACTCGATGAAGCGCGGCACCGTGCGACTGGCGCATCCGGGCGAATCGCGCAACGTGCACCAGTCGGTCACGCTGCTGGAAGCCATCGAGGAATTCCACTTCGACGCGCTGATCGGCGGCGCTCGCCGCGACGAGGAAAAGGCGCGCGCCAAGGAGCGCATCTTCTCGCACCGCGACAGCTTCGGCCAATGGCAGCCCAAGGACCAGCGGCCCGAACTCTGGACGCTGTTCAACACGCGCCTGGCACCCGGCGAACACTTCCGTGTGTTCCCGATCTCGAACTGGACCGAACTAGACGTCTGGCAGTACATCCAGCGTGAAGACATCGCGCTGCCCTCGATCTACTACACGCACAAGCGCGAGGTGGTGGAGCGCCGCGGCCTGCTCGTGCCGGTGACTGAACTCACGCCCCCGCGCGACGGCGAAAAGGTCGAACTGCGCGACGTGCGCTTCCGCACCGTGGGGGACATCACCTGCACCTGCCCGGTCGACAGCCTCGCGGCCGACGCCGCGGACGTCGTGATCGAGACCCTGGCCGCCGACGTGAGCGAGCGCGGCGCGACACGAATGGACGACAAGACCTCCGAAGCCTCCATGGAAAAGCGCAAGAAAGACGGGTACTTCTGATGACGACCGCAACTCCAGTCCAGACGAGCTCCGAGGCGCTGGCGAACATCGGCGCGGCCTTGCGCTTCATCACCTGCGGCAGCGTGGACGACGGCAAGAGCACCCTGATCGGCCGCCTGCTGGTCGACAGCAAGACCGTGCTGCAGGACCAGCTGGCCGGCGTGCAGCGCGGCGGAGAGACCGACCTCGCGCTGTTGACCGACGGCCTCTCGGCCGAGCGCGAACAGGGCATCACGATCGACGTGGCCTACCGCTACTTCTCGACGGCGCGGCGCAAGTTCGTGATCGGCGACGCGCCGGGCCACGAGCAGTACACGCGCAACATGGTGACGGCCGCATCGAGCGCCGACGCCGCCGTGGTGCTTGTCGATGCGACCAAGCTCGCCTGGGCGGCGGAGTGCGAGGACGGCGAAGTGGTCCGGCGCGAGCTGCTGCCGCAGACCCGCCGCCACACGCTGCTGTGCCACCTGCTGCGCGTGCAGTCGATCGTGTTCGCGGTCAACAAGCTCGACGCCATCGACAACGCGGAACTCGCCTTCGAGCGCATCTCGTCGGCGCTGCGGGATTTCGCCGACGCGGCCGGCGTGAAGGTCGCGGCCACGGTGCCGATCTCGGCGCTCAAGGGCTGGAACGTGGCCTCGCGCCATCCCGATTGGGCGGGTTACGAGGGGCCGAGCCTGCTCGAACTGCTGGAGCAGCTTCCGGTGACCGCGCAGGACGAGGCCGTCCCCTTCGCCTTTCCGGTGCAATGGGTCGAGAAATTCTCGGCTTCGGCCGACACCTCGCGTGGCCGCCGTGTCTTCTGGGGCCGCGTCGCCAGCGGCCACGTCGAGCCCGGCCAGCGCGTGACCGTGCTGCCCAGCAACCAGAGCGCCATGGTCGCCCAGGTGCTCAGCCATACGCGCGAACCGAAGACGGTCCACGCCGGGCACAGCGCGGGCATCGTGCTGGACCGCGAACTCGACGTCTCGCGCGGCGACTGGCTGCTCGCGCCGGATGCCTTTCAGCCCGTGCGCGAGATCACGGCCACGATCGCCTGGCTCGACGACGAGCCGCTCGTGGCGGGCCGCGTCTACTGGGCGCTGCAAGGCCATCGCTGGGTGAAGGCCAAGGTGGCGCGCATCGTCGATCGCGTCAATATCACGACGCTCGATTCCGAGCCCACCGACCATCTGGAGGCCAATGCCATCGGTGACGTGGTGCTGAGCCTGCAGCAGCCGCTGGCGGTGCTTCCCTTTGCCCAATCGCGCGCGCTGGGCTCGCTGGTGCTGGTCGACACGGCCTCGCACAGGACCTCCGCCGCGGTGCTGGTGCGCCCTGCCCTCACAAACGCCTAAAATCCGGGCTTTTCCCGCTCACCTCTTCGTCTGCCACGCCATGACCCACGTCGTCTCCGAATCCTGCATCCGCTGCAAATACACCGATTGCGTCGACGTCTGTCCCGTGGATTGCTTCCGTGAAGGGCCGAACATGCTGGTGATCGACCCCGACGAATGCATCGACTGCGCGGTGTGCATTCCGGAGTGCCCGGTGAATGCGATCTATGCCGAGGAAGACCTGCCGGCCAACCAGATCGCCTTCATCAAGATCAATGCCGAGCTCGCCGTGGCCGACGGCTGGAAGAGCATCACCAAGCGCAAGCCCGCCCTGCCCGATGCGGAAGAGTGGAAAGACAAGACCGACAAGATCTCGGAGCTGGTGCGCTGAGCACGAACCCAAGCCCCATTGAAACCGACGCGCTGATCATCGGCGCCGGCCCGGTCGGGCTGTTCCAGGTCTTCCAGCTCGGCCTGCTGGAGATCTCCTGCCATGTCGTCGACGCCCTGCCCCGTGCGGGCGGCCAATGCGTCGCGCTCTATGGCGACAAGCCGATCTATGACATTCCCGGGACGCCCGTGACCACCGGCCGCGGCCTCGTGGAATCCCTGCTGCGGCAGATCGCGCCGTTCAAGGCGCAGTTCCACTTCGGCGAGCAGGTCGCGACGCTGAAGCGCCAGGCCGACGGGAGGCTGCTGCTGACGACCTCCAAGGGCAGCGCCTTTCTCGCCGGCACGGTCTTCATTGCCGCGGGTGTCGGTGCCTTCGTTCCCAGGCGCATCGCCATCGACGGCATCGAGCGTTTCGACGGCACGCGGCTTTTCTACCATCCCGAGTCGCTCGACCGCTTCGCCGGCCAGACCGTGGTGGTCAACGGCGGCGACGACACCGCGCTCGACACCGCGCTGGCGCTCGCCGGCCGCGCGAAGCAGGTCACGCTGGTGCATCGGCGCGATGCCTTCCAGGCCGAAGAATCGACCGTGGCCGCGCTGCGCGAACGCGTGTCCGCGGGAGCCATGCGCTTCGTGGTGGGCCAGCTGGCCGCCTTCGATGGCGCGCAATTGCAGGTGACCACACCGGACGCGCAGACCGTCGCCCTGCCGCTCGATGCGCTGATTGCCTGCCTGGGCATCTCGCCCCGGCTCGGACCCATCGCGGACTGGGGTCTCGAACTCGATCGCAAGCAAGTGCCGGTGGATACCGAAAAGTACGAGACGCGCGAGCGCGGCGTGTTCGCTGTCGGAGACATCAACACCTACCCAGGCAAGAAGAAGCTCATCGTCTGCGGCTTCCACGAGGCCACGCTGGCGGCCTGGGCCGCGACGGAGATCGTGTTTCCGGACAAGTCCGTGCCGCTGCAATACACGACGACCAGCACGCGGCTGCACGAGTTGCTGGGCGTCAAGCACTAGGCATCGCGGCGCGGCTCTACAATGCCGTCTGCTTCGCCAGATTGAAGCAACGCTAGGGGTGCCGGCCCGCAACACGACGTTGCAGGCCGGCTGAGAGAGTCCCTTTGAACCTGATTGAGGTAATCCTCGCGCAGGGAAGCTGGTCCGGCGGCCGTCACGTCATCTCGCGTGCCGGCCCCACCACCGGGCCTTGCACACCTGCCAAACAATTTGCATGGGAGCAAATGGATGGCACACCTGAACGACACGACGCCACGCGGCGCGAATGAGGCGCTGACGCCGCTTCATGAAGCGAGGCGCGCCGGCCGGGTCACTCGCCGGGCAGCGGCAGCCGAATCATCGGCACTGGCGCAAAACCATGGTTGAGCGGACCATGACCCGCGCCGACCCGGACGTCGGCACCGGCCGCCATGGCGGCAACGACATAGCCGCGCGCACGCTCCACCGCCTCGGGCAGCGCATAGCCGAGCGCAAGATGCGCGGCGATGGCGGACGACAGCGTGCAGCCGGTGCCATGCAGGTTGCGGCTGGCGATCCGCTCGGACGAGAGCCGCAGCCGTTCGCCATCGGACTCCGCCAGCAGGTCGACCACGTCGTTCCCGGGCAGGTGCCCGCCCTTGAGCAACACCGCGTGCGCGCCGAGCGCGAGCAACTCGGTGGCGGCATCGTCGAGCGCGTCCACACCATCGATGGCATGGCCGATCAGCAGCGCGGCCTCATCGAGATTGGGCGTCACGACCACGGCGCGCGGGAACAATTCGCGCACCATCACCTGGACGGTCTCGGCGGCGATCAAGCGGTCGCCGCTGGTCGCGACCATGACGGGGTCGAGGACGACGTTGGGCAGCTTGTAGCGGTCGATGGCCCACGCCACCACTTCGACGATCTCCGGCGCGTGGAGCATGCCGAGCTTGACCGCATCGACGCCGATGTCCTCGACCACCGCCTGGATCTGCGCCTTCAGAAAGGCCGGCGGCACGCCGTGGATGGCGGAGACGCCCAGCGTGTTCTGCGCGGTGAGCGCGGTGATGGCCGTCATGCCATAGCAGCCGAGGGCGGCGAAGGTCTTGAGGTCCGCCTGGATGCCGGCGCCGCCGCCGCTGTCGGACCCGGCGATCGAAAGCACACGGGCATAGCGGGAAAATGCAGTAGTCATGTTGAAAATTATCGGCGACGCCATCCATGGGCGCGATTGAAGCTCCAATGAACAGCTCTTCCACCCTTCCCTTCCGCTCCGCCGCCATCCTCGGCGCCGGCCTCATGGGCCGCCTGCTCGCGGTGAGCCTGGCACAGGCTGGATGCAAGGTCGACGTCTACGAGGCGGGCGGTCCCCAGGCCGAGGGCGCCGCCGCGCGCGTGGCGGCGGCGATGCTCGCGCCCTTGGCCGAGTCGGCGGTGGCGCCGCCCTCCGTGGTTCGCATGGGCTGCCACGCGCTCGACCGCTGGCCCGCGCTGATCGCCTCGCTGGCAGCGCCCGTGTTCTTCCAACGCGAAGGCACGCTCGTGCTGTGGCACCGGCAGGATGCACCCGAGGCGGCGCGACTCGCCCGCGTGTTGTCGCATACCGTCGAAGTCGTGCCCGAACTGCCCGCCATGGAGACGCTCGATGCCAGCGGCATCGCGGCGCTGGAGCCCTCGCTGGGTCAGCGCTTCGGGCAAGGGCTGCTGCTGCCCGACGAAGGCCAGCTCGACAACCGCGCGCTGCTCGCCGCCCTGCTCGCCACCTTGGAGGCCTTGCCCGAAGTGCAGTTGCACTGGCACGCGCCGCGCGCCATCGATGACTTCGCGCCGGGCACGCCGGGCCAGCCCGAGCGTGTGATCGACTGCCGCGGTTTCGGCGCCCGGCCGCAATGGAGCGGCCTGCGCGGCGTGCGCGGCGAAGTCATCCGCGTGCATGCACCCGAAGTCACGCTGCGGCGGCCGACCCGCCTTGTTCATCCGCGCTATCCCATCTACATCGCGCCCAAGCCCGGGGATGTGTTCGTGATCGGCGCGACCGAGATCGAGTCGGACGACATGTCGCCAGCCAGCGTCCGCTCGACGCTCGAGCTGCTGAGTGCGGCGTACTCGGTGCACAGCGGCTTCGCCGAGGCGCGCATCCTGGAGATCGCCACCCAATGCCGGCCGACCTTGCCTGACAACCTGCCGGCCTTCAGGCAACCGAGCCCCGGCGTGATGCAGATCAATGGCCTGTACCGGCACGGCTTCATGATCGCGCCCGCCATCCTCGACGTCGCGCTCCAACTGCTCGCGACCGGACACTCCACGCTCGCGAGCCGCTTCGATCTCGCGCCCAGCCTGGACACCCAGCCATGCACATCCTGATCAACGACGCACCCTACACACTGCCGCCGCAGGCAACGCTGGCTGATGCGATCGCGCTCATCAACGCGGCACCGCCTTTCGCCGCGGCGGTGAATCGCCAGTTCGTGCCACGTTCGAACTATGCGTCGCATGCACTGCAGCCCGACGACCGAATCGAAGTTATCCGCCCCGTGACGGGCGGCTGAGGCAATGCCAATGACTCCCATCAACGAAACCCCCAACGATCCGCTGGTTCTCTACGGCCAGACCTTCCAGAGCCGCTTGCTGCTCGGCACCGCGCGCTACCCTTCACCCGACGTGCTCGAAGCGGCCGTGCGACGCGCGAGGCCGGCGATGTTGACATCCTCCCTGCGCCGCCAGACGGCCATGCCGAACAGCGCGGGCAGCGACAACGGCTTCTGGGATCTCCTGCGAAAGCTCGATGTCCCGGTGCTTCCGAACACGGCTGGCTGCCACAGCGTGCAAGAGGTGATCGCGACCGCTCAGATGGCGCGCGAGCTCTTCGACACAGCTTGGATCAAGCTCGAACTCATCGGCGATGACTACACCTTGCAGCCCGACACCTTGAACCTCGTGGACGCCGCATCCCGGCTGATTCGCGATGGGTTCAAGGTCCTGCCCTATTGCACCGAGGATCTGGTGCTGTGCCAGCGGCTGGTGGATGTCGGCTGCCAGGCCGTGATGCCGTGGGCCGCACCGATCGGCACCGGCCGCGGGCCCGTGAATCCCTACGCACTGCAGGTGCTGCGCGAGCGACTGTCGGTGCCGCTGCTGGTCGATGCCGGGCTCGGCCTGCCCTCCCACGCGTGCCAAGTCATGGAATGGGGCTACGACGGTGTGCTGCTGAACACGGCAGTCGCGCTGGCGCAGGATCCGGTCGCCATGGCCGGCGCCTTTGCCGACGCGGTGCAGGCGGGCCGAAGCGCACGCCGCGCCGGCGCCATGACGGCACAGGAATCGGCGCAGCCGAGCACACCGGTTCTGGGTACGCCGTTCTGGCATCACGCTTCTTCCCAATGATCGCAACGCACACCATGAACGACCCTCAGTCCATCGCGAACGCCATCGTCTCGGCACATGCGCCGCGCTTCGGCGAAACGACGAACGCCGTGGTGTCCTTCTCGTCTGAAGACGCGGTCTATCGCGGCGCCAAGCAGGGCTGCGCGAGACTCGGCTTCATCGATGTCGATGCGGAGTGCCTCGCCTTGGCGTGGCACGCGCAGACGCGACGCATCGGTGCGTTCGACGCTCATGCGTGGCCCGAGTCGCCGGCGGACTTCGGCATGCGGCCGTTTCCGCCGGGTGCACGCGAAGACGCGTTCCCGCCCTGCCCCGAAAGACTCGGGCTCTACGCGGTCCTGCCCGATGCGCAGTGGGTGGGCCGCATGGCACGCGCCGGCGTCCCGACCGTGCAGCTGCGATTCAAGTCGCAGGATCCGCTGGCCGTCGCGCGCGAGGTGCAGGCTTCGGTGAAGGCCGTGCAGGGCACCGGCGCGCTGCTCTTCATCAACGACCACTGGCGCGCCGCCATCGAAGCGCGGGCCTATGGCCTTCACCTCGGTCAGGAAGACCTCGACGCGTTGACGCCCGAAGATCTGCGGACGATCCGCGCATCGGGTCTTCGCCTCGGGGTGAGTACACATGGCTACGCTGAGATGGTGCGCGCGGATGCGGTGAGCCCGAGCTACATCGCGATGGGCGCGGTGTATCCGACAACATTGAAACAGATGGCGACGGCGCCGCAGGGAGTGGCGCGGCTTGCCGCCTATGCGCGCTTGCTGCGCGGCTATTCGCAGGTCGGGATTGGCGGTGTCGACGCGGCCCGCCTGCCCGACGTGTTGAATACCGGCGTCGGGTCCGTGGCGGTGGTCCGGGCTGTGGTGGCCGATCCGAATCCGGAGGACGCCGCAGCGGGGATGATGGAAACCATCGCTGCCTCATCGGCTCGGCATCAATAAATCTGAAGTTGTTGTGTTGTGTGGACGGACCGTCAGGAAGCCCGAAAAAACCACGCTATAATTTGAGGCTTGTTCCTCGATAGCTCAGTCGGTAGAGCGCCGGACTGTTAATCCGTAGGTCCCTGGTTCGAGCCCAGGTCGAGGAGCCACTATAAAGCCGCAAGGCAAACGGAAAGCCCGCTATCCATTGGTAGCGGGCTTTTTCTTTGCAAACCGTGGCCGCCGCGCCGGACTATCCAAAACAATAGCTGGCACTTATACAGACCTGCATATGACGCGCCCGGGTCCGCGTCCTATAAAGTACCGCACCCTTCCGGAGCAGTCGGCGGGCGGCGACAGCAGCAACCGGGCGACACTGTCAGCATCGCTTGGCGATGCTCTTCTTTCACTGAAGGTACAGCGCATGCCGAAGCTCATTCTCTTGATGAACCCCGCGGCGACCCGACAGGTCGCGCTGAAGACCCTGGACACGACCATCGGGCGAGCGCCGACCAATGACGTCGTTCTCGATGATGAGCAGGCCAGCCGCTTTCATGCCGTGTTGACGATCGACGGTCCTTTCGTTGCGATCAAGGATCTCGACAGCCGCAACGGGATCACTGTCAACGGTGTGACGGTGAAGAGTCAAATCCTGGTCACCGGCGATGAAATCTCCATCGGCACTTGCAGGATGCGCTTTCTGGCGGACGACCAGGAATTCACTGCCATCGAAGCGCTGCGCCTCATGACAATTCCCGGACTTCTGGTCAATCTCGATGCGCTCGCGCCACCTGCACCTGCGGTTTCGAGGCAGCAGTCCAATTCCTAGCGCAACCCCGGCGAAGAGCTTGCTGCCGCCGGTTCGTGTTCGAGGCGAAGCGCCTTGTATCTTTCAGGGTCGCTGACCAATAGTGGTCGAAGGCTGTGGGGCTTGTGGGCGAAGGCGGGCGCGGTGGGCAACGCGCAGCGTTGTCCACGGCAAGCCTGCCGGTGCGGCGCCAGCCGCATCGTCCACMAATCCACAGCCCCGCGCGCCATTGGCAGCACTGGTTTCGGACCTGCTCACCCAACCCGAGGCGCCTCTGGGCTTTGAAGCCCGTCTCTGAGCACTGGGTGGGTGAGCGGGACCGTTCTTTCGCAACCCGAACGGTTGTTGGAACCAACA
>NZ_JBFTPS010000033.1:0-77294 GCF_056398605.1 Variovorax sp. 01T432
CCGGGGATCTCGGCGCTGACGAGGTACTCCTTGTCGTTCTCGCTGACGTCCACGCGGATGTCCGCGGGCAGCTTGACATCGTCGGCCAGCGACAGCGGACGAGACCAGCGGCGCAGCATTTCGGGGAAGAGGTTTTCGATGCGGTCGAAAGGGGTCAATGCGCTCATGAGTTGCTCCAGGGTGGTTTGAACGAGGTATCGCACCGCGTTTCGCCGGGAATGCAGGCGCTGGCCAGCACGACGCCTTCAGTCTAGGACCCCGCCGAGCACGCGCCTTGCGCTCGATCAAGGTCCGGGGCGGCAGCCGCGAGGCGACGCACCTTGATGTGCATCAAGCATCGCCTTGCCGCCGAGCCTACGATGGTGGAAGCTTCGAGTGCCACGACCCCCTGGAGAATTGATATGCCCAATGATGTTTCCTCCCCGCTGCCATTGCTCGCCGATGGCTATCTCCGATCGGCTCTCGATTGGCAGAACATGTTCACCCAGGGCCTGATGCAGGCGCAGACCAACCAGCTGCGGCTGCTGTCCGCGTGGCAGCAATCCCTGGTCGCCATCAATCAGGACCTGTGGGATCGCTGGATTTGCCGCTTCGGCGGCGGCGTTCCGATCGACGGCTAGACCGCGAGAGATGGCGCGCGACCCCTCCATCATGCGAAGACTCCTTGCCCTGACATGCGCGTGCCTCGCGCTGACGCTGGCCGGCTGCGACGCCATGCCTTGGCGCAAACCCGCCGAGCCCGTCGCGCCCAAGCTGGTCGGCGGCCTGGCGGGCCTCGCAATGGACCAGGGCGACCGCCGGCGCACGCTCACCGTGCTGGAGACGATGCCGTCCGGCCAGGAGACGAAGTGGCGCAACATGGAAACCGGTGACAGCTATGTGATGACGCCCACCCGCACCTTCGAGCGCGGCGGCGCGACCTGCCGCGAATACGTGGTGGACGCCTGGGTGGCCGGCCGGCCCGACAAGTTCACGGGCACGGCCTGCCGGGATCGCGACGGCGGCTGGCGGGCGCAGCCCTGAGCGCCGCGGGGCAGCGCCATGGTCCAGCGATTCGATGTCTGCAACGGCGATGCCGACGGCCTCTGCGCCGTCGTGCAGTGGCGGCTGCATGAGCCCGCGGCCGCCGAACTTGTCACCGGCCTGAAGCGCGACATCGCGCTGGTCGCTCACGTGCATGCCAAGGCCGGCGACGAGGTCAATGTGTTCGACCTGTCGATACGGCGCAATCGCCAGGCCCTGGGGCAGTTGCTCGATGTCGGCGCGCGGGTGCGCTATTTCGATCACCACGAGGTGTGCGAGATGCCCTCGCACCCGCTGCTCGAGGCGCATATCGACTGCGCCAGCGACATCTGCACCAGCCTGCTGGTGGACCGCCGGCTCGGCGGGGCCCATCGCGCCTGGGCGCTGGTGGGTGCCTATGGCGACAATCTCGCCGCCGTCGCCGACCGCCTCGCGCTGGCGTCCGACGTCGATGCCGGCGACTGCGCGCTGCTGCGGCGCCTCGGGGAGGCGATCAACTACAACGCCTATGGCGACGACGAGCGCGACGTGCGCATCGCCCCGCGCGAGCTCTACGCCATCATGGCGCGCTACCCGGACCCGCGCGACATGATGGCGCACGAATCGATCGTGGACGAGATCGACGCGCAGCGCCGCGCCGATCTGGAGCAGGCCATGGCGGTCGCCCCGCTCTGGCAGGACACGCGGGGCAACGTGCGCGTGCTGCCCGACGCGCCGTGGAGCCGGCGCGTGCTGGGCTGCATCGCCAATCAGCTGGCCAGCGCCGAGCCGGAATGCGCGCATGCGGTGCTCAAGCGGGCCGGCAAGGGCTTCGCCGTCAGCCTGCGCGCGCCGCTGGCCTCGCCCTCGGGCGCGCATGAACTCTGCAGGCGCTTCGGCGGCGGTGGACGTGCGCGCGCGGCCGGCATCGACGGCTTGCCGGCGGACGAACTGGCCCGCTTCGTCGGGGCTTTCGCCAGCGCCCGCTGGGGCGCCTGAGCTTCAGTAGAGTTCGGGGTCCAGGCCGGGCCGGGACTCGGCCGAGGCCTTCTTCGGCGCATTGGCGATCATGCAGTCCGTGGTCAGGATCAGGCTGGCGATCGAAGCCGCGTTCTGCAGCGCCAGCCGCGTCACCTTGGCCGGGTCGATCACGCCCATCTCCAGCATGTCGCCGTAGGCGCGCGTCGCGGCGTTGTAGCCGAAGCTGCGCTTCGTCGACTCGTCCACCCTGGCCAGCACGATGGACGGCTCTTCGGCGGCGTTGCTCACGATGCGGCGCAGCGGCTCCTCGAGCGCGCGCTCGATGATCTTGATGCCCGAGGCCTGGTCCAGGTTCGGCTCGCTGATCTTGGCCAGGGCCCGGCGCGCGCGCAGCAGCGCCACGCCGCCGCCGGGCACGATGCCTTCCTCGACCGCGGCACGCGTCGCGTGCAGGGCGTCCTCCACGCGCAGCTTGCGCTCCTTGAGCTCCGTCTCGGTCGCGGCGCCGACCTTGATCAGCGCCACGCCGCCCGAGAGCTTGGCGATGCGCTCGTCGAGCTGCTTGCGCTCGTAGTCGCTGGTCTGGCTGTCGCGTTCCTTGCGGATCGCGGCGATGCGGTCGCGGATGGCCTGCGTATCGCCCGCGCCGCCGATGATCGTGGTGCTCTCCTTGTCGATCACCACGCGGCGCGCGCGCCCCAGGTGCTCGACCTTCGCGCTGGCCAGGCTCAGGCCGAGTTCGCTGGAAATGACCTGGCCGCCGGTCAGCACGCCCATGTCCTGCAGCATGGCCTTGCGGCGGTCGCCGAAGCCCGGGGCCTTGACGGCGCAGGTCTTGACCACGCCGCGCACGCTGTTGATGACCAGCGTGGCCAGCGCATCGGCGTCCACGTCCTCGGCAATCACCAGCAGCGGCGAGCCCGACTTGGCGGCGGCCTCCAGCAGCGGCACCAGGTCGTTGATGGCCGACAGCCGCTGGTCGCACAGCACGATCTGCACGTTCTCCAGCACGGCCGCCTGCTTCTCGGCGTTGTTGATGAAGTAGGGCGAGAGATAGCCGCGATCGAACTGCAGCCCCTCGACGATCTCCAGCTCGCTCACCAGTCCGGAGCCGTCCTCGATCGACACCGCGCCCTCGCGGCCGACCTTGTCCATCGCGCTGGCGATCAGGTCGCCGATGGAGCGGTCGTTGTTGGCCGAGATCGCCGCCACGTGCGCGATTTCCTGCGAGGTGGCGCAGGGCTGCGCCATGGCCTTGAGTTCGGCGACCACGGTCTCCACGGCCAGGTCGATGCCACGGCGCAGGTCCATCGGGTTCATGCCGGCGGCCAGGTACTTCAGGCCCTCCTGGATCATCGAGTGCGCCAGCACGGTGGCGGTGGTGGTGCCGTCTCCGGCCATCTCGCTGGTGCGGGCCGCAACCTCGCGCAGCAGCTGGGCGCCCATGTTCTCGAAGCGGTCCTCCAGCTCGATCGAGCGAGCGACCACCACGCCGGAGTTCACGATC
The DNA here is from genome assembly GCF_056398605.1 of Variovorax sp. 01T432. Taxonomy (NCBI): domain Bacteria; kingdom Pseudomonadati; phylum Pseudomonadota; class Betaproteobacteria; order Burkholderiales; family Comamonadaceae; genus Variovorax; species Variovorax sp. 01T432. The sequence continues at coordinate 3,491 of NZ_JBFTPS010000033.1, forward strand.
TGGGGCGTGCCGAACTCGCTGTCGATGATCACGGTGCGCCCGCGCGGGCCCAGCGTGACTTTCACCGCGTCGGCGAGCGTGTCGACGCCGCGGCGGATCTTGTCGCGTGCCTCTTCGCGAAAAAGCAGTTTCTTGACGGTCATGATGGTTGATTTCCTCAGGGCTTCATTCCTGTGCGGCGCGGCTGGTGATGCGGTCGAGCCTGGCGTAGAACTGATGGGCCAGGGCCACCAGCTGCGCCTCGGTCGGATGGGCGACGGTGTCCCAGCCGACGATCTGCGACATCAGGGCGGGGCGATGCTTCTCGACGTAGCGGCGGAAGGCGGCCTGCGCGAGGTTCGGCGCGGTGACCAGGACTTCCTTGATGCCGGTCAGCGCATCGCAGACGCTGCCGAAGAAGGCCTCCTCGGTGCGCGCGGCGCCGCCGGGCTGGCGCGCGTCCGGCGGATGGGCATAGAGGTTGTGGACCCGCATGCGTTCGGGCGGGTCGAGGCGCACCAGGTGGGCCTCGCGATGGTCGAGCCAGAGGACGGCACGGAAGATGGACATGAAGCGCTCCCTATTCCTGCGACCAGTAGAAGACCGCCTCGACGGCGCCGCGCTCGATGTGCACGGTCCGGGTCTGCGTGCTGCCCGCGTAGGTGGCGCTGACCCGGTAGGCGCCGGGGTCGAGGTGCACATAGAACAGCGGCCCGGTGTCCCGATAAGGGCCGAAGGAGGCCGCGCGGCCTGTCCCCTCGATCGTGACGGAGACGCCCGTGAGATAGGCGCCGCTGCGCGCCTCGGCGAAGGTCAGCCGCAGGTTGTAGAGGTCCCGTGTAACCTGCATCGCCTGCTGTTCCTCGTTGCCGATGCCGCCGTTGGTGCTGGCGCCCGGCGCCAGCACGACGGGCGCCGCGAAGGCCATGCATGCCGGGAGGGCGAGGAGAATCAGAGCGCCGCGGCGCCAGAGCTTGCGCAAGTTCGTCATTTCGGGCTCCCCAAGTGATGAAGGCACTTTAAGAAGCGCGCGAGGCCGCGGTATTGCGCCTTGTCAAGGATCGGGCGCGCGACCGGGCGCGTGCCGCCGCGATCCAGCTGGCTTGACCTCGGACAAACCGGCCGCGTCCGCGCGGGGCTAAGGTGCGGGCATTCACCTCATTCCCTGAAGGAGCATCCATGCAAAACCCCAGATCGATCCTGTTGCACCTGGACAGTTCGCCGCGCGCGGCGGAGCGCGTCAAGGTCGCTCGCCAACTGGCCGAAGCCTTCGATGCGGAGGTGACCGGCGCGCCGTGCACGATGTCCGCCCTGATGCGCTATCCCTTCGCGCTGGAGGGCGCGGCCGAAGCCGTGGCCATCATGCAGGACCTCGACAAGGAATGCCGCGACAAGGCGTATGCCACCTTCATGAAGGGCAGCGAAGGCTCGACCCGGATGCACTGGACCGAGCCGGCGAGCGACGCGCCCTGGGGCTTCGCGCGCCGGGCGCTGTACGCCGACCTGATGGTCCTGGGGCAGCGCGATGCGGACGACCCGCAGGCGAGCGAATTGCCGGTCGATTTCCTTCCGAGCCTGCTGGTCGAGAGCGGCAAGCCGGCGCTGATTCTTCCCTACGCCGGCCCCGTCAGCCCGATCGGCCAGACCGTGCTGGTGGCCTGGAAGGAGACACGCGAATCCGCGCGCGCCGTCTCGGCCGCCTTGCCATGGCTGCGCACCGCCCGGCGGGTGGACCTCGTGAGCTACGGCGAGGACGCCGGGAAAGCGCTTCACGATCTGCAGGCGTACCTGAAGATCGAGGGCGTACAGGCCACGGCCCATCCGGGCGGGCCCGAAACCGGCGACGCGGGCGCCAATCTCCTGTCGCTGACATCCGACCTGGGTTCGGACCTCCTCGTGATGGGCTGCTATGGCCACAGCCGCGCGCGCGAATGGGTGCTCGGCGGCGTCACGCGCTCGATCCTGGAGTCGATGACGCTGCCGGTGCTGATGTCGCATTGAGGCGGGGCTCGTGTGAGCCTTTGTTTCGGCTCGCTCGAATCGTTGACATGAGTCAATAAGTTCGTGTGCGGCACGATCGATGATGAGTCCGAGCCCGCTGCGGGCCACGATTTCTGAGGAAAGCCGAATGAAGATCGATCTCGTCACTGTCCAGAACAGGACGCAGCCATGGGCAGAGCGGGAAACCGAGTTGCAGCGGGTCCGGGAGCAGGAGCGTGCGCACCTGGCGCGCGAGCTTCATGATGAGCTGGGCGCGATCCTGACGGCGGCCAAGCTCGACGTCGCGTGTCTCAGGTCACGCCTGGGCGGCGAGCGGCCCGAGATCGCGCAACGCCTCGAACACCTCTTCAGCACCCTCAACCGGGGCATGATGCTGAAGACCTCGATCGTCGAGGGCCTGGCGCCCCCGCTGCTCGAAGATTCCGGCCTGGCGGCGTCGCTGGAAGACCTGGCAAGCGATTTCGCCTTCACCTCCGACGTGGCCGTCTCGACCAGGCTGGAGGATGTGCTGATCGGCGATCCTGGCCGGCTCGTCGCGTATCGCCTCGTCCAGGAGTGCTTGACGAACATCGCCAAGTACGCCTGCGCCACCCAGGCGCAAGTGCTGCTGGTCGACTGCGGACAGGACACGATGGTGTCCGTCTCCGACAATGGTGTCGGCTTCGATGCCAGCCAGTTGTCATCGTCGCGGCATGGCTTGTCGGGAATGCGTGAGCGCGTCGAACTCTGCGGCGGAACGCTCACTGTGAGTTCCAGCCCGGACAAGGGCGCGCGGATCGTCGCGATGCTGCCCAAGCAGGCTCCCGCGCCCGGCGCGAGCGCCGCTTCCTAGGCGGGGCCCTTGCGTGCAATCCGGCGCGCAAGAAAGGTCATCATGCGTCGTTTCGGCCGTCGCGCGGGCGCCTCCGCGGCCGGAAGGCCGGCATCGGGAACGGCTTCGCGGCGCAAGGCCAGCATGCGCTGTCCACGCGGCGTGATCTCGAACACCGTGGCGGGGTCCTGCCGCGCGCAGTCGTCGCAATCGACGTGAACGCAGGGGATGAACGCCCGGATATGACCCGCGGCTTCGATCAATCGCAGTTTCTCGATCTCGGCCCGGTCGACAATGACGAGCGGAAGCTTCGCGTCCGCAAGCTTCTGCAGCAGTTGCGCCACCATCGCGCGTCTCCTTGTCTCTGTTTGTCTCCAGCCGTCTGCGGCCATTCGCGGGCACGAACTCAGCGCGCGAGCAATGCGCTGCTGCCTCGCGGCTTCACGGCGCTTCTCGCGAGCAGGTGCTGAATCCGAAGAGTGAATAGGCCGGACATCTCGAGGCCAGCCCGGTGATCAGGGGCACCACGCCGATATAGCCCCAAGGGCCGATCGTCCCGGCGATGGCAAGCCCGATCAGCAAGACCCCCACGGCAATCCGCAAGGTCCGATCGGCGGTTCCGACATTGGCTTCCATGATTTCTCCTCGCAAGACGCAATGAAATACATCCTGCGCGCGCGAGGGGGCCCTGGTGTTGAGGTGGATCAAGATTTCATGCCGCGGCGCCGCGCATGTGGCGCCCGGCCAGCCGCTCTTCCCGGCGCTTGCGCTAGGTCAACACCGCGGGCCCGCCGCCGGGTCATGCTGAGTGCCCGGTCGAAGGAGTTGATCATGTCGCCCATTTCCCAGAATCCAAGAACCGGCGCGCTGATGCGGCCGTTGCGCCAGCGGCACGCCGTCATGCTGGCGGCATTGCTGCTGCTCGGCGCGCTCGCGCCGCTCTCCTCGCCGAGGGCGCAGGCACGCGGCGAGTTGCTGTATGCCACGCATTGCATCGCCTGCCACACCGCGCAGATCCATTGGCGCGACAAGAAGCTCGCCACCGACTGGGACAGCCTCAAGGCGCAGGTGCGGCGCTGGGACGAGGCCGCCTCCCTGCGATGGAACGACGACGACGTCCTCGAGGTGACGCGCTATCTGAACGAGAGCTTCTATGGCTTCCCGCCGCCCACGGGTCCGGTCGGCGTGATGGGGCCCGCCGTGGATGAGGGGCGCGCAGGACTGCGCCGAAAGTGAGTCGGCCTGCCGTCATCAGCCTGGCGCTTGCGCTGTCGTGCGGCTGTGCTTCGATGGCGCCGCCTGACGATCTGCCGCCGCTGCCGGTGGCCTCGCGTTTCGACGATGTTGCCGCCACACAGGCACCCGAAGCGGCGGCCCCGGGTTGGCAGATCTACTTCATCGACCCCCGCCTGCGCGAGTTGATCGCGCTTGCCCTGGCGAACAACCGCGACATCCGCAGCGCCGTGGCGCGGGTGGAGGAAGCCCGCGCCGCCTGGGGCATCCAGCGCGCGGACCGCCTGCCGATGCTCTCCGCGCAGGCGGGCCTGGACCGGTCCCGAGTGCCCGCCGATCTCAACCTGACCGGGCAGCCGCTGGTCGCCAGCCAGTACCAGGCCGCGCTCGGCATCAGCAACTGGGAGCTGGACCTCTGGGGCCGCGTGCGCGACCTCGACCGGGCGGGGCTGGAGAGCTTCCTGGCCACCGACGCCGCGCGCCGCGCCGTCCTCGTCGGGCTGATCGCGGAGGTCGCCAACGGCTACCTCGCATTGCGCGAACTCGACGAGCGCATCGCGCTGGCGCGCCACACGACAGAGACCCGGGCGGAGAGCCTGCGCATCTTCAGCCGCCGGCTGGAGGTGGGCGCGGCCTCGCGCCTGAGCGTCACGCAGGTCGAGACGCTGCTGTCGCAGGCCCAGGCGCTGGGCGCTCAGCTCGAACAGGCGCGCGAGGCCCAGCTGCATGCGCTGACGCTGCTGGTCGGGGCGCCCGTGGATGCGACGCCCGCACCCGGGCGCCTGGACGAACAGCCCCTGTTCGCGGAAGTGCGCGCGGGGCTGCCTTCGGACCTGCTCGCCGGCCGGCCGGACATCATCGCCGCCGAGCATCAACTGAAGGCCGCGAACGCGAACATCGGCGCCGCGCGCGCCGCCTTCTTCCCGCGCGTGACGCTCACGGCGGCTTTCGGCACGGCGAGCGCGCAGCTCGATGGCCTGTTCGCGACAGGCAGCGGCGCCTGGACCTTCTCGCCGGCCATTTCGCTGCCCATCTTCGACGGCGAGCGCCGCCGCAACAACCTCAGCGTGGCCGAGGCCCGGCGCGATCTGGCGGTGGCCGGCTACGAGAAGGCCGTGCAGGTCGCCTTCCGCGACGTCGCGGACGCCCTGTCGGCGCGCCGCTGGCTGGCCCGGCAGCTGACCATTGCCCGGCAGGCCCTGGCGGCGCAGACGGAACGCGCCCGGCTCTCGCAGCTGCGCTACGACAGCGGCGCCTCCGGCTTCCTGGACGTGCTGGATGCCCAGCGCGACCTGCTGGCCGCCGAACAGCAGCTGGTGCAGACGCGCCGCGCCCTGCTGAGCACCAGCGTGGCGCTCTATGCGGCCCTCGGCGGAGGGCCCTCCCCATGAAAACCGACATGAAGATCCCGCCCCGCAAGACGCTCATCCTCGTCGCACTCGCGCTCGCCCTCGGCGGCGCGAGCCTCTATGCATGGCAGGCGCTGCGGCCGAACGGCCCGGGCGAGGGTTTCGTGAGTGCCAACGGGCGCATCGAGGCCACCGAGGTCGACGTCGCCACCAAGCTCGGCGGCCGCGTGCGCGACATCCTGGTGGACGAGGGCGACTTCGTCAGCGCCGGGCAGATGCTCGCGCACATGCAGGTGGAGACGCTCGAAGCGCAGCGCGACGAGGCGCGCGCCCATCACCAGCAGACCATCGCCGCGGTGGCGAGCGCCGAGGCCCAGGTGGCGGTGCGCGAGAGCGACCGGCAGGCGGCCCTGGCGCTGGTGGCGCAGCGCGAGAGCGAGCTCGACGCGGCGCAGCGGCGGCTGCGGCGTTCCGAAACGCTGGCGCGCGAGGGCGCGTCCTCGCTGCAGGAACTCGACGATGACCGCGCGCATGAGCGAAGCGTGCGGGCCGCGCTGGTCGCTGCGCGCGCGCAGGTGGAGGCGGCGCGGGCGGCTGTCGTCGCGGCCCGGACCCAGGTCGCGGGCGCGCGCTCGGCCGTCACGGCCGCCGAGGCCACCGTCGCGCGCATCAAGGCCGACATCGACGACAGCGCGCTCGTCGCGCCGCGCGACGGCCGCGTGCAGTACCGCATCGTCCAGCAGGGCGAGGTGCTGGCGCCGGGCGGCAAGCTGCTGAACCTGGTGGACCTCTCCGACGTGTACATGACCTTCTTCGTGCCCGAGGCCGTCGCCGGCGCGCTGGCGCTGGGCAGCGAGGTGCACATCGTGCTGGACGCCGCGCCCAGCTACGTGATCCCGGCCGAGGTGTCCTTCGTCGCCAGCACTGCCCAGTTCACGCCCAAGACGGTGGAGACGGCGAGCGAGCGCCAGAAGCTGATGTTCCGCGTCAAGGCGCGGATCGACCGCGAACTGCTGCGCAAGCATCTCAAGCAGGTCAAGACCGGGCTGCCGGGCATCGCCTGGATCAAGCGCGATGCGAAGGCCGCGTGGCCGGACGCGCTGGCCGTGCGGGTTCCCTGATGGCGCAGGCCGCCGCCGGCCCGGATTGCGTCGCCCGCCTCGCCGGCGTCGCGCTCCACCATGGGCGCACGCTCGCACTGGACGGCATCGACCTGGAGATTCCGGCCCGCTGCATGGTGGGCCTGATCGGGCCCGACGGCGTGGGCAAGTCGAGCCTGCTCGCGTTGCTGGCCGGCGCGCAGGCCATCCAGGAGGGGCGCATCGAGGTGCTGGGCGGCGACATGGCGAGCCTGCGCCACCGGCAGACGGTGTGCCCGCGCATCGCCTACATGCCGCAAGGGCTGGGCCGCAACCTCTACCCCACGCTCTCGGTGGAGGAGAACCTGCAATTCTTCGGCCGCCTGTTCGGCCACGGCGCTGCCGAGCGGCGGCGGCGCATCGACGGGCTCACCGGCACCATGGGACTGCGGCCCTTCCTGTCGCGCCCGGTCGGCAAGCTCTCGGGCGGCATGAAGCAGAAGCTGGGCCTGTGCTGCGCCCTGATCCACGACCCGGATCTGCTGATCCTGGACGAGCCCACCACGGGGGTCGATCCCCTGTCGCGCGGCCAGTTCTGGCAGCTCATCGACCGCATCCGCGGCGAACGCGCGGCGGCCGGCACGCCGCTGAGCGTGGTGGTCGCAACGGCCTACATGGAGGAAGCCGAGCGCTTCGACTGGCTGATGGCGATGGATGCCGGCAAGCTGCTGGCCACCGGCGCACCGGCCGCGCTGCGCGCGCGCACCGGCACGGACTCGCTCGAAGCGGCATTCATCGCGCTGCTGCCGCAGGAAAAGCGCAGGGAGCATCGCGCCGTCGTCATACCGCCCCTGGTCGACGCGGGCGAGGACGGCGTCGCCATCGAGGCCCGCGGGCTGACCATGCGCTTCGGCGACTTCGTGGCCGTGGACCATGTCGACTTCCGCATCCGCCGCGGCGAGATCTTCGGCTTCCTGGGCTCCAACGGCTGCGGCAAGTCGACCACGATGAAGATGCTCACGGGCCTGCTGCCGGCCAGCGAGGGCCAGGCCTGGCTGTTCGGCCGCGAGGTCGCGCCCGAGGACCTGGACACGCGCCGGCGGGTGGGCTACATGTCGCAGGCCTTCTCGCTCTACGGGGAACTGACGGTGCGCCAGAACCTCGTGCTGCACGCGCGGCTCTTCGGCGTGCCCGAGGCCGAGGTTGGGGGCCGCGTGGACGAGATGGTGAAGCGCTTCGGCCTGGGCCACGTCCTCGACAGGCTCCCGGAGACCGTGCCGCTGGGCATCCGGCAGCGCCTGTCGCTGGCCGTGGCCATGGTGCACAAGCCCGAGCTGCTGATCCTGGACGAGCCGACATCCGGCGTGGACCCGGTGGCGCGCGACATGTTCTGGCAACTGATGATCGACCTGGCGCGCGCCGACGGCGTGACCATCTTCATCTCCACCCACTTCATGAACGAGGCCGAGCGCTGCGACCGGATCTCGCTGATGCATGCCGGCCGCGTGCTGGTGAGCGACAGCCCGGCCGCGCTGGTGCGCCGGCGCGGCGTGGATACGCTGGAGCAGGCCTTCATCGCCTATCTCCGGGAGGCCTCGCCGGCGCCCGGTCCGGGCGAGCAAGGCGAGGAGGGCGCGGGCGTCGCAGCGCCCGTTGCGCCCGTTGCGCCCGTTGCGCCAGGTGCGGCGGATGCGCCCGCCGCGCCGCGCCGCGGGCGCGCCAGCGGCTTCAGCCTCATGCGTGCGCTCAGCTACTCGCAGCGGGAGGCGCTGGAACTGCGGCGCGACCCCGTTCGCGCCACGCTGGCCCTGCTGGGCACGGTGATCCTGATGTTCATCATCGGCTACGGCATCAGCCTGGATGTCGAGAACCTCAGCTATGCGGTGCTCGACCGCGACCAGACCACGCTGAGCCAGAACTACGCGCTCAACCTGTCGGGCTCGCGCTATTTCATCGAGAAGCCGCCCATCACCGACTACGAGCAGCTGGACCGGCGCATGCGCAGCGGCGAGCTCTCGCTGGCCATCGAGATTCCGCACGGGTTCGCGCGCGACGTGCAGCGCGGCGCGGCTGTGCAGATCGCGGCCTGGGTCGACGGCGCCATGCCCGCGCGCGCCGAGACCGTGCGCGGCTACGTGCAGGCCATGCACCAGGCCTGGCTGGTGGATGTCGCCACCCATCGCCTGGGCGTGGTGCCCAGGCCCTCCAGCACGCTGGAGACCCGCTACCGCTACAACCCGGACGTGAAGAGCCTGCCGGCCATGGTGCCGGCGGTGATCCCGCTGCTGCTGATGATGATTCCGTCCATGCTGGCGGCGCTGTCGGTGGTGCGCGAGAAGGAGCTGGGCTCGATCATCAATCTCTACGTCACGCCGGTCACGCGCACCGAGTTCCTGCTGGGCAAGCAGTTGCCCTACGTGGTGCTGGCGATGTTCAACTTCCTGACGATGTCGGTGTTGGCCGTGACCGTGTTCGGCGTGCCGATGAAGGGCAGCTTCGCCACGCTGGCGCTGGCGGCGCTGATCTACAACATCTGCTCCACCGGGCTGGGCCTGCTGTGCTCGACCTTCACCCGCAGCCAGATCGCGTCCATCTTCGTGACGCTGATCGGCACCATCATCCCCTGCGTGCAGTTCTCGGGGCTGATGGACCCGGTGTCCTCGCTCGAAGGCGTGGGCGCCTTCGTCGGACGGGTCTATCCGGCCGCGCATTTCCTGACCATCAGCCGCGGCGTGTTCGGCAAGGCGCTGGACATCACGAGCCTGTGGGCCTCCTTCGGGGCCATGCTGGCGGCCGTTCCGGTGATTCTCGGGCTGACGATCGTTCTCCTGAAGAAGCAGCAGCGGTCATGAGCAGGCTTCCATCACCGTCGCACGTGCTGCGCCTGGGCGTGAAGGAGCTGTGGAGCCTGGCACGCGATCCGATCATGGTGGTGCTGATCCTGTATTCGTTCACGGCCTCGATCTACCTGGCCGCGACGGCCATGCCGGAGAGCCTGCACCGCGCGCCCATCGCCATCGTCGACGAAGACGGCTCGCCGCTGTCGGCGCGCATCGTCTCGGCCTTCTACCCGCCGCACTTCAAGACGCCGGCGATGATCTCGCTCGCCCGCATGGATGCCGTCCTGGACAGCGGCGAGCAGACCTTCGTGCTGGATATCCCGCCGGGTTTCCAGCGCGACGTGCTGGCGGGGCGTTCGCCGGTGGCGCAGCTCAACGTGGATGCCACCCGCATGAGCCAGGCCTTCACCGGCAACGCCTACATCCAGCAGATCGTGGCCTCCGAGGTCAACGAGTTCCTGCAGCACTATCGCGGCGACCCGACGCCGCAGGTGGACCTGGCGCTGCGCATGCGCTTCAACCCCAACCTGACGAGCCCGTGGTTCGGCTCGCTGGCGGAGCTGATCAACAACGTGACGATGCTGTCGATCATCCTCACCGGCGCGGCACTGATCCGCGAGCGCGAGCACGGCACCATCGAGCATCTGCTGGTGATGCCCGTCACGCCGGCGGAGATCATGCTGGCGAAGATCTGGTCGATGGGGCTGGTGGTGCTGGTGGCGGTGGGCATCGCGCTGCTGCTGGTGGTGCAGGGCGCGCTGCGGGTGCCGATCCAGGGATCGGTGATGCTCTTCATGCTGGCCGCGGCGCTGCATCTGTTCGCGACCACGTCGATGGGGATCTTCCTCGCCACGCTGGCGCGCTCGATGCCGCAGTTCGGCATGCTGGTCATCCTGGTGCTGCTGCCGCTGCAGCTGCTCTCGGGCGGCAGCACGCCGCGCGAGAGCATGCCGCCCTTCGTGCAGAACCTGATGCTGGCCGCGCCGACCACGCACTTCGTGTCGGCGGGGCAGGCGATCCTGTTTCGCGGCGCGGGCATCGAGGTGGTCTGGCCGCAGTTCCTGATCATCGTCGCCTTCGGCGTCCTGATGTTCGCCGCCTCTCTGATGCGCTTTCGCCGGACCATCAGCTCGATGGCCTGAGCGCCGCGCCGCCGGCTGCGCGGCTTGACGTACATCAAGCGACGCCGCCCGTCCCTGCCTAGGATGGGCCTTTGCGCCGCGCATGGCGTGCGAGAACAACGAACAAGGGTGCACACATGAATATTTCCAATCCCTTGCGCGGCATGCTCGACGGAATCGGCGAGCGGGCCGGGACCTCGTTCGCGGTCCGCCTGCCTGACGCGAGCAGCTTCAGCGTGGGCGAGGGCGATCCGGCTTTCACGGTCGCGTTCCGCACCGATGCCGCGCTGCTCTCCACCGCGACGCGCGGGCACATCGGGCTGATGGAAGCCTATTTCGACGAGCAAATGGATGTCGAGGGCGACTTCGGGGCCGCGCTGGCCGCCGGCATGGCCTCCGGCTTCGACCAGCAGGGCGGCGCGCTCAACGACATCGAGAACGGCCTGCACGAGTTGCGCCATTCCAACCGCGATCCGGCGCGCGCGAAGGCCAACGCGCGGGCCCACTACGGGCTGGGCGCCGATTTCTACCGCCTGTGGCTGGACGACCCGCTGATGATGTACACCTGCGGCTACTGGGACGACAACACGCGCACGCTCGAAGAGGCGCAGCGCAACAAGATCGACCACGTCTGCCGCAAGATCAGGCTTTCCCCGGGCGAGCGTTTCGTCGACATCGGCTGCGGCTTCGGCGGCTTGATGTTCCGCGCGGCGCAGACCCGCGGCGCCACCGGCACCGGCGTCAACACCACCACCGAGCAGGTCGACTGGCTGCGCGGCGAGATCGCGCGGCGCGGGCTGGAGGCCAGCCTCCAGGTGCGCGAGGCGGATTTCCGCGATGTCGACGCGCAGTACGACAAGGTGGTCTCGATCGGCGTGCTGGAGCATGCGGGCCGCGACCAGCTGGCCGAGGTCATCCAGGCGCACGCCGATTTCCTGAAGCCGGGCGGGCTGGGCATGCTCCACTTCATCGGCCATGTCGGCCGCTATGAGACCGAGCTGTTCATCCGCAAGCACGTCTTTCCGGGCGGGTGGATACCCAGCCTGGCCGACACGATCGTGGAGATGGAGCGCGCAGGGCTGGAGGTCGTCGACGTCGAGAACCTTCGGCGGCACTACGCCCCCACGCTCGACGCCTGGGCGGAGCGGTTCGAGCAACGCTGGGACGCCATCCACGCGCTCGACCCGCTGCGATTCAACGAGCGCTTCCGGCGCATCTGGCGCACGTACCTCATCGGATGCGCCGAGATGTTCCGCTCGCCGGCGGGCTACACGCATCTGTTCCAGATCGTCTTCAGCAAGGGCAACGTCACGCGCGACAACTACCCGATGACGCGGGCCGGACTGTATGTCGGCTGAAGCCGGCGGCCACGCCGAGCGCAGGAGCCGCCTGCTGGCGGCGCTGCGACAGGGCGGGGCGAACGAGGCCGGCGCGCCGCTGGGGCTGGCCAAGCGCACATCCAATCTCTTCAGGGACCGGCAGGAGGGCAGCAAGCGGCGCCTCGACCTGAGCGAATTCGATCACGTCATCGCCGTCGATACGGCGGCCGGCACCGTGGAAGTCGAGGGCCTGACAAGCTACGAGGCGCTGGTGGACGCGACCCTGCCGCACGGCGTGATGCCGGCCGTCGTGCCCCAGCTGAAGACGATCACGGTGGGCGGGGCGGTGGCGGGGGTCGGCATCGAGGCGACGTCGTTCCACCAAGGGCTGGTGCACCACACGATGCGCGAGCTCGACGTGCTGCTGCCGGGCGGAGACATCGTCACCTGCACGCCGCGCAACGAGCATCGCGCGCTGTTCTTCGGCTTTCCCAACTCCTATGGCTCGCTGGGCTATGCCTTGCGGCTGGTGCTCAAGACGCTGCCCGTCAAGCCCTGCGTGCATGTGAAGCACCTGCGCTATTCGCGTCCGGAGGCCTTCTTCGCGGCCCTGGCCGAATATGCCGAGGGCGACGCCGATTTCCTCGACGGCGTGGTGTTCGGCCCGGGCTCGCTGGTGCTCAATGTCGCCCGCTTCGTGCCGGATGCGCCGTCGCCGAGCGACTACGGCTTCGAGCACATCTACTACCGTTCGCTGCTGGAGAAGTCCGAGGACGACCTGCGCGCGCGCGACTACATCTGGCGCTGGGACACCGACTGGTTCTGGTGCTCGCGCAACTTCGGCGCGCAGTACCCGCTGGTGCGCCGCCTGCTCGGCCGCGAACGGCTGAACTCGCGCACCTACACCCGCCTGATGCGCTGGAATTCCCGCTGGGGTCTGAACCGGCTCGTGGCCGGCTGGCGCGGCGTGTACCGGGAGTCGGTGATCCAGGATGTCGACATACCGATCGCCCGCGCCGCGGAATTCCTGGCCTTCCTCTCGGCCACGACCGGCATCCTGCCGGTGTGGATCTGCCCGGTGCGCGCGCCGTTCGGCGACGGCGCCTTCAGCCTGTACCCGCTCAAGCCCGGCACACTCTACGTCAACTTCGGCTTCTGGGACGTGGTGCGGGACACGCGGCCGCTCGAGCCCGGGCACTTCAATCGCCTGGTCGAGAAGGAGGTGATGCGCCCGGGCGGGATCAAGTCGCTCTATTCCGACTGCTTCTTCACCCGCGAGGAGTTCGACCGCGCCTATGGGATGACGCGCTACGAAGCGCTCAAGGCCAGGTACGACCCCGAGGGCCGCGCGCTGCATCTCTACGACAAGTGCGTGCGCCGCGTCTGATGTGCCTGTATGTCGACGCAGAACGCATGGAAGGGCTCGATTCGTCCGCGCAGCGCCAGCGCGCCAAGGTCATGGATACGGATCTCGGGCGGCGGAACCAGGGAGGCGAGCGCTTCGGCCGATGCGATGAAGAAGCATCCGACTTCGCGGGTCGCCTGTTCGAGGCGCCCGGTCGTGTTCATGACGTCGCCATGGAAGACGATCGCGCGGCGCACCTGGCCGACCTCGCCGGCGATGACCTCGCCCAGATGCAGCGCCGCACGCAGTGTGGGTTGCACGCCGAAGCGTTGGACGAAGCGGCTCGCGTCCGCGGCGAGCGCCGCGCGCATCGCGAAGAAGCAGCGCAACGCCCGCGCATCGGCAACGCCATCGGCCTCGACCCAGGTGATGACGATCTCGTCGCCGACGTATTGGTAGATTTCGCCGCGGCACAGCTCGATCGGTTCGGCGACCGCCGAAAACACCGCGGCAAGGAAGCGATGTGCCTCCAGCGCTCCGAGCCGCTCGGCGATCGCGGTCGAGCCCACCACGTCGACGAAGAGGAAGAAGCGCCGCTCGGCGTAGGGCCGGCGATACTTTCCGAGCAGAAGAGCCATGAAGGTCCGGTAGCCGACGAGGCCCGCGGCCTGAAACATCATCACCACGACGGCGACGGCCACGAGCGAGAGGCAGACCGCAATCAGCCCGGTGCGCGCGTTATAGACGGTGACGACGCCCAACAGGCGCTCTCCCGGCTGCCCGGTGAGGACCGCCCCACCGATCGCGCCGTAGGCAAGCGTCTTCAGGATCAACACCGCAGCGAACGGCAGCGCGTCGAGCCATCGCATCGAAGCGCGAGGCAGCAGGAAGATCTCGATGCCGGCGATCCATGAAGCCGTGAGCAGCGCGTCGATGACACCGATCGGTACGGAGATCAGCAGGGCAACGAGCAGCGAGCGAGCGCCCGGTCCGGCAATCGCGGCGCCGTAGATTGCACCGACGCCCGCACCGATGACCGCGGCCATGCGGATGATGCGCATGAAGTGCCGCAGCCGCTCGCGCGTGACGGCGGAAAGTGTGGCGGTCATCTGCCCGCGAGTCTAATGGCACCACGGCGCACGCCTGCATCGGACCGCGCGGCCTCGATCTCGCGCCGTCCATTGGCGCCTGGCGCATCGAATCCGCATCTCGCGCGGCATTGCACGCGAGCTTCGAAGAGCCGATCCCGCTCAGTGGCGATGCCGGGCTTCGGCGGCGCTCTGGCAGGCGGCGCAGCGGATGGCGATCGGTTGCGCCATCAGGCGCTCGCGCGGAATCTCCTCGTTGCAATCGGCGCACACGCCATAGCTGCCCTTGGCCATGCGCTGCTCGGCCTGCTCGATGTCGTGGAGCCTGGTGCGGTCGATCTCGATCTCGGCAAAGCGCACGTCGTCCAAGCGTTCGTCCGCGGCCTCGTCGGCATGGTTTCGAACCTCGGCGCCGGTCGATTCGATGGTGGCGTCCAACTGGACCGCGGTGCCCCGGATTTCGTCCAGGACCGCGCGTTTCATGACGCGAAGTTGTTCCGCAAGTGCCTCGCGGTCGGCGGCGGTCAGATGTTTCATGGGGAGGCTCGGTGAAGAGGAATTGGAATGGGAAGGACGGTATCGATCGTCGCTCCCGGATGCCTGCCCGGCCTTGACCTGCGTCAATGCGGGCCGCGCGCCACGCCGCGTTCAGGGCAGCAGGACGGCGGCGCCTTCCACGCGGCCGGCACGCAGGTCCGCCAGGGCCTCGTTCGCCTGGGCCAGCGGGTAGGTCCTGATGTGGATGCGAGGGGGATGCGCGCGTGCCAGTTCGAGGAATTCGCGGCCATCGGCGCGCGTCAGGTTGGCGACCGAGACGATCTGCCGCTCTTCCCAGAGCAGCCGATAGGGAAAGCTGGGAATGTCGCTCATGTGGATGCCGCCGCACACGACCCTTCCGCCCTTGCGCACCGCGCGCAGCGCCGCGGGCACGAGCTCACCGGCCGGCGCGAAGATGATCGCGGCGTCCAGGGGCTCGGGCGGCGCTTCGTCGGAGCCCCCGGCCCACACGGCGCCGAGGCTTCGCGCGAAGGTCTGGCCGGCGCCATCGCCCGGCCGCGTGAAGGCGTGCACCCGCCGCCCCTGGACAGTGGCGACCTGGGCGATGAGGTGCGCCGCGGCGCCGAAACCGTAGAGGCCCAGGCGCCGGGCATCGGCGCCCGCCGCCTTCAGGCAGCGCCAGCCGATCAGGCCGGCGCACATCAGGGGCGCGGCGTGGGCCGGGTCCCGCGCCAGTTGGCCGAGCGGCAGGCAGAACGCGGCCTCGGCGACGACGTGGCTGGCGAAGCCGCCGTCGCGGTGATAGCCGGTGAAGCGCGGCGCATCGCACAGGTTCTCCCTGCCGCTGTCGCAGAAGGCGCAGTGGCCGCAGGTGTGGCCGAGCCATGGCACGCCGACGCAGTCCCCCACGCGATGCGTGCCGACGCCCGCGCCCAGCGCCTCCACGAGGCCCACGATCTCGTGGCCCGGCACGATCGGCAGCACGGGCAGGGGCAGGTCGCCGTCGACCACATGCAGGTCGGTGCGGCAGACCGCGCAGGCGAGGACGCGCAGCCTCAGCTCGCCGGCGGCGGGCTCGGGCAGCGGGCGCTCCTCCATCCGCAGCGCCTGGCCGGCGGCGTGCAGCACCATGGCGCGCATGGGGCTCAGTCCTCGGCGGTCATCCGCATCACCACGCGGCCTTCGATGCGGCCTTCGCGCATCCGGTCGAACACCGCGTTGATGTTGTCGAGCCGGTCTTCGCTGCACACCGTGTGGACCTTGCCCTCGCCGGCGAAGGCCAGGGCCTCCTGCAGGTCCTTGCGGGTGCCGACGATCGAGCCTCGGACGGTCTTGGCATTGAGCACGACGTCGAAGATCGGCAGCGCGAAATCGCCGGGCGGCAGGCCCACCATCGACATGGTGCCGCGCTTGTGCAGCATGCCCAGCGCCTGCGCGAAGGCGCTGCGCGAGACGGCCGTCACCAGCACGCCGTGCGCGCCGCGGATGGCTTTCTGCATCTCCTGCACGGGGTCCTGCGTCGCCGCATTGATCACCATGTCGGCGCCGACGCTCCGGGCCAGCTTCAGTTTTTCGTCGTCGATGTCGACGGCGGCGACGTGGAAGCCCATCGCCT
This sequence comes from Variovorax sp. 01T432, assembly GCF_056398605.1. Lineage (NCBI taxonomy): Bacteria > Pseudomonadati > Pseudomonadota > Betaproteobacteria > Burkholderiales > Comamonadaceae > Variovorax > Variovorax sp. 01T432. Next base: position 19,769 of record NZ_JBFTPS010000033.1, read on the forward strand.
TGGCGTACTGCACCGCCAGGTGGCCCAGGCCGCCGACGCCGGAGATCGCCACCCAGTCGCCCGGCTTGCATTCCAGCACCTTGAGGCCCTTGTAGACCGTGACCCCCGCGCACAGCACGGGCGCGATCTCGGTGAAGCCGATATTCGCCGGCAGGTGGCCCACGTAGCCCGGATCGGCCAGCACGTATTCGGCGTAGGCGCCGTTGACGGTGTAGCCGGTCATCTGCTGCTGGTCGCACAGGGTTTCCCAGCCGGTGATGCAGTGCTCGCAGTGGCCGCACGCGGTGTGCAGCCAGGGCACGCCCACGCGGTCGCCTTCCCTGATGTCCTTGACGCCGGCGCCCACCGCCGCGACGTGGCCCACGCCCTCATGGCCGGGAATGAAGGGCAGGGTGGGCTTGACGGGCCAGTCGCCGCTGGCGGCGTGCAGATCGGTATGGCAGACGCCGGAGGCGGCCACCTTCACCAGCACCTGGCCCGGCGGCACCTCGGGCACGGGGACTTCCTCGATCTGCAAGGGTTGCCCGAAGGCGTGGACGACGGCGGCTTTCATCATCTGCATGGTGTGGACTCCAGGGGGGCGGAAAAGGGAAGCGGCGACCGGCCGTCAGGGCAGGTACTTGCCGCCGTTGACGGACAGCGTGATGCCGGTGATGAAGCCGGCGTCGTCGGCGGCCAGGAACACCACGCTGCGCGCGATCTCCGCCGGGGTCGCGAGGCGGCCCATCGGAATGGTCTTGAGTATTTGCGCCATGACATCGGCGGGCACCGCGCCGACCATGGCCGTGTCGGTGTAGCCGGGCGCGATCACGTTGGCGGTGATGTTGCGCGACGCGCCTTCCAGGGCGAGCGACTTCGTGAAGCCGATGAGACCCGCCTTGGTGGCGGCATAGTTGGTCTGGCCCATCTGGCCGGAAAGGCCGTTGACCGAGCCCATGTTGACGATGCGGCCGAAGCGCCGCTCCCGCATGCCCTCGATCACGGCGCGGCACATGTTGAAGCAGCCGCCCAGGTTGACGTCGAGCACCTCGCGCCACTGCTCGAAGCTCATCTTGTGCAGCATCGCGTCGCGCGTGATGCCGGCGTTGTTGATCAGCACCTCGACCGGGCCGAGCGCGGCTTCCACCCGGGCCACGCCTTCGCGGCAGGCCACCGGGTCGGCGACATTCCAGGCGAAGGTGGGAATGCCCGTGCGCGCGCCGAAGGCTTCGGCGGCCTGGGTGTTGCTTCCATAGTTGGAGGCGACGCGGTAGCCCGCGGCGAGCAGGGCTTCGGCCGTGGCCGCCCCGATGCCGGCGGTGCCGCCGGTGACCAATGCGACGCGCGTCATCAGGCTTCGACCAGCAGGTTGTTGATGACGCTGGCCACGCCCGGCGCCGACCATGCGGCGCCCTGGACGGCCTTGCGCTCGGCCCAGGAGCTGACCTTGCCGCGCAGCGTGACCTGGGTGCCGGCGACGGAAACCTCGACGTGGCGGGCCTCGCGATCGGCCTGGCGCTCGAGGGCTTCCTGGATCTTCTTCTCGACGTCGGCCGGCGTGACCCTGGGCTTGATGATGACGAGATTCGTGACGCCGGTGACGCCCAGCAGGTTGCGCACGGCGCCTTCCGCGGCGCGGCGCTGGAACTCCCACTCGACCTCGCCGCTGAGGGTGACCCAGCCCTTTTCCACCATCGGGTGGATCTTGTCGTCGGGCACGAGGACGTTCCACTCGATCGCGCGCTCCACCGCCATCGCGATGTCGGCATCGGTGCGCTCGTAGCCGGCCGCGAGCTTCACGTTCATCTCGATCGCGAGCGCCTTCACGCCCTTGACGCGCTGGGCGGCGCGCTCGATGGCGAATTTCTCCGCGTAGCTGGCGGGGTGGCCGGTCAACGTGACCACGCCATCCTTGACGATCACGCCGACGTCGGTGGCGGTCACCGCGGGATCGAAGCTCAGTTCGGCCACGACATCGCTTCTCAGTTGAGCATCGGATTTCATGTGCTGCCTTTCATGGAGGATTGAACGCATCGAACCACTGTAGGCAGGGCAGGGGCGGCGAGCGTTGCGCTGGATCAAGAGGCGACGACGCACCTGTCTTCAGCGCGTCATGACGTAGGTCCCCGGCGCGTCGCACAGCGGCGTGCGGGCCGGCGACGCGTCGCGCGCGCGGGGCGGCTTGCGGCGCGGGCCGGAATGCCGTGCCAGCCACTGCTGCAACGCGGGCCACCAGGACCCCTGGACAGGCTCGGCCCGCGCCAGGTAGGCCTCCGGCGGCACGTAGGCCGCATTGGCGGCGCGGCGCAGGATCTGGTAGTGGCGATGCGGGTGGCCGGGTTCGCTGACGATGCCCGCGTTGTGGCCGCCGTCGGTGAGGACGAAGGTGATTTCCGTGTCGCAGAGCAGGTTGATCTTGTAGACGGAGCGCCAGGGCGCGACATGGTCCGTCCGGGTGCCGACGGCGAAGATCGGCACGCCGATATCGCCCAGCGATACCGGGCGTCCGTCCACCAGGTAGCGCCCCTCGGCCAGCGCGTTCTCGAGGAACAGGCTGCGCAGGTAGCCCGCGTGCATGCGGTAGGGCATGCGCGTGCCGTCGGCGTTCCACGCCATGAGGTCCGTCATCGGCATGCGTTCCCCCATGAGGTAGTTGCGCACCAGGGGGGTCCAGATGAGATCGGTGGCGCGCATCAGGTTGAATGCGCCGGCCATCTGGCTCGAATCCAGATAGCCCTGGCGCGCCATCACGTCGTCCAGGAAGGAGAGCTGGCTCTCGTCGATGAAGAGGCTCAGCTCGCCCGGCTCGGTGAAGTCGGTCTGCGCGGCCAGCAGGGTCACCGTGGCGAGGCGTTCGTCGCGGTCGCGTGCCATGGCCGCGGCGCCGATGGCGAGCAGGGTGCCCCCCAGGCAATAGCCCAGCGCATGCACGCGCTGGCCGGGCACGATGGCCTGGATCGCATCGAGGCTGGCCATGAGGCCCTGCGCCAGGTAGTCGTTGATGCCGAAGTCCGCATCCTTGGCATCCGGGTTGCGCCACGAGATCGCGAACACGGTGTGGCCGTGGTCGACCAGGTAGCGGATCAGCGAGTTGTGCGGCGACAGGTCGAGGATGTAGTACTTCATGATCCAGGCGCTCATGATCAGGACCGGCTCGGGATGAACCGTGGCGGTCGTGGGCGTGTACTGGATCAGCTCCATCAGGTGGGTGCGCAGCACGACCTTGCCGGGCGTGATCGCGACATCGCGTCCCGGCAGGAAGTTCTCCACGCCTTCGGGCGGCTGGTGCTGGAGGGTGCGCTGCAGGTCCTGCGCCCAGTTCTGCGCGCCCTGCAGGAAATTCGTGCCGGCGGTCGCCGCGGCCTTCTGAAGCACCAGCGGATCGGTGGCGGCGAAGTTCGCCGGCGAGCACATGGCGTGCAGCTGCCGGGCCGCGAACTCCACCACCTGCTGGTGATGGCGGTCGACGCCGGGGACGCCCTCGGTCAGGTCGGCGATCCACTCCTCGCCGGCGCGGAAGACGTCGCGGTAGAAGCTGAACGGCCATGCGTCCCACGCGGGGTCCGCGAGCCGGCGGTCGCGCTCGCGAGGGTCGGGGGTGGGCGGCTTGTGCCCGGGCAGATGCTGAAGGGCGGGGCTGCTCATCTCGAGCGCGCGCAACCAGGGGCGGACCCCCAGCACCTGGGCGCTGCGGGTCGGCTGCGCGGCCAGGTGGATGGCCCAGTCGGCCCAGGCCAGCATCAGCGCGGCGGGGGAGATCCCGCGCGTGAGTTCGGCCAGGCTCGCGTGCAGCGTTCGGTCCAGTGCTTCGGCTTTTTCGTCCATGTCGATCCCGGTGGGGTAGTTCTTGCGTGCTTGCCCGCCGACTCGATCGTCGAAGGCGCCGGGCACTTGGGCTTGGAGTCTGACCGGAGGCATTCGTGCGGCATTGATCGGCGTCAAGGTGGCGCGACGCCCGCCGCTCGAAGATGCGCCTGTCGCACATTCATTCAGAGCGGGGAACGCCGTGAATCTCGGAACCATCCTGGTCCACCTGGACCACACGCCACGCTGCGTGGTCCGCATCGATCTCTCGGCCCGTCTGGCCATGGCCCATGGCAGCCACCTGGTGGGTCTCGTGCCGACAGGCCTGGTCAACGGCAGCATCCCCACGAACACGATTCCCACCGGAAGCACGGACCTGATCGCCACCGCGGCCGACTACCTGCGCGTGCGGGCCGAGGCCATCACGCATGTGTTCAAGGATGCGATCCGGGGCGCGGCTTCCCTGTCATGGTCGGTGCGCCTGGCCGACGGCGGAGCCGCCGAGGCAGTCATCCACCATGGCCGCGCCAGCGATCTGGTGGTGGTGGGCCAGGCGGACGGCGAGAAGATCGGGCATGACAACTCGGCCGCCAGCGCGACGCGCGACTTTCCGCAGCAGGTCGTGCTGCATACGGGCCGGCCCGTGCTCATCGTTCCGCGCATGGGCCGGTTCGAGGATGTCGGGCGCAGCGTGCTGGTCGCATGGGACGCGACGCGCGAGTCGGGCCTGGCCTTGCGCGAGGCCCTGCCCTTGCTGGACAAGGGCTCGCGCGTCACGCTTCTGTCCGTGCGCAAGCCCGATGACGGGCGCGACGATGCCTTCCTGCAGGCGCCCGAGATGGTCGACTGGCTGCGGCGCCACGGCGTGCACGCGATGCCGGAGCAGTGCCGCAGCACCGAGAGCGTGGTCGACACGCTTCTGACCTGCGCGGCCGGCATGGGCGCCGATCTGCTCGTGATGGGCGGCTACGGGCACCATCGCCTGCGGGAGCAGGTGCTGGGCGGCGCGACGCGGGAAATGCTCGCGACCATGACGGTTCCGGTGCTGATGGCGCATTAGGCGCGGGCCGGCGACATGGGCAAGCGCATCCTGATCATCCAGGGCCATCCCGATGGCGCGAGCGCGCATTTCTGCCACGCCCTGGCGCGGGCCTATGCCGAAGGAGCCGGGAGCGCCGGTCACAGCGTCGAGTCGGTCGACGTGGGATTGCTGGACTTCCCGCTCCTGCGCAGCAAGGCCGCGTGGGACAGCGGCGCGCCGCCGCCGGCGCTCGTGGGCGCGCAAGAGGCGCTGCGCAATGCCGATCACCTGGTGCTCTTCTTTCCGCTCTGGCTGGGCGAGATGCCCGCGCTGCTGAAGGGCTTCCTGGAGCAGGTGTTGCGGCCGGGCTTCATCCCGGTCAGTGGGTCCTCCGGCAAGTTCGGCAAGCCCCTGCATGGCCGCAGCGCGCGGATCGTGATGACCATGGGCATGCCGGCGCTCGTCTATCGCTGGTACTTCCGCGCGCACGGCCTCAAGGTGCTCAAGCGCAATATCCTGGGCTTTCTCGGCGCATCCCCGGTGCGCGACACCGTGATCGGCGCCATCGAGACGATCGGGCCCGAGGCTCGCGCCCGATGGATCGGGCGCCTGCGCGCGCTGGGGCGCGGCGCCGCCTGACCCACCCGCATTCAGTCAGTCGAGAGGCTTGCCGTGGCGCGCGGGCAGGCGGATCGGCACGTAGGCCACGCGCCGGTCGCGCATCACGAGCAGGGCGACCGTGCTGCCGGGCGTCGCGCGCGCGAGTGCCCGCGTGAAGTCGCTGACGTGTTCGAGGCCCGCATCGTCGTTGACGGCGACCACGAGGTCGCCCGGAATGATGCCTTCGCTGCGCGCCGCGCCGGTGGCGTCGCGCACCAGCAGGCCGCCGCCGATGCGAAGCTTCAGGCGCAGGGTCGGGGAGAGCTCGACCAGTTCGAGGCCCAGGGTGTCGCTGGCCCCGTCCGCCGCCTCGCGCGCCGCGGCCGGCCTCGCGGGCGCCTGCTCGCCGAGGCTGACCCACAGGATGCTCCGGGTGTCGCGGCGCCACACATCCATCCGGCTGCGGACATGGGCCGGACGCTCCGAGACGAGCTGCAGCAGCTGCGAGAAATGGGCGATCTTCTTGCCGTCGAACGCCATGACCACATCGCCGCGCGCCAGGCCGGCCGCCTGCGCCGGGCTGTCGGCGTCGACACGCACCACCAGCGCGCCGGCCGCTTCGGGCAGGCCGAAGGCGTCCGCCAGGGCGGGGGTTACCTCCTGGAAGTCCGCGCCCAGGTGCGAGCGGCGGACCGCGCCGTCCGTGCGCAGCTGGGCGACGACCTTCATCACCAGGTCGATCGGCACGGCGAAGGAAAGGCCCATGTAGCCGCCATTGCCGCTGTAGATCATCGAGTTGATTCCGACCACCTCGCCCCGGCTGTTGAACAGGGGGCTGCCGGAGCTGCCCGGATTGATCGCGACGTCGGTCTGGATGAAGGGGATTTCGCCGGCGCCGCCGATGAAGCGGTTCGTGGCGCTGACCACGCCCGTGGTGACGGTGCCGTGAAAGCCGAAGGGTGTTCCGATGGCGGCCACCCAGTCGCCCGGAGACAGCCGTGCCGAGTCTCCGATGACGGCGGTGGGAAGGCCGCTCGCCTGGATCTTGAGCAGGGCCACGTCGCTTCGCCGGTCGATGCCGATCACGCGGGCCGTGAAGCGGCGGCCGTCGTCCAGGCGAACCTGTGCCTCGTCGATATTGGAGACCACATGGGCGCTGGTGAGGATCAGCCCGTCGGCGCCGAGGATCACGCCGGAGGCGAGATCACGGATCTGGCTGATCTGGACGCTCGCCGGCAGGGGCCAGGCGAGCCGGTCGGCGAAGTCGTTCTCGGGCGCGAATTCCAGCTCGCCTTCCTGCGGGCTTTCGTCGCGCCCGATGCGCAGGGTGCTGATGTCGACCACGGAGGCGCGCCGGTTTGCGACGAGCGAGGAGAAGGCCACGTCGTGCGCCGCGACCGTATCGAGCAGGGGCGCGCTGGCCGGCAGGGGGTCCGTGGCGCATGCCGCCCCGAGGCTTGCGATGCCGATGGCGCAAAGAAGCCGGGCGATTCGCAAGAAGGGCATGGCGCGAGGAGACTGTCTGAGCATGTTCATGGGGCCGGCGCCGCGCGGGCCCTGCCGCGCCGCGTCGGCCACGGCTTCGTCGAAGAGGAAATGGCAGAACCGGGTCGTGTCTCCGTACATGGAGCTTCTGATGCGGAATTCAATGCGGGATCGGCCGCAACCGGCCTCATGCCGCCTGTGGCGACAGGATCGCCGGCCGCGCCACGATCTGCGCGTCTTTCGCGTTCTGCACGGCGGTGCCGAAGGCCTGCAGTCGCGCCGCGCAGCTGCCGTCGTTGACCTCGTTCATGGTGAACGCGGTGCTCAGGATGGGAGAGCGGCCCAGGATCTGGCCGATCTCGGCGACGGCGTTCGGCGCGCCCCGGCCGCCCATGACCGAGACGACCGCCACATCGGGCAGCTGGTCGTGCAGCTTCGCCACGAAGCTGCGCATCGGGCCGGCCAGGCGCATCATCCAGATCGGCGACACGAGCACCACGGCGTCGAAGTCCATCGGTCGCGGACCGTCGTAGCGAATGGCCGGGCGGCGCCTGAAGAAGGCGTCGAGCAGGCAGCGCCAGTTGCCCCATGCGCCGCCCGTGCGCGGCCGAGGCTCCGTGATCTCGGCCATGCTCCGGCCTTGCTGGATGCACATGAGTTGCGCCAGCCGACGGGAACTGCCGGTATATGAATACACCACCACAAGGATCTTGCCCATTGCCATCTCCGCTGCATTCCTGATCGGGACAATGTACGCAGCGGGCGGCGGCAGGCCCTTGCGCTGGATCAAGGACCGGGGGCGGCCTGGCCGGGCCGCGCCGCCGGCTGGGGCGCGGGAGACCAGTCGGGACGCTCGGAACGCAGGGTGTCGATGATGACGAGGTAGCGGCCCGCGCCCGCCACCGGCGTTCGTTCCGGCGGCAGAACCCACATCGACAGGCCGGCTTCCTCGGCCTGGAGGTAGTCCGCATCCAGCACGCTGAAGCCGTCGAGCAGGCGGTTCAGGCTCGCGGGGATGCGGATGCAGCCCTTCGATTGCACGGTGCCCAGCCGCGGCTCGAGAAAATCCGGGTCCGTCGCATGCATCTGCAGCCGCATCGTGCTGAATCCGCCACGGCCCCAGAGCCGCTGCGCCTGCTGCCACCCAAGATCGAAGACGCGCATGCCCTTGAGTCCGTAGCCGCGGATGCCGTTCTCGTTGAAGGTGCCTTCGGCGCGGAAGTCGGGGTTTTCGGTCGAAAGCGGGAACACGCCCAGCGGCGTCTCGAAGTACTCGAAGCCGCCGCCGCGCCCGGTGGAGACCGGCGATGCGCCGATGAGCAGGGGCGGCGCATCGGTGGCCATCCAGTAGATGAAGATGGCCTGGACCTTGGGACTGCGGTCGACCAGCGCGAGATACTGGGCGGCGTCCAGCGTGACTCCCGCATCCTTGAGCGCTGCGAGCGCGAGCGCGCCATAGTGCCGCGCCTCGTCGGGCGGAATCTCCAGGCGCCGGTCGACCTGGACGCGATAGGCGGCCGCGAGTTCGGCGGGACTCATCGCGGCGTGGCCGGCACCGCATAGCGACAGGCCAAGGACAAGGGCCGCGAGCAGATCGGCAGCGCGGCGGCCCAGGCTCATTTTCGTGCCGGTTCCGAGGCCGTCGCGGCGCGCTTGGCGGCTTCGAGCGTCCGGCTGGCGGCGTCCTTCGTCGCGTTGGCGGCGGTGCGCGTGGCTTCCGCCGCCGTCTTCAGCGCATCGCGCGTGGCCTGCGCCGCCTTCTCGGCGGCTTCTCCGCTCGATTCCAAGGCGCGCTTGACCGCTTCTTCGGACCTTTCGAACGCGCTCTTCGTGGCGGAGGCTGCCTTCTTGCTCTCTTCCTCGGCGGCCCGTGTGACATCGCGGGTTTCGTCGAGGGCCTTGGCGCTGGAAGCCGTCGCCTTTTCCTGCACGCGCCGTGCCGCGTCCGCGGCCTTCTTGGCCGCGCGGCGGATGGCCTCGGCCGCGGCCCTGGACACCTTGCCGGCCGTGGCTTCGCTCGTGTCGAGCGCGGCCTTGGCATGTTCCGCGGCCTTGCGCGCCGCGCTCTCCGCTTCACGGGCCGCCTTGCTCGCGGCGTCCCTGGTCTTCTGGGAAATGATCGGCGGCCGGCTCAGCTGGCCGGGTTGGGTGTCGTCGGCGGCGAAAGAGGCGGAGCCGATGACGATGGCCGCAAGGCCCAGCAGGATCTTCGATCTCATGGTTTCTTCTCCGGGTTACAGATAGGACAAGCATCGCGCCGGTGGGTTCCAGCGACCTTGCGCCAGCGCAAGGTCGCTGCGCGGCGCCTCGAGGCGGGTGAATTCAAGCGGGGCCCCGGCCGGGGTTGATGCGTGTCAAGGCGCATGGGGGCATCGGCACCGACACTGGGAGCCCGTCTTCCCGGACGCCAGAGGTCACCCATGTATCAACGCATCCTGGTCCCCATCGATGGCAGCCTGACTTCGCTGCGAGGCCTGGACGAAGCGCTTCGCCTGGCCGAGCTCACGGGTGCTTCGCTGTGCCTCGTCCACGTGGTGGACGAACTGAAGTACGTGACCGGCTTCGAGCCCTTCGCCGTCTACAGCTCGGATCTGCTCCCCCTGATGGAGCAGGCGGGCGAACAGATCCTCCAGCAGGGCAGGGAGCGCGCGGCGCGCGCCGGCATCCAGGCCGAGAGTGTGCTGTTCACTTCGCTCGCCGGACGCGTGTCGGAGATCGTCGCGGAGCAGGCCAAGGCCTGGGGCGCCGATCTGATCGTGATGGGATCGCATGGCCGCCACGGCGTCGGACGGATGCTGCTGGGCAGCGACGCGGAACTGCTCCTGCGCATCGCGCCGGTCCCCGTGTTGCTGGTGAGGGCCTCGGGGGCCGAGCAGGCGGCAAGCCCCCCGGGCACGCGTGAGGCGTCCTCGCATGTCCCCGTTGAAACTTGAGCCGCGGCCGTTGAATTTCGAGCCTCCCGGAGGGGTCGCGCCGGCGGCGCCATCGACCGGCGAGGCTCAACCGGCGCGGCCGAGGGTTCCGAGGGGCTCGGTGAAGCGCTATGCCACGGCGGCAGTGGCCGTGGCCTTGCTCGCGGGCGCGGCCGTCTGGCTCGGGCCGAGGGTGCTGCTGGGCCCGCAGGTGCCGGTTGCCGTCGTGTCCCGAAGCGATTTCGTCCAGTCGGTGGTGGCCAGCGGCCATGTGGAGGCGCCGCACCGGGTGAGCATCGGCTCCCAGATCGTGGGGATGGTCAGGCGCGTGCCCGTGATGGAAGGGCAGACGGTCGACGCGGGCCAGGTCCTCATCGAACTGGACGACGCGGAGTGGAAGGCCGCCGCCGCGCAGGCCGACGCGGCCGTGCTGCAGGCGCAGGCGCGTCTGAGGCAGCTTCGGGAAGTCCAGGCGCCGGTGGCCGAGCAGGCGGTGCGCCAGGCCCAGGTCAATGTCGACAATGCGCGCGCGCAACTGCGCCGCAGTACCGATCTCTTCAACCAGGGCTTCGTCGGCCAGGCGGCACTCGACGACCTGAGAAAAGCCGTCGACATGGGCGAGGCGCAATTGCGTTCGGCGCAAAGCCAGCTGGAGACCACGCGTCCGAACGGCAGCGATCACGCCGTCGCGACCACCGCGCTGGAACAGGCGCGCGCCGCTGCCGGGGTCGCGCGTTCGCGGCTGGCGTACGCCACCATCGCCGCGCCGGTGGCCGGCACGCTGATCGACCGCGAGGTCGAGCCCGGCGATGTGGTCCAGCCCGGCAAGGCGCTGATGGTGCTTTCGCCATCGGGCGACACGCAGCTGGTGGCCCAGATCGACGAGAAGAACCTGCAATTGCTCGCGGTCGGCCAGAAGGCGCAGGCATCGGCGGATGCCTATCCCGATCAGCGTTTCGCCGCCCGGCTGGTCTACATCAATCCGGGGGTGGACGTGCAGCGCGGGTCGATCGAGGTCAAGCTGGACGTGCCCAAGCCGCCGGCCTATCTGCGGCAGGACATGACGGTGTCGGTGGATATCCAGGTCGCATCCAGCACCCAGGCCTTGCTCGTGCCCACGGATGCGATCCACGACGCCGATCGTCCCCAGCCCTGGGTTCTGAAGGTCGAGGGCCGGCATGCGAAGCGCGAGCCCGTGCGGCTCGGCCTGCACTCCGGCGGTGTCAGCGAGGTGCTCGACGGGCTCCAGGCCGGCGACCGCGTGGTGCCGGCGCAGACGCCCGATGTCGTCGACGGCACGCGGCTGCGGGCGGTGGCGGCGAGCGAGCATCGATCCCCATGAGCCGCTGGGTGCCTTTCGAATGGATCGTGGCGCTGCGCTTCCTGCGCGAAGGACGCATGCAGAGCCTGTTCATCGTCGCCGGCATCGCGATCGGGGTGGCGGTGATCGTCTTCATGTCGGCGCTGCTGACGGGATTGCAGGCCAACTTCATCCGCCGGGTGCTCACGGCGCAGCCGCACATCCAGTTGCTGCCGCCCAAGGAGGCCGCGCGGGTCCTGGCCGACCTGCCCGGGGCCGGGCCGGGCGCGCGGGAGGATGCCATCGTCCAGCCATCGCTGCAGAGAATCAAGTCCATCGACCAATGGCAGGCCGTGGCGGCGCAGATCCAGGCGATGCCCGGCGTGGCGGTCGTCTCGCCGTCGGCAACGGGTTCCGCGCTGGCGCTGCGCGGCGATGCGAGCCGCGCCATCTCGCTGGTCGGGGTCGATCCGGATCTCTACTTCCGCGTCGTCGCCCTGCCGGAGAAGATCGTTCGCGGCAGCGCGCGCCTGACCAACACCGACATCCTGATCGGCATCGAACTGGCGTCCGACCTGGGGGTCTCGGTGGGCGACAAGCTGCGCGTCACCTCGGCCAATGGCAGCAGCAACACGCTGCGCGTGGCCGGTCTGCTCGACCTGGGCAGCAAGGGAGCGAACCAGCGCACGACCTATGTGGCCCTGCGCACGGCGCAGAGCTTGCTGGGCCTGGTCGGCGGCGTCTCCAACATCGACGTCACGGTGGACGACGTGTATGCGGCGGAGACGATCGCGCGGCGCATCACCGCCGCCACCGGCGTGGAGGCCGACAGCTGGATCGCGACGAACGCGCAGTTCTTCACCGCCGTGCAGGCGCAGAAGACTTCGAACACCACGATCCGGTTCTTCGTCGGTCTGTCGGTCGCCTTCGGCATCGCCAGCGTGCTGGTGGTGTCGGTGGTGCAGAAGTCGCGCGAGATCGGCATCCTGCGGGCGATGGGCATTTCGCGCGGACAGATCCTGCGGGTCTTCCTGCTGGAGGGCGGGCTGCTGGGGCTGCTCGGCTCGGTGGTCGGTTCGGCCATCGGGCTGGTGGCGCTCCTGCTGTGGCAGCGCTACGCGCGCAATCCCGACGGAACGCCGTTCTTTCCGCTGCCCATCGAGCCCGGTCTGTTCGGGGCGGCCTTGCTGCTGGCGACCCTGACGGGCCTGGGCGCGGCCCTCGCGCCGGCGATGCGCGCGGCGCGTCTCGATCCGGTGGTGGCGATCCGTGGATGAGCCGGTCGTCAGCATGCGGGCGGTGCACAAGGCCTTCAATGTGGGGCAGCCGATCGAGGTCGAGGTGCTGCATGGCATCGACCTCAGCCTGGCGCGCGGCGAGTTCTGCGCGGTCATGGGCCCATCGGGCTCCGGCAAGAGCACCTTGCTCAACATCGTCGGTCTGCTGGACCGGCCGACGAGCGGATCGCTGCGCATCTGCGGCGAGGAGACGACGGCGCTCGACGATCACGCGCTCACGCGGCTGCGGGGGCACAACATCGGCTTCGTCTTCCAGGACCACAATCTGCTGAGCGGGTTCACGGCGCTCGAGAACGTCATGATGCCGATGCTCGGCGACGCGGGCTTTCGCAACGCGGCCATGGAAAGACAGGCCGCGAGCCTGCTGGAACGCGTGGGGCTGGCGAAGTGGCGCGACAAGGTCGTCACCAGCCTGAGCGGCGGACAGAAGCAGCGGGTGGCGGTGGCGCGCTCGCTGGCGATGAATCCGCCGCTGCTGCTGGCCGACGAGCCGACCGGCAATCTCGACAGCAAGTCGGCCGACGCCGTGTTCGAACTGCTGCGCGCGACCGGGCGCGATCACCGCATGGCCGTCCTTTTCGTGACCCACAACCAGGTGCTGGCCGAGCGCTGCGACCGGCTGATCCGGGTTGTCGATGGCGTGCTGGCCGACGCCTGAGGGGCCGGCGTTGATCGGGATCAACGCCGGGGCGCAAGCTGCGCTTACGCTCCACCTGCGCCCGTTGCGCCATGTCACCCTGGAGTCCCCGCATGCCGACCAAGATCGTCGATTTATCCGCCCGGTCCGAGATCATCCGGGCCGAACCCATCTATCTCCATTTCTGGGAGTGCACGCCCTTCGAGTTCAAGGCGTACCTCGCACGTCCACGCGAGTTCCTGGAGTCGATGGGAATCAAGCTGCCGCTCGATTGCCACATCGAGACGACCATCGAGAACCACGACGGCATTGGCGGGCAGGGGCCGAGTTCCGAAGGCGAGAGCGACACGACCATCTGCAACCTGGGCGGCGGCACTTTCGCCAGGCAGGTCTACCGCGTGCTGAGCTACGCGCGCGACAAGACGGAGGAGGGACAAGCCAGGAAGGCCCTGCTGCACAAGACCGACCGCCAGCAGGTGAAGGAAAAGGGCAAGAAGTCGAAGAAGGCGGCGGCCTGAACGGAAGGGGCTCCGGATGGTGGAGTTGCAATCGTCTTCCGGCATCGTGGCGGATCGCACGCTGGTGACGGCGCTGCGCGCGCGTCTCGCGAGCGAGACCGGCCGGCCGGTTGCGCTGATCGAGACCCACATCTCGTGGGTGCTGCTGACCGAGGGCCATGCGTACAAGCTGAAGAAGCCGGTGCATCTGTCCTTCGTCGATTTCTCGACGCTGGCCTCGCGCAGGCATTTCTGCGAGGAAGAGCTGCGCCTGAACCGCCGGCTCGCGCCGGCCTTGTACCTCGGCGTGCTCGCGGTGTGCGGGACGCCGCTGGCGCCGCGTCTCTCGGCGGTGGCCGATGCCGAGGATGCCATCGACTATGCCGTCCAGATGCGCCGCTTTCCCGACCATGCGCTGCTCGAGGATCTCCTGGTCGAGCGGCGGCTGCAGCCCGGCCAGCTCGAAGCGTTCGCGCGGCGGCTCGCCCTGTTCCACCGCGACGCGGAGGTGGCATCGGCCCTGTCGGATTTCGGCGCGCCGCCGCAGGTGCTGCTGCCCGTGACCCGTGCCCTGGCCGGATTGCGGTCCCTCCGCGGTGCGGATGCACTCCAGGCGCTGGAGACCTGGGTCAACGAACAGGCCGACGGCCTGGGCATGGCCTGGCTCATGCGCCAGCGCGGGGGTGCGGTGCGCGAATGCCACGGCGATCTGCACCTGGGCAACGTGGCGCTGGTCGATGGGGAACTGCTGGCCTTCGACTGCATCGAGTTCGATCCGGCCCTGCGGTGGATCGACGTGATGAGCGAAGTGGCTTTTCTCTCGATGGACCTGAGGGCGCACGGGCAGGCCGACCTGGCCTTTCGCTTCCTCGACGCCTACCTGCAGCACAGCGGCGACTACGCCGGGGTGCCCGTGCTGCGCTTCTACGAGGTGTACCGGGCGCTGGTGCGGGCGCTGGTCCACGGACTGCGCGCGCAGTCCGGCGCAGACCCCTTGGCCACTCCCGCACCCGACTATCTGGCCTGTGCCCGACAGTTCACGACGAATGTCGATGTCCTGCCACGGCTCTTGATCACCCATGGCTTGTCCGGCTCGGGCAAGTCGACGGTCGCGACGGAACTGCTGGCCGCGGCGGGCGCGATTCGGGTCCGATCGGATGTGGAGCGCAAGCGGCTTTTCGGGCTGGGCGTGCTGGAACGCTCGGCCGACCAGGCGACGGACATCTACACGCAAGAGGCGACGCGCCGCACCTTCGATCGGCTGGCGGCGTGCGCGCGAACGGCGCTCCAGGCGGGCTACCCCGTGATCGTCGATGCCGCCTTCCTGCGCCGCGCCGAGCGCCGGGCCTTTCGCGCGCTCGCGGCCGGGCTGAGCGTGCCCTTCGCGATCCTCGATTGCCGCGCCGGCGAAGCGCTGTTGCGACACAGGGTGCGCGCGCGCGCCGCGGATGGAGGCGATGCCTCGGAGGCGGACCTGGCGGTCCTGGAGCGCCAGATCGCCACCCACGAGCCGCTGGACGACGACGAGCGCGCGCTCGCGCTGGAGGTTGCCACCGAGCAGCCGGTGGATGTCGCGGCGCTGTGCGCGCGCTGGCTTGCCGGGCGTCGCGGCTGAAGGCGCGCGACGCGGCGGCATCTATCGCCTCGCGTGCTCCCTGACATGGCGGAAGAAGACCCTCTTCACGCCTTCCACCAGCGCCAGATACGCCAGCAGCATGCCCGCCAGCCAGGCGAAGAAGATGGCGGGCGGCGCATCGAATCCCAGCACCGGACCCAGGCGCGAGAAGGGGAGCGCCAGGGCGACGAGGACGACCGCGAGCGAGGCCGCCGCCAGTGCGGGCGCAGGTCGGCTTGCCCACAGGCTGCCCCGCGTGCGGATGATGAAGATGACCAGTACCTGGCTCACCAGCGACTCGATGAACCAGCCGGTGCGAAACAGCGTCGGGTCGGCATTCAACACCCGCAGCAGGACGTAGAAGGTGAGGCCGTCGAAGAGCGAGCTGATGAGCCCGAAGCACAGCATGTACTTGCGGATGAAGGCCATGTCCAGCGCCCGCGGCTTGCGCAGATCGCCGGCATCGACGCGGTCGAGCGGGATCGCCGCCTCGGACAGGTCGTAGAGCACATTGTTCAGCAGGATCTGCGCCGGCAGCATGGGAAGGAAGGGCAGGAACAGCGACGCGCCCGCCAGGCTCAGCATGTTGCCGAAGTTGGAGCTGGTGCCCATCATGATGTACTTCATGACGTTGCCGAAGGTGCGCCGGCCCTCCAGCACACCCTCGTGCAACACGGCCAGGTCATGGTCCAGCATGATCATGTCGGCCACTTCGCGCGCCACGTCGACGGCGGAGTCCACGGTCAGGCCCACATCGGCCGAGTGCAGCGGCGGCGCATCGTTGATGCCATCGCCCAGGTAGCCGACGACATGGCCGCGCGCCTTGAGAGCCAGGATGATGCGGTTCTTCTGCGCCGGGTTGACGCGGCAGAAGAGCGTCGTGCCGTTGACGCGGGCGCGCAGCGCCGCGTCGTCCATGGCGGCGATCTCCCGCCCGGTGAGCGTGCCCTTGACCGGAATGCGAAGCAGCGCGCACAGGTGCTGGGTGACGAGCTCGCTGTCGCCGCTGACGATCTTGACAGCCACGCCGCTCCTGGCCAGCGCCGCCATGGCGGCGCCGGCGCCCGCCTTGGGCGGGTCGATGAAGGCGGCGAAGCCGGCGAAGACAAGATCGCTCTCGTCGCGCACGTCGGCGTGCGCGTGGGCGGCGGGCACCTCGCGCCAGGCCACGCCCAGCACACGCAGGCCCTCGCGCTCCAGCGCATGGCACCGGTCGCGCAGGCGTTCGCGCGCGGCTTCGTCCAGCGGCGCGCGCGCCTGGCCTTCGTTCTGTTCGCAGGTGCCGCACAAGCCGAGCACGTCGTCCGGCGCGCCTTTCACCACCAGCCAGCGCGCGGCGCCGTTGTCGACCAGCACCGAGACGCGGCGGCGCTCGAAATCGAAGGGCACTTCGTCGACCTTGGTCCATGCGCCGGGAGCGAGCGGGGCGGCGGCGAGGATGGCCTCGTCCAGGGGACTCTTGAGGCCGCTCTCGAAGACGCTGTTGAGGTGCGCGAGCATCAGCACGCGCTTGGCCTCGGCGCCGTCGGCGTCGACGCAGCGCTCGAGGCTGATCTTCGCCTCGGTCAGCGTGCCGGTCTTGTCCGTGCACAGGACGTCCATGGCACCGAGGTTCTGGATCGCGGACAGCCGCTTGACGATGACGCGACGCCGCGCCATGCGGATCGCGCCGCTCGACAGCGTCACCGAGATCACCATCGGCAGGAGTTCGGGCGTCAATCCGACGGCGAGGGCGACCGCGAACAGGAAGGAGTCCAGCAGGGGGCGGTGCAGCAGGACGTTGACAAGCATCACGAACAGGACCAGCAGCAGCGTCACCCTCATGATCATCAGACCGAAGCGGTGCGTGCCGATCTCGAAGGCAGTGGGCGGCGGCTCGGCCAGGACGCTGTGGGCGACTTCGCCGAGCGCCGTGCCTGGCCCTGTCGCGGCGACCCGCACGCGCGCGCTGCCGCTGATGACGGTGCTGCCCATGAAGACGGCGTTGGTCGCCTGGCGCAGTTCTGTGGCATCGGCCGCCACTTCGCCCGGTCGCTTCTCGACCGGATACGACTCGCCGGTCAGCAGGCCCTGGTTGACGAAGAAATCCCGAGCCTCCAGCACGCGGCCGTCCGCCGGCACACGGTTGCCGGCGGACAGCAGCACGATGTCGCCGCGCACCACCTCGGCGATCGGGATGTCCGTCGCCCGCCCGCCGCGCATCACGCTGGCACGCAAGGTGACGGAGGCGCGCAACTTGTCGGCGGCACGGCCGGCGCGGTGCTCCTGGACAAAATCCAGTGTCACGCTGAGCAGCACCATTGCCATGATGATCGCGACATTGGCGATGTCGCCGCTCAGGGCGGAGAAGGCGCTCGCCGCCAGCAGGATGAGGACGAGCGGATTGAGAAAGCGACGGGTGAACTGGACGAACAGCGATCGCGCCTGGCGTTGCTCGAAAGTGTTCGGACCGTCCTTCGCCAACGCCTCCCGCGCCTGCGCGTCGGTGAGTCCGGTGACGGCCGGGGTGTCGGCCGGCGTGCCGGCCCACCACGGGGGCGCCGGGCTATCCACCTCGCGCGCCCGCGACTTCGGCGGATTCAGTGAGATCCGCGGGGCCGCACATCCGGCCATTGGACTTCCATCCCCATGACCGCTCGCGCATACAGGTAGTTGTCGCGCGCCCGTTCGGAAAGAGCGTCCATGTCGACATGGCCGATCGCGTCGCATGGAAAGACGTAGCCGCGATGGGCGGCAGCGAGCGGGCGGAAGAGAAGTTCATAGCCAGTGGATGCCGGGGAAGCGATCATGACGGTCTCCTTTGTGCGCCCTGCTTCCTCAAGGACATTCGGAGGAACGGTGATGGCGCCCCTTCAATCTAGGCGCCCCGCGTGACCGCACAGTCAATGCATCGCATCGGCCGGAAACACTGTGTCAACCAGCCGTGTCTCTTATTCGAACGCGAGCGCGCCCGAGGGCAGGTGGACGTGAATCGGCTTGTCTGCCTTCTCTTCCTTCTCCGCCTTTTCTTCGGCCTTGACCTCCGGCGCGCGAATCAGCAGCACCGGCACGGGCGAGAAGCGCAGGATGTGCTCCGCGCTGCTGCCGAGGACCAGGCGTCCGACGCCACGGCGGCCGTGGGTGCCGAGGACGATGAGGTCCGCGGGCCACCGGCTGGCCTCGGCCGTGACCAGTTCGTGGACCGAGCCGTCGAAGCTGTCGTGCAGCACCGTCTCGACTTCGACGCCCGCCGCCTCGACGGTGGCCTTGGCTTCCGCCAGCAGCCGGGCACCGCTCTCGCGCAGCACCGTCAGCCAGTCGCCGGCATAGCCCGCGTAGGCATCCATGCCGAGGGCGAACGAGAGCTCGTCGATCACATGGAACAGCCGGAGCTTGCCGTGGGTCAGCTTGGCCAGGCGAATGGCCTCGTCCAGGCCGCGGTTGGAGGTCGAACTTCCATCGACGGGAACAAGAATCCGCTCGTACATGACACGCTCCTTCAGGTGCAGGTTGAAAAGCATCCAGTATGAAAAGGGAGGGGTCGCGGCGGCTTGACATGGCTCAAGCCAGCGCGACGGAGGCTCGGCCACCATCAGCGCTTTCAGGACTTGCAAGGAAGGCAAGCGCATGAAGATTCGACTGCCTGCCCGGCGCGCCTTGACCGGCCGCCTCGCCGTCCTGGCGTTGGCGGGGTGTGCGCTCGTTGCGGCGGCCGCGCCTTCATGGTCGGGCGAGCCGGGGTGCCTGAATCGGCCGGAATCCGGGAGGCGGGGCGTCGATTTCGTCACGGCGGTCGCGCGCCAGGCGCCGGCAGTTGTCGGGGTGTTGAGCATCGAGGCAGCCGGCGACGCGCGAAACGGCGAGGAAGCACCGACGCCAGACCCGTACAGGGCCGAGGCGGGCCGTTCGTCCGCCTCGGGCTTCGTCCTGAGCAGCGACGGGCTCGTCCTCAGCAGCGCGCATGCGGTGGCCGGGGCGCAGGAGATCGCGGTCGTTGTCCCAGACGGGCGGCGCTTTCCGGCCGAACTGGTCGGGCTCGACCGGCACACCGATGTTGCGCTGTTGAAGATCGCGGCATCGAACCTGCCCGTGGCCGCGATCGGCAGCAGCGCGCGGCTGTGCCCCGGTGAATGGGTGGCCGCGCTGGGCGCGCCCTTCGGCTTCGACAACAGCGTGACCGCCGGCGTGGTCAGCGCCAATCCGCGTTTTCTCCCGGATGGCGGCGGGGTGCCGCTGATCCAGACCGACGTGGCGCTCAATCCCGGCAATTCGGGCGGACCGCTGCTCGACGAGCGGGGCGAAGTCGTCGGGATGAACTCGATGATCTATTCGGCCGACGGCGGGTATTTCGGCGTTTCCTTCACGCTGCCGATCGACCTGGTCATGCGCATCGTTGCCGAACTCCGCTCGAACGGCCGCGTGACGCGGGGACAGATCGGGGCGCGGATTCAAGCGCTGACGCCGGAACTCGCTCCGGCCTTCGGCCTCGAGCGCGCGTCGGGGGCCTTGATCGTCCGGGTCGATCCGGCGGGGCCGGCCGCGCGCGCCGGGCTGCGCAGCGGCGACGTCGTGCTCTCGGCCGACGGCGCCGCCGCGATGCCCGCCCCCGAGATCCAGGAGCGCGTTTCCGCCGCGCGGCCCGGCAGCTCGATCGCGCTGCGGATCTGGCGCCGCAAGGTGCTGCTGACGGTGACGGTCGTGGTCGCCGAGAGCGTGCCCGACCTTCCTCCGCGCATCGTCGCGCCGGCAAGCATGCCCGAGCCGCGCCTGGGGCTCGGCCTGCTGGAGCGCTCGCCCGGGCAGGGGATCGGATCGATCACGCCGGGCCTGTATGTGCGGACGGTGTCCGGGCCGGCGGAGCGCGCGGGCATCCGCTTTGGCGACATGCTGCTGGCCGTCAACGACGTGGGCGTCGCCCGCATCGCGGACCTCGACGCGGCCCTTGCCTCCTTCGCGGATGCGCAGACGCTGGCCCTGCTCATCCGGCGGGGCGCGGCGACGCGTTTCGTCCCGGTGGAACGCGGGCATTGAGGAAGACCGCTCTCTCTTGATCTCCGACAAAGCGGCAAGCGGCCGGCGGTGCGAGGCTACGGGCTTCAACCTGGAGACCCGCATGACGCATGCCACCATAAAGATCATTCGCGACGAACACTCGGCCCTCTCGGCCATGCTTCGCTCCATCCTCCTGCTGCTCGCCCAGCATCGCAGGGAAGGCACGCTGCCCGACTTCGGCGCCTTGCGGGCCATGCTGTTCTACGTCGACGAGTTTCCCGAGAAGCGGCACCACCGCAAGGAGACGGAACTGCTGTTCCCGAAGCTGCGCGCGCGCACGCCGCTGTCGCGCGAACTGCTCGACCGCCTGGACGACGACCATGCGCGCGGGGAGCGCCGCATCCGCAATGTCGAGCACGCGCTGCTTGCCTTCGAGATGATGGGCGAATCGCGCCGCGAGGTCTTCGAGAAGGCCGTCGAAAGCTATGTCGACTTCTATCTCGCGCACATGGCCCTGGAGGAGCGGGAGATCCTGCCCCTGGCCGAGCGGATGCTGACGGAAGACGATTGGGCGGAACTCGACGCCGCATTCCTCACCAACCGCGACGCGCTGGCTGGGCAGGAGCCTGAGGCGGAATACAGCGCGCTTTTCACGCGCATCGTCAATGCCGTGCCCGCGCCGATCGGGCTGGGCGCGGCGCACTGACAACGTTTGGCCGGCGCGCGTGCATTAGTTCGTGCGGCCGCGAGCGCGCGCGGCTACGATGGTGCTCCCGGACGCTGCACTGTTCGGGAAGGGCAGGGGACATGAACACGCACGTACAACTGGGTTTGGCCGCATCGGTCGCTGTCGCGGGCATTTGCCTGTCAGGGATTTCCCTGGCGGCGCCGGCCGCGGATGTGGCGAGTTCGGGCGAGCAGCTGGAGGCGGACTACCGCGTCATCGCCGCGCGCTGCGGAACGCCGGCCTTCGAGAAAGCCTTCTTCAAGAGTTCGCGCGCCGCCGTCGCGGCCGGACTCGTCGCGAAAGGCCGCGATCCGGTGCTGGTCGAGAAGACGATCACCTCGCTGCGGCGCAGCCCCTTCGTCCTGGTGGCGGCGTCGGCGGACTGCCCCGCGCAACTGGAGCGGCTGAGGGATATCCAGAAGAGCAGGGCCGGCGCTCGCGGCAAGCCGCGCGTGTCGCAGGCGAGGTAGCGCCTCGATCTTGTGGCGGCGCGAAGCAGCAGTCGCGTCGCCCCTCGGTCTGCACTCGTCCGCCAATCCGCGGGCGACAGGATCTTCCTCACGCGATGGACCGCGGTGGCTCATACCAAGGTATCGGCCGACACCATCGTGCAATGGACCGGCACCACCTCGTTTGATTTGATTCGCTGTGCGCATCGCGCATCGATCGAACCAATTTTCAAACAAGGATTCGTTCATGACCAAGTCCTCATTCTTCAGCCGGCGCGACTTCGTGGTCGGTTCGGCAGCCGCGCTTTCCGCCCCCTTGATCACCTTGACCTCCCCGCCCGGCTTCGCCCAGGAGGCGAGTCCCCAGCCGGCCATTCGTCCGTTCCGTGTGAGCTACCCGCAGGCGGATCTGACGGACTTGCGCAGGCGCATCACGGCAACGAAGTGGCCGGAGCGCGAAACGGTCGCCGATGCATCGCAAGGCGTGCAGTTGGCGACGACGCAGGCGCTCGCACGCTACTGGGCAGGCGCCTACGACTGGCGCAAGTGCGAGGCCGGACTGAATGCCTGGCCGCAGTTCATGACCGAGATCGATGGGCTCGACATTCATTTCATTCATGTCCGTTCGAAACACAAGAATGCACTTCCGCTCATCGTCACGCACGGGTGGCCCGGTTCGATCATCGAACAGCTGAAGATCGTCGGGCCGCTGACGGATCCGACGGCACATGGCGCGGATGCAGCGGACGCTTTCGACATTGTGATTCCGTCGTTGCCGGGCCACGGGTTCTCCGCGAAGCCAGGCACCACGGGCTGGGACCCGATTCGCATCGCGCGCGCCTGGATCGTGCTGATGAATCGCCTCGGATACAGGCAATACGTGGCGCAGGGTGGCGACTGGGGCAATGCGGTCACGGAGCAGATGGCCCTGCAGGCACCCGCGGGATTGCTCGGTATTCATACCAACATGCCCGCCACGATTCCCGACGACATCGCGAAGGCGCTCCAGGCCGGCGGTCCGCCGCCGGCCGGTCTCTCGGCCGACGAGCGCTATGCATACGATCAGCTCGATTTCTTCTACAAGCATGGGCTGGCCTACGCCCAGGAGATGAGCAGCCGGCCCCAGACGCTGTACGCGATCGAGGACTCGCCCGTCGGCCTCGCCGCATGGATGCTCGACCACGACGCGCGCAGCTACGCGCTCATCGCACGTGTGTTCGACGGCCAGCCCGAGGGGCTGACGCGGGACGACATCCTCGACAACATCACGCTCTACTGGTTGACGAAGACCGGCGTTTCCTCGGCACGCCTCTATTGGGAAAGCAAGCTGGCCTTCTTTGCGCCGAAGCACGTCGCCATTCCGGTGGCCGTGAGCGCCTTTCCGGACGAGATCTATACGGCGCCGCGCAGCTGGACGGAGCAGGCCTATCCCAAGCTCGTCCACTACAACAGGCTCGACAAGGGTGGCCACTTCGCGGCGTGGGAGCAGCCGCAGCTCTTCGTGTCGGAGCTGCGCGCCGGATTCAAGGCGTTGCGGACCTGAGCGACGGACTTTTTCCAGCATCAAGCGAGCGGCGTGCATCGCCGCGAGAAGGGATTTGCCATGAACTCGACCCAGAAAGCAGCCATCGTCACCGGCGCATCCCAGGGCATCGGCGCCGGACTGGTGCAGGCATTTCGCGAACGCGGCTACGGCGTCGTCGCAACCTCGCGATCCATCCAGGCGTCCGACGATCCCGACATCCTGGCGGTGGCGGGTGACATCGGCGCGGCCGATACGGCCATGCGCGTCGTCTCTCAATGCCTCGAACGCTTCGGACGCATCGACACGCTCGTCAACAACGCGGGCATCTTCATCGCGAAACCCTTCACCGCGTACACGGAGGCCGACTTCCTCTCGCAGATCGCCACCAACGTCGCAGGCTTCTTCCACATCACGCAGGCCGCCGTCAAGGTGATGGAGCGCAGCCGGTCCGGGCTCGTGGTGAGCATCACGACAAGCCTGGTCGACAATCCCAGCGCCAACGTGCCTTCGGTTCTCGCGTCGCTGACCAAGGGCGGGCTGAATGCGGCGACCCGGTCGCTGGCCATCGAATATGCCGCCCGGGGCATCCGGTTCAACGCGGTGTCTCCGGGCATCATCAAGACGCCGATGCATTCCCCGGAGACCCACGCCGCGCTGTCTGCGCTTCATCCGGTGGGCCGCATGGGCGAGATCAGCGACATCGTCGACGCCGTGCTGTACCTGGAATCCGCCCCCTTCGTCACGGGCGAGATCCTGCACGTCGACGGCGGCCAGAGCGCGGGTCACTAGGCAGCTCTCATCGACGATCGAGTGGCGCGCGAGCCGGCCATGGTGGTCCGCGGCGCCGCATAGCGGCGCCCGTGGTGGGCGCGTTCCGATTGCCGGGCTCTCCGGCTTCCGCGCCGTGAGTGCTTCGTTTCGACGCTCTCGGCGCGCGCCGCGCCGCGGTTGCGTCCCACTCCCCGCATGCCGCGCTCCCCCCGTTCTTGCGTGCCGAACACCGGCCTCGCGGTCGGCCACCTTCGCATGTCCGGGGCCGGGCGCACCCTTTTGGCGCCTCTGGACGGCTCCGCATTGCCCGGGCCGGTTTGACTTCCGGATATTTTTGACTATTCTGACTATGGATTTAGACGAAACATCCGGGAAGCAGCCCGAAGCATCCCGAACCTGGGGCTCACTCGTGAAGACGATTGCGGCAGGAGATAGTCGGCAGAAGGTTCTGGCCCACTTGCTGGACCACAAGGGCGGGTCGACCGTCGACGAGATCATCGCGGAAGTCGGCCTGAGCAGGACCGCCGTGAACCAGCACCTGATGGTGCTCGAGCGCGAGGGCTACGTCGGTCGGGCGGCGACTTCCCGCAAGACGGGTGGACGCCCCGGCCACCTGTATGTGCTGACCGAAGCGGGTGTGAACCTGTTTCCGAAGAAGTACGCCTGGTTCTCGAGACTGCTTCTCCAGTCGATGCGCGAGCAGTTCGGCGAGGAAGAACTGGGCAGGAGCATGTACGACCTCGGCGTGAAGACGTCCGCCGACCTCATCCCACGCCTCATCGGCAAGAACAGGGTCGAACGCATCAACGAGATCGTGAGCGTCATGAACGAGACGGGATTTCGTGCCGCCACGATCACGGCGGAGACGTCCGACAAGCTGCCACGCGTGCAGTGCACCAGTTGCGTCTATCACGACCTCTCCAGGGACTATCCCGAAGTTTGTCGATTCGATATTGGCTTCCTGTCCGGGCTGATGGGTGCCGAGGTCGAGCATCAGGCGTGCATGCAGCGCGGCCAGGACGCCTGCCGATTCCGCTTCAAGCCGAAGGCTTGACTCCCCCGACCCCTCCATTGACGAGGTGAACATGAGCATTGATTTCACGCTCACCAGCGCGCAGCAGAAGCTGCAGCGAAACGCCCGCGAATTCGCGGTCGAGATCCTTCAGCCCGTGGTCAAGGCTGCGGACGAGGAACCCGATACGCAGCGTGGCTTCGAGATGCTCAAGGGCGCCTATGTCGAGTGCCACAAACTGGGATTCGCCATGGGCTTCCTGCCCAGGGAGTATGGCGGCGGCGGGGTGAGCAATGTCGACCTGCAGATCGTGGCCGAGGAGATCACGGCGGTCGATCCCGGATTCGCCACGGTGCTGCTGGTCAACGGCCTCGCACTGATGCCGCTGGTCTGGTTCGGCAGCAATGCGCAGAAGCAAAAGTGGCTGCGCGAGGCAACCAGCGACCCGCGGGGCGAGTACCTGGCCGGATGGGTCGTGAGCGAGGCTGCCGGATCGCCCGGCGGCACCGCCAACTTCGACCACCCGGGCACGCATCCGGCGGGCGTCAGCCTGATGGCGAAACTCGACAAGGGTCGAGGGGAATATGTCCTCGACGGGACAAAGTACTGGCCTGCCAATGCCGGCGGCTGGGACCTGAAGGGTGCCAACGTCAATGTGTGCATCGTCCGGACGGACCCCCAAAAGGGCGGCACGACCGGGTTGAGCGCCATCGTGGTGCCGCGCGGAACGCCCGGCGTCAGCTATGGGCCGCCGATCTCCAAACTCGGGCACCGGCTGTGCCAGAACAACGCGATCAGCTTCGAGAACTGCAGGGTTCCGCAGGAGAACGCATTCGCCATCGGAGACGGCGACCTGGTCGTCAGCAAGGCCTTCACCTGGTCGGGGCCGGTGGCCGCGATCGCCGCTGTGGGTGTGGCGCGCTCGGCGTACGAGTTCGTCCTGAGGTGGGCGAAATCGACGACCGCGGGCGGAAGCGTGCCGATCATTCACCACCAGGCGGTGGGCTATGCGCTGGCGGAGATCGCGATGAAGATCGAGGCCTGCCGCGCCTTCTCGTGGAAGGCCGCGCATTACCTGGACCTGCACGACGCGGAGGGCCACGCCGTCGGTGCCATGGCCAAGGTCTTTTGCGGCGAAACGCTGTTCAGTAGCGTGTTCCGCGCCATGCAGGTGATGGGCGTCAACGCTCTCGACAGGCGGCATCCCGTCGAGAAGTTCCTGCGCGAGGCGGCTGTCTTCCCTCTCTATGACGCCGGGAACATCGGCATGCAGATGCGCAAGATCTGGGGCGTCATGCTCGATCCGGACTTCGATCCCAGGGCGATTTCGGACTCGCGTGAGATGACGTTCAAGAAGTCCATGGAGGGTGCCGGGCTGGCGATGCCGACGGCGACGGCGACGGCTGACAATGCGCCGCCGACACGGACTGCGCATCCGCGCCGCCCCAGTCCGATCCAGGGGTGAGCCATGCACGCCATCAGCCAGATCACCCCAGGCGGCCACATGATCGACGTGGTCACCGCATCGATTGCGCACGAGGTCCGGCAACCGCTGACCGCGATCATCGTGAGCGCGGCCGCCGGCTCTCGCTTCCTCGATCATTCACCGCCGGACCTCGACCGCGCCAGGGAGGCGTTCAGGCGCATCGTCGCCGACGGGCGGCGCGCCGGCGCGGTGGTCGAGGACATTCGGGCGAACTTCAGACGCGATCACGGCACCGCCGTCGCGTTCAGCATCGGCGAGTGCATCGAGGGCGCCATCGCACTGAAGCGCTGCGAACTGGAACTGCACCGGGTCCAGGTACGGGTCCGGATGGAGGCGAATCGGCCGCTGCCGAAGGTGCGCGGCAACCGGATCCTGCTGCAGCAGGTGCTTCTGAACCTGATCGCCAACGCGATCGAAGCGATGGCCGAAAGCCCGGAACCCAGGGCTCTGTGCGTGCGGACCTGCGCTTGCGGCGACGACGAGGTGCTGATCGCGGTCGAGGACACCGGGCCGGGGGTCAGCTCCTGCCCGGCCGATCACATCTTCGATCCGATGTTCACCACCAAGCCCGACGGAATGGGCATGGGTCTCGCGATCTGCCGCGCCATCGTCAGGGCGCATCACGGCGAATTGTGGTTCGCGCCAAATGCGCCGAGCGGGGCCGTGTTCCAGTTCACGCTGCACACCGTCGAGGCTTTTTCGTGAGCGGCGACATCGGCGTTCGCCGATGCGTTGCGACGTCCCTGGCGGTTGCCTTCGGTCATTGATCCGTGTCATACCCGGCCGGGAAGCCGCGTCGTGATCTCCTGCAGCATCCAGCCATTGCCGTCCGGATCGCTGAACGAGGCCCAGCTGCAATAGGAGCGCCCCTGAGGGTCCGGACCCGGCACGCGTCCCTGCGTTCCGGCGTGGTGGAAGACACCGCCCACGTCATGAAACACGGGGCTGACCTCGACTCCGTGGCCGATGAGCTGAGCGCGGGCCGCCTCGATGTCGTGGACGATCAGCATCAGGTCCCGGATCGAGCCGGGACTTGCGGCAGTGACGTTCTTGCCGAAGATGACCGAGCACGGCGAGCCGGGCGGGGTCAGTTGCACGACGCGCAGGTCGTCGCCGTTGGCGAAGTCGGCATCGAGGCGCCATCCCAGGCCGCCATAGAAGCGCTTGGCGCGATCCACATCGGACACCGGCAGGACGACGACTTCGAGTTTCATTTCGACCACGCCGACGCTCGCGGCCGGGGCAGCCTGTTCATTGCTTGTCGGGACTTTGCTCATTGTTGGACTCCATGGAATGGTGGGTGAGGGTCGGGAAAGGACGCTGCCGCGAGGGCTCGGGGCCGCCGGACGCCGTCATCGGCGGACCGTGGCGATGCGCAGGCGCGAGGCCATGTTCACCAGGTCGGCCAACGAGTCGGCCTCCATCTTGCGCATCACCTGACCCCTGTGCGCCTTGACCGTGATCTCGCTGATGCCCAGCTCGCCGCCCACCTGCTTGTTCAGCAGGCCGGTCACCACCAGCGCCATGACTTCCCGCTCCCGGCGGCTGAGCGAGGCGTGGCGCTGCCGAAGCGCGCGCAGGCCTTGCTCCTCATCGAGGGTCGTGTGGCTGCGTTCGACGGCCTGCTGGATGGCCCTCAGCAGCGCTTCGTCATCGAATGGCTTCGTCAGGAACTCGACGGCGCCAGCCTTCATGGCCCGTACCGTCATGGGCACGTCCCCGTAGCCGGTGATGAAGATGATCGGCATGTCCATGCGCTCGACAGCCACCATTTTCTGAAGGTCGAGGCCATTGAGATCCGGAAGGCCCACGTCGAGGACCAGGCAGCTTGGAGCGAAGGTGCGTGGGCGTGCCAGGAACTCCTGTGCGGAGGCGAAAGTTTCCGGTTGCCAGCCCGCGCTGCGGATCAGGAGATCCAGCGATTCGCGGACCGAGATGTCGTCGTCGACGACGAAAACGGTGGGTGCGGCGTGTGCCATGGATCACCTCGGCTCATGGGACAGGTGCGCTCGGCTCGTCGGGAAGTGCAGCAACGAGCGCGCCGAGCAGGTCGCTTTCGCTGAAAGGCTTGAACAGGCATTCGACCGCCCCTTGTGCGAGCAGGCGCGGGCGAAGGGTGTCGTCCGATTGTGCGGTGATGAAGATGATAGGGGTCTGGTGTCCCCGATGCTTCAGTTCCCGCTGAAGCTCGGGCCCGGACATGCCGGGGATGGCGATGTCGAGGATGAGGCAGCGGGTCCGGTCGATGCGTCCGGACTCAAGGAACTGCTGCGCCGACGAGAACGCCTCGACCATGTAGCCGCATGCCCGCAGCAGCTCGGGCAGAGACTCGCGCACGGACGGGTCGTCGTCGACGACCGAAAGGAGCGTGGCGCCTGCCGTCATGGAGTCCTCATCCTCATGCGCGCGTCGCGCTCGCGCTGTACGCGTCGACCGGCAGCTGGGGAATGGAGAACGAAAAGGTGGCGCCGGGACCGTCGTTGGCGGCCGCCCACAGGCGGCCGTGATGGTGCTCGATGATGGCGCGGCTGACGGACAGCCCGACTCCCATGGCGTCGATCTTCGTCGTGTAGAACGGATCGAAGAATCGCTCCATGGCCTGCGTGTCGAATCCGACCCCTGCGTCTCGCACGGTCAGGCGCACCCGGTCTTCTTCATCCAGCCCGGTCTTGATGACCAAGTGCCTCGGACGGTCATGGACGCTGCTCATCGCATCCGACGCGTTCAGCACCAGGTTGAGGATGACTTGCTGAAGCTGCACGCGATCTCCCGTGACGCGTGGCAGATCCTCCGCCAGGTCGAGCCGCGGTATCACGCGGCAGCGATGGAGTTCGCTCAACGAGAGGCCGATCACTTCTCGTGTCGATTCGTTGAGGTCCACCGGGGTGGCCGTCGGGCTCGCCGTGTGAAGGAGGGCGTTCGATCGCGTGACGACGTCGGAAGCGCGATGACCGTCGCGAATGATGCGCCGAGCTGCTTCGCGCGCGCCTTCGACAAGGGGCGGATCGGCGGCCAGCATCCGCAGGCAGGTATTGGCGTTGGTGACGACGCCCGTCAGCGGCTGGTTGATTTCGTGTGCGATCGAGGCGGTCAGCATGCGAAGGCAGCTGATCCGGGTCCTGTGCGCCAGCTCGGCGCGGAGCTGGTCCAGCGCCTCGCCGGCGCGCCGTCGGTCCTCGACGTCGGTGTTCATGCCGCACCGTTTGACGCGATCGAGCTCGTTCTCCATTGCGGCCCTTTCGTTACAGTCCCCGTGTCAGGAGGATGGGCCACGCCGCGCCGGGCGTCTATGACACTTTGGTGTTGGTTCGAAAGGCATTCCGGAGTGCCGCTACGCCACTCGCAGCTGCTCCCCGACTGGCAGCTTGCGGATTCGCTTGCCGCTGGCGGCGAAGATCGCATTGGTCAAGGCCGGCATGACACACGAGGTGCCGGGCTCCCCGATGCCGCCCGGCGCCTCCAGGCTCTTGACGATGCGCACGTCGATCTCCGGTATCTCGTTGATCCGGAGCACCCGGTAGTCGCCGAAGTTGGTCTGCTCCACGCGGCCGTTCTTGATCGTGATTTCGCCATACAGCGCAGCAGACAGGCCGAACACGATGCCGCTTTCCATCTGGGCGCGAACCGTGTCGGGATTCACCACGATGCCGCAATCGACGACGCACCACGCACGCATCGGCTTGACGGTACCGTCCTTCTCGGTGCTGACCTGAACGACCTGCGCGACGTAGCTGCCGAAGCCCGTGCAGAGCGCGATCCCGCGGGCTTGCCCCGCCGGCAGCGGCTTGCCCCACCCGGCCTGATCCGCGGCGAGCTGCAGGACGGTCTTCGCGCGCGGATTCTTGTCGAGCATGGCCACGCGATAGGCCAGCGGATCCTGTTTCGCGTTGGCTGCCAGCTCATCCACGAAGCTCTCGACGGCGAAGGTCCCGCGCGTCACGCCCACGCCACGCCAGAACGCCGTCGGAATTCCGGGGGGCTCCAGCGGGACCCAGTCGACGTGGATGTCGCTGATCCCATAGGGCTGGTTGGCCGAGCCATCGACCGCGTCGGGATCGATGCCGTCCTTGATCCATGCGGGGGAGTAGCGGGCAATGATGGACGAGCCGGCGATGCGATGCGACCACGCGAGTGTCTTGCCCTCCGCATCCACGCCCGCGCTCAGGCGGTCGTAGTAGTACGGGCGGTACATGTCGTGCTGGATGTCCTCCTCGCGGGTCCAGATCACCTGCACGGGCCCCTCCACATGCTGGGCGATCTGCACGGCCCGCACCGTGCCGTCGAACTCCAGGCGGCGGCCGAAGCCACCGCCGAGCAGATGGTTGTGGACACGGACCTGTTCGCGCCTGAGCCCCGTCACCGTCATCACGGCGGCCTGCGTGAGGCCTGGAACCTGCGTACCGACCCAGATGTCACAGCCGTCCTTGGTCACCTGCACGGTGCAGTTCATCGGCTCCATGGTCGCGTGCGCGAGAAAAGGCTGCTCGTAGACGGCGTCGATCCGCCGGGCAGCTCCCGCCATTGCCGCGGCGGCATCGCCATCGTGACGCGCGACCACTCCCGGCTTTTCCGATGCCGAGGCGAGCCGGGCCACGATGTCGGCCGTGGAAAGCCTCGCGTTCGGGCCTGCGTCCCATTGCGGATCGGCGGCCGCCAGGCCTTGCTTGGCGGCCCACGTATGACGGGCCACGATCGCAACCGCATCGTCGAGGCGAACGACCTGGCTCACTCCCGGTACGGCCTTCGCCTTCGCTTCATCCACCGAGACGAGCTTGCCGCCGAAGGTCGGCGAAGCGCCCACGACGGCGAACTTCATGCCGGGAGGCCGGCTGTCGATGCCGAACTTCGCGATGCCGTTGACCTTGATGGCGCTGTCCAGACGCCGATGCGGCGTCCCGATCAGCCTGAAGTCGCTCGGCTCCTTGAGCACCACGTTCTCCGGCACCGGCAGCTTCGCGGCAGCATCGACGAGCGCGCCGTAGCCGAGGCGGCGACCGCTGGGGCCATGCACGACCGCGCCGTTCTCTGCATGGCAGGTCGACGGATCGACGTTCCAGCGCGTGGCCGCTGCCGTCACGAGCATGACGCGGGCCGTCGCGCCTGCCCGGCGCAGCGGCACGTAGGTGCCGCGGATGGCGGTCGACCCCCCTGTCATCTGAACGCCGATCAGCGGATTTACATAGATCTTGTCGTCGGGCGGCGAATGCTCGATCGCGACCTTGTCGACGTCGACCTCGAGTTCCTCGGCGATCAGCATCGGGACCGAGGTGTAGGTGCCTTGCCCCATCTCGATGACGGGCATCACGAACGTGACCTTGCCGGCGCGATCGATGCGAAGAAAGGCATTCGGTGCGAATGCCGCGTCGGTGGTGAGGCTGTCGCGTATGTCGCCGCGTGCGGGCAGGCTGAAGCCGAGGAGCATTCCTGCGCCGAGCGCGCCCAGCGCGCCTGTCGCGGTGACGGCGAGAAATTCGCGGCGCGAGGCCACTGCGATGCGAGGGGTGTCGGTCATACCGGGCTTCATCTCACGCCTCCGTCAGGGTGTCGGGTTGGGACAGCGCGGTCCTGGCCGCGCCGGCTGCCTCGTGGATGGCCGCGCGAATGCGCGGGTAGGTGCCGCAGCGGCAGATATTCCCGGCCATCGCGGCGTCGATGTCCGCGTCGCTGGGCTTGGGATGGGCCGCGAGCAGCGCGCAGGCGGACATGATCTGGCCCGATTGGCAGTAGCCGCATTGCGGCACGTTTGATGCAACCCACGCCGCCTGGATCTTCTTGCCCGCGGGCGTGGCGCCGATCGCTTCGATCGTGGTGATTCGCTTCGCCACCGCGGCCGAAACCGGCGTGAGGCAGCTGCGGGTCGGCTGTCCGTCGATGTGGATCGTGCATGCGCCGCACAGTCCCATGCCGCACCCGAACTTGGTGCCGGTCATGCCCAGCACGTCTCGCAATGTCCACAGCAGCGGCATGTCGTCGGGAACATCGAGCGCGCGGTTCTTTCCGTTGACGTTGAGGGTGATCATCTCTTTTCTCCAAGGTGGGGGCCGCATCAGACCAGAGCTGCCGGGGGGAGTCCATTGGACGAAGGTGTCGGCGCCCGCGCGTACGCCCGATCAGGAGTGCGCCCGCCCGCCTACTCGGCCACCTCGAAGATGAGTTCGAGCTCGACCGGCGTCCCGAGGGGGAGGCTTGCGACGCCCAGCACCAGACGGCAGGGGTTCCTGTCCTTGCCGAAGACATCCTGCAGCACCTGCGAAGCGCCGTCCGCGACTTTCGGATGGTCGCGGACATCACCCGACGTGGCGATGAAGACGCCGAGCCGGACGATCCGCGCCACCTTGTCGAGCGACCCCAGATGCTGTCGAACCACGGCGAGTCCGTTGAGCGCCGCCAGACCAGCCGCCTGGCGCCCCGCCTCGACGTCCAGCTCCGCGCCGATGCGTCCGAGGAATCGGGCCTCGCCGCCCTCCGTGGGCAGCATCCCGGTCAGAAAGAGCAAGCCGCCGGACTGTACCGATTCCACATAGGTACCCAACGGCTTGGGCGGTGAAGGCAGCTGGAGGCCCAGCGCCTTCAACCGATGCTCGGCGCTGGCAGACTCGGAGCGGGCGGGGTGCGACGACGATGGGGTGGGCAAGATGACTCTCCTTGGCAACGCGGAGAGTCATCAGATCAGAAGCGTGAATCCCGATCTATTGGACGATGGTGTCGCCGATACCTTGGTGTCGGACGCCCGACGGTGCCAACCCCAGGCCATCGGGTTCGTCGTGAAGCGCGGGCTGCACGGCTTCCGGATTCAAAGGCGAACCACATCCGCCACGGCTGCCGCGAAGGCCTCGGGTGCCTCCTGGGGCAGGTTGTGCCCGATGCCGCCCTTGACGAGTCGATGCGCATAGGGTCCAGAGAACTTCCCGGCGTAGGCGCTGGGTTCGGGATGGGGAGCACCATTGGCATCGCCCTCGAGCGTGATGGTCGGTACGGCAATGGCGGGGCCCTTCGCCAGCCGCGTCTCGAGATCGGAATACTTCGCCTCGCCCTCCGCCAGCCCGAGCCGCCAGCGGTAGTTGTGAATCACGATGCTCACGTGATCGGCGTTGTCGAGGGCCTGCGCGCTGCGATCGAACGTGGCGTCATCGAAAGCCCACTTCGGTGAGGCGATCCGCCAGATCAGCTTGGCGAAATCGTGTCGGTTCTGGTCGTAGCCCGCTCGGCCGCGTTCCGTCGCGAAGTAGTACTGGTACCACCATTGCAGCTCGGCCTGCGGCGGCAGCGGCTTCTTGCCGGCCTCCTGGCTGCCGATCAGATAGCCGCTGACGGACACCAGCGCGTTCACACGCGCCGGCCACAGCGCCGCCATGATGCACGCCGTGCGCGCGCCCCAGTCGCACCCGGCGACCGTGGCCTTCTCGATCTTCAGCGCATCCATCAAGTCGATCATGTCGACGGCGATAGCCGCCTGCTGGCCGTTGCGGACCGTGTCGCTGGAAAGGAATCGGGTGGTGCCGTATCCACGCAGATGCGGCACGATCACCCGGTGGCCGGCCGCGGCCAGCATGGGCGCAACGTCGACATAGGTGTGAATGTCGTAGGGCCAGCCGTGGAGAAAAATCACGGGGGGACCATTGGCGGGGCCCGCTTCGAAGTAACTCACGTCGAGCACGCCGGCGTCGATGCTCTTGAGCGGCTCGAGGCGCTTGTGCGGCGATGCCCGGCGTGGATTCGCCATCGCGGCCGGGCCGCGCGGAGCGGAGGACTGCGCGAAGGCGGGCATGCTCGCGACGAACTGAGAGGCAGCGACGCCGATCGCGGCGGTTCCAAGGAATGACCGGCGGGGCAAGTTGAATGGGACTGACATGGAGAACTCCTCGAGTCGAGACGGGGCCGGAGACTTCCGTTTCCGGAGCCTCATGAACTGCAGCCGAATTGTTGGGAGAGGAGGGCATCACACCAGACGGCCGGCGTCCGGTCTATTGGACGATGGTGTTGCCCGACACCTTGACAGTGGCCGGCGCGGCCGGTCGGGCATCGACGAGATCCTCAGCCGCGTGCAATGTATCGATCGACCCGCGCCGCATCAAGAACTTCCCGCAGGCCAGTCTCCATGAGATCGACAGGCGGTCGGTCGCCGAGCCAAACGTTGGGTTGCGCGAACCACAGCGCACAGCCCCAGTTGTCGAACACATCCGACAGTTCCCTCAAAATCACCGTGACTCCCGGTCGCAGGGTCATGCCGCATGGATCGAACTGGAAAAGCGGCAGCATCGTCTGACCCTTCCATCCAAAGGCCAACGCCTCCCTGTTCACGATCCAACGCGCCACGATGGAGATCGGCTGATCGGAATGCCTGCTCAATCGCCGCGCGATGTCGTCAGCGCGGCTGATGCCTCCCGTCTGCCGGAATGCGCGCGTCATCACGTTGAAGTCCTCTTCGGTCCTCTTGTCGGTCCGCCCCAGGGCGGATTGCCGAGAATGCGCGCTGGCCCCGATTTCTGGCTGGGTCAGTGTCAAGTCATTGCTCACGATCACCTCCATCGGGATTGAGGTATGGGTCACGGAGCCATCACACCAAAACGCAACGCGCTTTTCCATTGCACGATGGTGTCGCCCGAGGCGCGGGCTTGCGCAGCGCGGCTGCGTCCGCCGCGATCTGTGCGGGCGATTGGGTCGCGGCGACGCCCATTCGTGGAACGCGGGCATTGGACCGTCTCATCGGCCTTCGGTTGAACGAATTGACACCAAGGTGGCGGCGATACCTTGGTTCAATGGAAACACGCGTCTGCTTCTGCTCTGATCGGCCGATTGGACAGTCAGATCATGAAGATCGCCATCGTCGTATTTGATGGAGTGCACGCGCTGGACGTCGCGGGACCCATGGACGTCTTCGCTGGGGCCAACAAATTCCTTCCGCCGGAACAGCGGTATCAGGTCACTCTTGTCGGGGTGCGCTCCGGGAGCGTCCGGTGCGCCAATGGATTGGAACTCAATGTGAGGACCGGGTACTTGCAGTATGAGGACCAGCCTGACCTGCTCCTCGTGGCAGGTGGCCCGAAGCATCCAGAGATGCGCCCGACGTCCGGCTTTCTTCAGTGGCTGAGCGCGAAGGCGCAGTGCTCCCGGCGTTTCGGCTCCGTCTGCGATGGCGCTTTCCCACTGGGCCCTGCTGGATTGCTGAATGGAGAGGAGCGCACCGCCCATTGGCACCACGTCGATCGTCTGGCCGCTCGGTTTCCGAGGGCGCACGTCCGGCCAGACGGGATTCTTGTTCGTGACGGCGGTCGGGCCACCTCTGCTGGTGTCGCAGCCGGAGTCGATCTCTGTCTGGCGCTGGTCACGGAAGACTGGGGCCATGAGATGGCGTCGCGCATCGCCAGGCAGCTGATCGTGTATGTCCGCCGCGACGGCGGCCAGTCGCCATACAGCCCCTACCTGGCGGCTGCCCCGGAGGAAGAGACCATCGTGGCGAAGGTGCTGCGCTATGTCACGGAACATATCAGCGAGCAGCTGTCCATCGAACAGCTGGCTGACGCCGTGGCGGTAAGCCGACGTACGTTCTCGCGTATCTTTGCGAAGGACGCCCATATGACACCGTCTGCATTCGTGGACCAGGTAAGGGTCGATTTTTCCCGCGAGCTCCTGGAGAAGACCGACCTGCCGCTGAAGACGGTCGCATTTCGATGCGGGTTCCATAGCGCCAATCACATGCGGGTCATCTTTGCGAGGCGGCTTGATACGACCCCCCGTGAATACCGTCAGCGCCTTCGCGATAAGGAGTTCGGCGAGCCGCGGGAAGAGGCCTTTGATCTGGCAACGGTCGCCCGTGTGCGAAGCACCCTCGGCGTCCATTCCCCCCAGGGGGCCGGTCCTCTGTAGCTTCGGCGTGGGCGGCAAGTCTGGCCCCGCGCTCTCCGTGGAGATCCCGAGTGATCGGCATGGCCCGAATCAGAGCGACATTGGCTCATGCAGCGGCTTGTGGGTCGCGTTCAAGTTAACTAAAGTTTTCTCACCCCCGATGCGACGTGCAAGCGCGACGCGAATTCGGATGAGCCGCATCGGGCAACCTTTGCGGCACCCGCGGAAAAGAAGGACGGATGATGGACAGATTGACCGAAGCAGCGGATGCGGATCCGCAAGAGACCCAAGAGTGGCTTGAATCGATGGAAGCGGTCCTCGCGCATGAAGGGCGCGCGCGCACGCACTACTTGCTGGACCAACTGCTGGAGCAGGACAAGCTCGGCGATGGCAACTACGTGGCCAAGACGACGACTCCGTACGTCAACAGCATCGGAACGCGCGAGCAGGCGGCATTCCCGGGAAATGAACAGATCGAGGCTCGGCTGGATGCCTACCTGCGCTGGAATGCGATGGCGCTGATCCTGCGCGCGGGCAAGCATTCGGGAGTCGG
This sequence comes from Variovorax sp. 01T432, assembly GCF_056398605.1. NCBI lineage: Bacteria > Pseudomonadati > Pseudomonadota > Betaproteobacteria > Burkholderiales > Comamonadaceae > Variovorax > Variovorax sp. 01T432. The sequence goes on from NZ_JBFTPS010000033.1 coordinate 56,257, forward strand.
TGGCCACATTGCCACGTACGCGTCCGCGATCACCTTGTACGAGACGGGGTACCGGCACTTCTTTCGAGCCGCAACGGAAGATTTCGGTGGCGACATGCTGTACATCCAGGGCCACTCCTCGCCCGGCATCTATGCGCGGGCGTTCATGGAAGGACGGCTGTCGGAAGCGCAGATGGATCGATTCAGGCGCGAGGTCGCCGGCGGTGGCCTGGCGTCATATCCGCATCCACGGACGATGCCGGACTTCTGGCAATTCCCGACCGTGTCGATGGGCCTGGGGCCGCTGATGGCGGCTTACCAGGCGAGATTCATGCGGTACCTGGAAGATCGAGAGCTCATTCATGCCCAGGGCCGCAAGGTCTGGGCGTTCCTGGGTGATGGCGAACAGGACCAACCCGAAACCTTGGCGGCCGTGGCAATGGCGGGCCGCGAAAAGCTCGACAACCTCATCTTCGTCGTCAATTGCAATTTGCAGCGGCTCGATGGGCCGGTTCGTGGCAATGGAAAGATCATCCAGGAGCTCGAGGGCATCTACAGAGGTGCCGGCTGGAACGTCATCAAGGTCATCTGGGGAAGCGGCTGGGACAAGCTGCTGTCGGAGGATCACGATGGCCGGCTGCGCCGTCGCATGATGCAGTGCGTCGACGGCGAATACCAGGTGTTCAAGGCCCGCGACGGTGCTTTCGTCAGACAGCACTTCTTCGGAGTCGATCCGGTGCTTCTGGGGCGCGTGGCCCACCTCAGTGATCAGCAGATCGGTGAGTTGGCGCGCGGAGGGCACGATCCGGTCAAGGTGTTTGCGGCATATGCGCAGGCCATGAGCCATCAGGGGCAGCCGACCGTCGTCCTTGCAAAGACGGTGAAGGGATTCGGGATGGGAGAGGCGGGCGAGGCCGCCAACACCAATCATCAGCTGAAGAAGCTGGCAGACCCCGCGGTCAGGGCCTACCGAGACCGCTTCGCAATTCCGGTGGCCGACGAATTGCTCGAAGAGATTCCCTATATCAAGCCTCCTGCAGGGAGCGCCGAGCAGAGCTATTTCCAGGCGGGCGTCGATCGGGCGGGCGGGTTCCTGCCGCTCAGGCGTCGAGGGGCCGGACCCTTGGCGGCGCCCGCGCTGGAAGGATTCAGCGCCCACCTGAAGAGCAGCGGCGAGAGAGAGTTTTCGACCACCATGGCATTCGTGCGTGTGCTGGCACAACTCCTTCGCGACCCCGCGTGGGGTCCGCGAATCGTGCCCATCGTGCCCGATGAATCGCGCACCTTCGGCATGGACGGCATGTTTCGTCAGGTCGGCATCTACTCCCACGTGGGGCAGCTGTATACGCCGCAGGATGCCGACCAGCTCAGCTTCTACAAGGAAGACCGCAAAGGGCAGATTCTTCAGGAAGGCATCAATGAGTCGGGGGCGATGTCGTCCTGGATTGCGGCCGGCACCGCCCACAGTACGTACGGATATGCCACGGTACCTTTCTACATCTTCTATTCCATGTTCGGGTTCCAGCGCGTCGGCGACCTGGCCTGGGCCGCTGGCGACATTCGTGCGCGCGGGTTTCTCTTGGGCGCCACGGCGGGACGCACGACCTTGGAAGGCGAGGGGCTGCAACACGATGATGGGCATAGCCAGCTTCTGGCGTCGGTCATCCCTTCGTGCATCTCCTATGACCCTGCGTTTGCCGGCGAGATCGCGGTGATCGTGCAGGAGGGCCTGCGTCGCATGTACCAGGAACAGGAAGACGTCTTCTACTACCTGACCCTTGTCAACGAGAAGACCCGGCATCCCGAGCTGCCCGCGGGGGCCGTCGAGGGCGTCATCAAGGGGATGTATCGCCTGCGCGCCGGGAACGCGGAAGCCGGAAGACCCCATGTGCAACTCTTTGGAAGTGGCCCGATCCTGAACGAAAGCCTTGCTGCCGCCGCGCTGCTCGAAAGCGATTTCGGGGTGACTTCAGACGTCTGGAGCGTCACCAGCTATTCGGAACTGCGTCGTGACGGGCTGGAGGTCGAGCGATGGAACCGATTGCACCCGATGGCCGAGCAGCGCACTTGCTTTGTCGAGGAGAGCCTGTCCCCCCACAGGGGCCCGGTCGTGGCGGCAACCGACTACATGAAGGCGGTCGCCGATCAGATCAGGCCTTTCGTGAGGGATCGCCGGTACGTCGTGCTCGGAACGGACGGCTTTGGGCGATCCGACACGCGGGAAGCGCTCCGTTCGTTCTTCGAGGTTGATCGCCACCATATCGTTCTGGCCGCGCTGAAGGCGTTGGCTGATGACGGCTCGATACCTGTCACCGAAGCGGCGCGTGCGATCGCGCTCTATGGCATCGACACGGAGGCCCGCTCAGCGGCACTGCCCTGATATTCATGGGCGCGTTGGAGGCGATCGCGTTGATCCGCGGGCGAGCCGGCGGGGTCGGCAGCGAGCTGGCCAGCAGTCCATCGCCGACATCATGGGCCTGGTGCATCTCGACAGCCTCGAAGATCGAGCGCGTGCCTGGTCGCTGCGACCCATGGACCGCAAAGCGCCGATTCAAAGAGGAACTGCGTCTATCCCGTAGCGCGCTGCGGCGACTGTGGCCGAGAGCCTGCCCGACATCGCGCGGCGCGCCGCTTCGTAGGCATCCCATTCCGCCTGGTCCGGCAGCGAAGGAATGGTCACCTGTTCGCCCAGGTCGAGTCCCGCGAGGGCCGCGTCGACCATGTGATCGGCCGTCATGACGATCTCGGCCGGCAGATGCTGGACGGGCAGGCCGGCCAGCGACCAGAACTCGGTGGCCGTCGCGCCAGGAAGCACCGCCTGCACGCGCACGCCTTTCTCGGCAAGCTCATGCTGCAGCGACTGGCTCAGGGCAAGCACGAAGGCCTTGCTCGCGCCATAGACACCGTTGAGCGTCTCCGGCGAGATCGCCACGATCGAAGCGATGTTCACGATCGTGCCGGCCTTGCGGCTGACGAAGGCGGGCGCCGCCGCGTAGGTCAGCCGGGTGAGCACGTTGACGTTCAGCGCGATCATGTCTTCCATCTTCGCGATGTCCGAGGCGAGCAGCGGCGCGGTGGCGCCGACGCCGGCGTTGTTCACCAGCATGGTGATGGCCTCGTTCGTGCGAAGGATGGCCTCGACGCGCGCGATGTCGTCCTTGTTCGTCAGGTCGGCGGCGACGGTCTCGACCTTTCGTCCTGTTTCGCCAGCGAGCCTGGCGGCAAGCGTGCCCAGCCGGTCGCGATTGCGTGCGACCAGGATCAGGTCGTGGCCGCGCCGGGCCAGACGGTCGGCATAGACGGCGCCAATGCCCGAGGAGGCGCCTGTGATGAGGGCAGTGCCCTTGAGATTGACAGTCATGAGCTTTCCTTTGTTGGGCCCTTTTGATCAGGGCGACGAGGAAGTCTCCCTCAGGAAAGCGATGGCGTAAATGTCATATAAACCACCTTTTGGGACGTTGTGGCGCCGTCCGTGGACCTCAGCTTTCCGCGGCTGCCAGTGCTTGCTGCTTCGCCACGCGGCGCACGCTTTGCGGCGGTTGCCCGAGCGTGCGGATGAACGCGCGGCGCATGCGCTCGGGGTCGCCGAATCCCGTCTCCTTGGCGACGACGCCCAGCGAAAGGCCGCCCTCGTCGATGAGCGCGCGCGCGGCTTCCACGCGCAGGTTCTCGACGGCATGCGCGGGCGACTGCCCGGTTTCCGCCTTGAAGGCGCGGCTGAACTGGCGGGGGCTCAGGTGCGCCACCTGCGCCAGGTCTTCCACCGAGAGCGGCTCGCGAAGATTGGCCCGTGCGTAGGCCAGGGTCAGCTGGATGCGGTCCGACTTCGGTTCCAGGTCGAGGAGGGCGGAGTACTGCGACTGCCCCCCCGCCCGGCGGTGATAGACGACCAGCTTCTTCGCGATCGAGCGGGCGATTTCCACGCCAAGGTCTTCCTCGACGAGCGCAAGCACCAGGTCGATGCCCGCCGTCATGCCCGCCGAGGTCCACACCGATCCGTCGTTGATGAAGATGCGGTCGGGCTGGACCTTGACGAACGGGTGCAGACGTTGCAGGTCAGGCACGAATGCCCAGTGCGTGGTGGCAAGGCGACCGTCGAGAACGCCGGCGTCGGCGAGGCCGAAGGCGCCGGTGCAGATGCTGGCGATGCGCCGCGAGGCGCGATGCCCCGCGCGCAGGAAGCGGCACAGCGCCTCCGAGGTGGGGCTGATCGTCAAGGCTCCGGTCATCACCAGGGTGTCCAGCCTTGCCGTGGTGAAGCGCTTCGAGTCGACCACCACGCCCGATGAACTGCGCACCAGCCCGCCGGACTCCGACAACAGCTCGATCCGATAGAACTCATTGCCAAGCAGGATATTGGCGAGTTCGAAGGCCGCGATGGCGGCGAGATCGAGGATCTGGAAGCCTGGAAATACCAGCACGGCGATGCGCTTCATGATGTCCTGAAACGAGGGTTATACGAGATTCTGGCCTCAAGGCTACGTGGCATCCCGCGCGCGGTCAACGGTGATCGAGACCCGCATCAGCCGGAGGCAGGAGGCTTGTGGATCAATTTTAATGACGTTAAGATCGTCGCCCCACTGGCCCGCGATGACTGCTCGGCAGCCGATCGGAGCGGCGCCGAGCATCGATCAGGAGCGAGACACATGACCTACGAAACCCTTTCTCTTGCCGTCGCCGACGGCATCGCGCGGCTGACGCTGAACCGGCCGGCGGCCCTCAATGCGTTGTCGATGCAGATGCTGGTCGAGTTGCGCGCGGCGCTCAAGCAGGTCGTGGCCTCGCACGATGCGCGATGCCTGGTGCTGAGCGGGGCCGGCCGGGGCTTCTGCACGGGCGTGGACCTGACCGCGCCGCGCGCGGGCCTCAACCCCGACGATCCCGACGAGTTCCTGCGCGACTATTTCGTGCCGCCCTTCCGGCTGCTGACATCGCTGGGCATTCCCACCATCGCGGCGGTGAACGGCCCGTCCGCGGGCGCCGGCATGAGTCTGGCGCTGTCTTGCGACATCGTGGTCGCGGCCGAGTCCTCCTACTTCCTGCAGCCCTTCGTCAACATCGGGCTCGTGCCCGACCTGGGATCGAGCTGGCTGCTGCCGCACATGGTGGGCCAGGCGCGCGCCGCCGGCCTCATGCTCCTGGGCGAGAAACTGCCGGCGAAGACCGCGGCGGAATGGGGCCTGATCTGGAAGTGCGTCGACGACACGGCGCTGGCGGCCGAAGCGCAGGCCATCGCCGCGAAGTTCGCCGGCGGCGCCCGGCTCAGCCACTCGAGGATCAAGCAGCTGCTGCGCCAGGCCTTCCAGAATGACATGGGCGTCCAGATGCAGCGGGAGGTCGAGTACCAGCGCGAGCTGTTCCGCAGCCCCGATGCCATGGAGGCGCGGGCCGCCTTCGCGGAAAAGCGCAAGCCCGTCTTCGGCCGCAAGGCATGAGCGCGGGATGCGCACCGCCTCGGCCTCGATGTCGCGATGCCGGCCTCAGGCCGCCGTCACCGGGCGTGGCATGAACGCGGCGGCGTGCAGCCGGACGAAGTCGCGCACGCGCATTGGCGGCTCGCCCGTGAGCTCGAGGACGTCGTTGCTCATCCGGTCGTAGCGCGACTGCGCGTTGAGTGCGGCCATGGCGCAGACGTGGTCGACGAGGTGGGCGGGAAGACCCGTCTCGAGCAGCCTGCGGCGCCATCCCTCCAGGGGCACGTCGCGGTAGCGGATCGTGCGGCCCAGCGCTTCGGAGAAGGCCTGGGCGTGGTGGTCCAGGTCGACCGATTCCGGGCCGGTCAGGTTGTAGATGCGGCCGATGTGGGGTGCCGGGTCGGCCAGGATCGCGGCGACCGCGCGGGCCACGTCCGCCGCCGATATCGGCGAGGTCTTGCCGCTGCCCATGGGCAACGCGAGCTCGTCGGCGCGGCGCACGCCCGAGGCGGCGAAACGCAGGAAGAAGCCTTCCATGAAGACCGTCGGCCGCACGTTGACCACCGGCAGCCCGGACCATTCGAGCGCCTGCTCCGCCAGCCAATGCAGCTTGTGCTGCGGGCTCGGCGTGGATTCGGTGATGCTCATCTGCGTGACCGTCATCTGCGACATGTTGACGAAGGCCTCCACGCCGTGGTGCCGCGCCACGGCGGCGGTGTTGACCGTCGCCTCCAGGTAGGCCGGCGACACCGACATGCCGAAGTACAGGCGCGCGCAGCCCTCGATGGCGCGGTGCATGGAATCCAGGTCGGTCACGTCGCCCTGCACGACCTCGGCGCCGAGCTCGCGAAGGGCTGCCGAGCGCTCGTCCTCGCGCCGCACCATGGCGCGCACCCTGTGGCCCTTGGCGAGCAACAGCGCGGTGACGTTGCGGCCGATGCCGCCGACGTCGCCGGCGGCGCCGGTCACGAGGATCGGCTGACTGTGTGAGGAAATGGTTGTGGACATGGCTCGGTCAGTTATTGCTGCTTCAGGTGGTAGCGGTCCACCAGCTCCCGTTCGATGGGGATGCGGGACTGGATGTACGCGGTGTAGGTGCTTGAATCCGCGCCCCAGTCTTCCTGGCCGACGGTCGCGAGATTGTTCTGGAAGGCCGGGTCGCGCATGCCCTTGCGGAAGGCGTCGTGGATGGTCTTCACGATGGCGGGGTCCATCCCGGCCGGGCCGATGATGCCCCAGGGCACGGATTCGACGATGTCATAGCCCGACTCCTTCAGGGTGGGCACATCGGGCCAGCGCTTGAGCCGCTCGCCGCTGTAGATCGCGAGGATCCTGAACTTGCCGGCGTCGACAAAAGGTGCCCAGCCCGAGGTCTCGGAAATCGCCTGCACGTGGCCCGCCGCGAGCGCGTTGAAGACTTCCGCCGAACCCTTGTAGGGCACGTTGGTCCAGTCGATGCCCAGCTTGTCCGCGAGGCGAAGCATCGCGGTGTGCTGCGCGGTGCCCACGCCCGCCGTGCCGTAGGAGATCTTGCCGGGGTTGCGCTTGGCGTCCTGCAGGAAGTCCTCGAGCGTCTTCCACGGCGAATCCTTGCGCACCACCAGGCCGCACTCGAAGCGCGTCACGCCGATGATGTAGGTGAAATCCTTGGCCGGGTTGTAGCGCGTGGGCTGCATGAAGGGCTGGCGCAGCAGCGAGATGGCGGTCGCGAAGGACAGCGTGTAGCCGTCGGGCTGGCTGTTGAGCAGCGATGCCGGCCCCAGGGTGCCGGCCGCGCCGGGGCGCGTCTCGACCACGATCGGCTGGCCCATTTCGCGCGAGGTGGCCGAGGCCAGGATGCGCAACTGCGCATCCGCCGTGCCACCGGGGCTGAAGGGGCAGATGACGGTGACCGGTCTGCTCGGGTAGCGCTGCGCGTGCGCGGATGTGGCCAGCAGCAGGGCCGCGGAGGCCAGGAGGCTGCGGCGGCTGATGCCGGGATGGCTGTTGTTCATGCTTGTCTCCTTGAGGGGGGTTGACGGGGCACGCGCCTACTGGGCGGCCAGTTCGAGGATCTCCAGCACTTCCTCGGGCGTGCGCACCTTGCGCGGATTGCTGAAGATGAAGAACTCGGTCATGGTGTTGCGGGCGATCAGGTCGAACTGGTCGCGGCCGACGCCGACGCCGGCCAGGCCGGTCGGCAGGCCCAGCGACTGCGCGAACGCGCGGAACGCGTCCGATGCGCTCATCCCGGGCTGGCCGAGCGCGCCGGCCAGCAGGCGCTGCGCCTCCTCGGAGGCCGGCTCGTTGAACTTGAGGATGCCCGGCATCATGGCGGGCGTGCACAGGTAGTGCGGCACGTCGCAGGAGCCGCCCAGCACATGCCCGATGGCGTGGCTGGCGCCCATGGGCACGCGCGACTGCAGCCCGTAGGAGCACAGCCAGGACGCGATCTGGCAATCGCGGCGCGCATTCGCATCCCGCGGGTTCGCCTTGCTGCGCGGCAGGGCATCGACCATGCGGCGGATGCCGTCGAGCACCACGGCATCGACCAGCGGATTGCCCACGCGGCTGCACAGCGCCTCGATGGCGTGGTCCATGGCGCGCGTGCCGGAGCCGATCCACAGCGTCTCGGGCGCATGCAGCGCAAGCTGCGGATCCAGCACGATGGCCAGGGGCATCATGTGCGGATGGAAGAAGGTCTGCTTGAGCTTGCGGTGCGTGTCCGTGACCAGGCATCCGGCGTTGTATTCGCCGCCCGACAGGGTGCTGGGGACGGCGATCATGCGCACCGACGGGCCGCGAAACTCGGCGCGGATCGGGCGACCGTCCGGCCCCGGCTTGGTTTCGAAGGCATCCAGCCCCTCCAGGCGCGGGTCGGTCAGCTTGTGCTCCATGCACACGGAAATCATCTTGGCCGCATCCACCACGGAGCCGCCGCCCACGGCCACCAGCAGGTCGGCCTGCGCATCGAGGGCCGCCCTTGTCGCCGTGGCAACCACCTCCCGCGAGGTGTGCTGCGGAACGCCATCGAAAAGACCGGCATAGCGCTCGCCCAGGGCATCGCGCAACTCGGCGATGGCATCGGTCTCCTTGTTGAGCGTGCGGCTGACGATCAGGAAGACACGCTTCTTGTTCAGGCGCGCGGCCTCGTCGGCGACCGCCTGGGCCATGGGTTTGCCGAAGATCACGCGGTCCATGGCGGGGAAGAGATGAGTTCCGGTCACGTGCATTTGTGGCTCCTTTTTCGTCGCTGGCGCGCAGATTAAAAAAGTCAGCATAGGTGTCGAACCTAACACTGTCAAGTTTGGCGCAGCGAGAACGGCGGAATTGCGGCTAGGGGTTATCCCCGAGCAGGAAAAGGGCGCCGGGCCGAGAAGAAATATGCGAACATAACGGCGTTAAGTTGAGGTGCAAGAAATGGAAAATTCGTCCATGCGTGAACAGCCCGGCAGCGCGCCCATTGCCACTTTCGAGCCGCCTGCCGTCGAGGTCGAGCGGACCCCGTCGGGCGTGATGTTCCTGCGTTCGCCCCGTCCGCTGGATCGGCATCCGGATTCCATCCTTCACTGGCTGATGTACTGGGCCGAGGTGCATCCGGAGCAGGCGGTGCTGGCGCAGCGGGGCGCGGATGGCGCATGGCGCAGCATCAGCTATGGCGAGGCGCTGGAGACGGTGCGCCGCCTTGCCGCGTCGATGCGCGAGGCGGGCGCGGGTCCGCTGCGGCCGCTGGCGATCCTCTCCGAGAACTCCATCGAACACGCCTTGATGACCTGGGCGGCGCACTGGGCGGGCGTGCCTGTCGCACCGGTCTCGCCGGCCTACGGCCTCGCCCCGGGTGCCCTGGAGCGGCTGCGCGCGGTGCTGGGGCTCGTCGATCCCTGGCTGGTGTTCGCGCAGGACGGCGATCGTTTCGGCAGGGCGCTTCAGGCCAGCGGCGTGCCCGCCGAGCGGTCGATCGTCGTGAGCGCGGCACCTGCGGGCGTCGCTACCTTCGAGGCCTTCGGGCGCGCGCACGCGGCGCAAGGCCGGAGCGCGCGTCCGCTGGCCGAGCCGGACTCGGTCGCCAAATACATGTTCACCTCGGGGTCGACGGGCGTGCCCAAGGCGGTCGAGATGACGCACCGCATGCTCGCCGCGGCCCAGCAGGTGAACGCGCAGATCGTGGTCGGCAGGCCGGACCAGACCATGGTGCAGGTGGACTGGCTGCCCTGGCACCATGTCATGGGAGGCAACGTCGTGATGAGCCGGCTGCTGCGCTTCGGCGGCACGCTCCACATCGACGACGGCCGGCCGATGCCGGGGCGATTCGCGCAGACGCTGGCCAACCTGCGCGAGATCGCGCCGACCTACTACTTCAACGTGCCGGCCGGCTACGCCATGCTGGTCGAGGAACTGGAGCGCGATCCCGCCTTCGCCCGCCACATGCTGGGCAGGCTGGAATTCGCCTATTTCGCCGGCGCCATGCTGCCCGCCGATACGCACGATCGCTTCCAGCGCGTGGCCGAGCGCACGCTGGGCCGCCGCATCGTGATCGGCACCGCCTATGCGGCCACGGAGACCACCTCCGCCGTGCTGATGCGGACCTGGGAATCCGAGGCCACCGCCTGCATCGGCGTGCCGCTGCCCGGATGCGAGATCAAGCTCGTACCCGATCCGGCGCAGCCCGGCCGCTACGAGATGCGCGTCAAGGGGCCGCATGTTTCCGGCCGCTACGTGAAGGCGCCGCAGGCCGCCGAAGGCGCGCGCGACGAAGAGGGCTTCTACCGGCTCGGCGACGCGGCGCGTTTCGTGAACCCCGAGCGGCCCGAGGCGGGCTTGCTCTTCGGCGGCCGCTTCGCTGAGGATTTCAAACTGGGCAATGGAACGTGGGTGCGCACCGGCGCCCTGCGGCAAGCCCTGCTGGAGGCTTGCGCGCCGCTGCTGCGCGAGGCGGTCATTGTGGGCGAGGGGCGCGCGGATGTGGCCGCCCTCGGCTGGCTCGATGCATCGGCCTGCCGGGCGCTGCCCGGGGTGCCCGCCGATGCGGGCGAGGAGGCGCTGGCCGCGCATCCCGCGGTGCGCGCGCGGCTTGCCGAAGGACTGCGGCGGGCCAACGGCGATTCGTCCGCCGCGTCGCGCCGCATCGAGCGGCTCTTGCTGCAGGCGGAGGCGCCATCGCTGGAGGCCTACGAATTGACGGACAAGGGCAGCGTGAATCAGCGCGCCGTCATGCAGCGGCGCGCGGCGGCGGTCGACGCGCTCTACCTGAAGCCATCGCCCCAAGAGATCTTGCACACCCCATCACCATGACTCATTCCGAATCCACGATGCGCCAGGAGGGCGCTGTCGCCTCGACCACGCGGATCATCGAAGATTCGCTTTGCAACCGGATCAGCGGCGCGAGCGATTTCGCCATCGAGGATCACCTCGCTCGCGTGCTGGAAGGCGTGGGCATCGCCCCGGCCTCCACGGGCGGAAAGATCACTTTCGAAGGCGCCGACCCGATCGTGCCCAGCGTGTTCCGTCTGGCGGCGGCCGCAGGGATCGCACTGACTGCCAAGTCGGCCGCCATGGCCTCGCTGTGGGCCATGCGCACCGGCGAAGGGCAGGACATCCACCTGGACATCCGCAAGGCGCCGCGCCGCCTGTGCCCCTTCTTCGAACGCAAGTGGGAACTCCTCAACGGCTACTACCCGCGCAACACCGCCGACCCGGCCAATCCTTTCATGCGCGGATTCTTCGAGACCCGCGACAACCGCTGGGTCATGCCCTTCAACCTGTATCCGCGGCTGCGCGCCTCTGCGCTGAAGCTGCTGCGCAGCTCCGAGGATCCGCAGCAGATCGCCGATGCGATCCGCCTGCGCGATGGTCTGGAACTGGAAGAGGAGGGCTCCAGGCTCGGCATCGTCATGCCGCTGCTGCGAAGCGCCGAGGAGTTCATGCGGGAGGCGCAATACGCGGATCATCTCGCGCCGCTGCCGCTCATCGAGATCGAGAAGATCGGCGAGACCGAGCCCATGGCCTTCGGCGCCAATCCCGATTCGCCGCTGGACGGCGTGCGGGTGCTGGGCCTGGCGCGCGTGATCGCCGGCGCGGCGATCGGGCGCGCCATGGCGCACCATGGCGCCGACGTCCTGAACATCTGGCGGCCCGACGATTTCGAGATCGACACGATGTACGCCACGGCGAACGTGGGCGTGCGCTCGGCGGTGATCGACGTGTCGGCCGCCGAAGGCCGCCAGCGCATGCACGAGCTCCTGCGCGAGGCGGATGTCTTCTACGCCAATCGCCGCAACGGCTTCCTGGAGAAGGTCGGCCTCTCGGCCGAAGAGGCGGCGGCCGTGAAGCCCGGCATCGTCCATGTCACCGTCAGCCTCCACGGCCGCAGCGGGCCGTGGGTCGACCGGGCGGGATTCGACCAGACCGCCGGCGCCGTCAGCGGCGTCATGAACCTGGAAGGAACGGCCGATGCGCCGAAGCTGCCGCCGGTGATGGTCGTCAACGACAACATCGTCGCCTGGCTGTCGACGACCGGCGTGATCGCCGCGCTGATGCGGCGCGCGAAGGAAGGCGGCAGCTACCGCGTGCATGTGTCGCTCACGCGCGTGTCGCTCTGGCTGTATTCGCTGGGCCTGTTCGACAAGACGTATGCGCACGAGACGGCCGGCTCGCGGGAGCAGCACAGGCAGCACGAACCCGAACTTTTTTCCGCGCAGACGCTGTCGGGCACCTACCAGGGCGTGACGGACCAGGTGAGGATGAGCCGCACGCCGGGCGGCTACCGGATGGTGATGATGCCTCGCGGTTCCGGGCGGCCGGAATGGCTGCCGCGAGGCTGACGCAGGGCAGGGCAGGGCAGGGCAGGGCGAGGGCGCTGCTCAGCGCTCGCCGGCGTCGGGGGCGCTCGCGAGCGAGACCGCGCCTTCGTCGGCCATGGCCCGCAGTTCCTCCGACGTGTAGCCCAGGCGCGCCAGGACCTCGCCGGTGTGCTGGCCGAGGCGCGGCGCCGGTGTCAAGGCGGGCGAAGGGGTGTCGTTCCAGTAAGTCGGCGAGCCCAGCGCGCGCAGCCTGCCTTCGGTGGGATGCCATTCCTCGCCGACCAGCCCGCTCGCGCGCAACTGCGGGTCGTCGATCAGCTCATCGAGCGTGGCGGGGACCTGGTTCGGAATGTCGATCGCGTCGAGCAGCTGGCGCCATTCGGCCGTGGTGCGCGCGGGCATGACGCTCGCGACAAAGCCATAGACCTCGTGGATGTTCAGCGAGCGATTGCGCTGGGTGGAAAAGCGCGGGTCCTGCTCGAACATCTCCGGCTTGCCGATGGCCGTGAAGAAGGCGCGCCAGTGCTTGTCGTTGTAGATGAGCACGCAAAGGTGACCGTCGGCCGTGCGGTAGGGCCGACGGTGCGTCGACAGCAGGCGGTCATAGCCGGCGGGGCCCAGGGGCGGCTCGAAACTGGCGCCGGCCAGATGATCGGCGAGCACGAAATGCGCGACGCTCTCGAACATCGGCACCTCGACGTATTGCCCCTCGCCGCTGCGCTCGCGCGCATACAGCGCGGCGGTGACGGCATAGACCACGTGCAGTCCGGTCACGCGATCGACCAGCGACAGCGGGGCGTAGCCGGGCTCGCCCCCCGCATAGCGCTGCATCAGCGATGGTATGCCGACCGCCCCCTGGATCAGGTCGTCGTAGGCCGGCTTGTCCGCCCGGGGGCCGCGCGAGCCGTAGCCACAGGCCGTGACCTGGATCAGGCGGGGGTTGACCCGCTGGAGCGCTTCCGGCCCCAGGCCCAATCGCCGCATGGCGGCGGGACGGACGTTGCACAGGAACACGTCGGCATCCGCCAGCAGCCGCAGCAGCGCATCGCGGGCGGCCTGCTTCTTCAGGTTCAGAACCACGCTCTGCTTGCCCCGGTTCCCGTGCAGGAACACATGGCCCATGTCGTCATGCCGGGCGCTGCCTGCCAGGCGCACGTTGTCGCCTTCGGGCGCCTCGACCTTGATGACCTCCGCGCCCATGCCGGCCAGCGTGAGGGTGGCCAGGGGCCCGAGCACGATGGAGCTGAGATCGACGATGCGCACGCCGGCGAGCGGCTGGCTGGATTTCCCGGTCATCACAGTTCCTCCGTGGCGTGGCTCATCAGCACCGACGCATCCGCGTGAATGGCGTGCGACAGAGAAGCGCTCTGCGCGAGCAGGTGCTCGCCATAGAAGCGCGCGGTCTTGATCTTGCCGGCATAGAAGGCGGGGGACTCCTCGCCCTTGGCCTCAAGCGCCGCGGCGCCCATGCGCAGCCACGCGGCGCCGAGCGCCACCAGGCCGAACAGGCGCAGGTAGTCGCTCGCGGCGGCCACGGCGTCCGCTCGGCTGCGCTGCCGCATCAGCGCCGTCGATTCCTCCAGATGGCCCACGGCGGTGCGCAGCGCCGCGCAGAGCGTTCGCAGCGCGGGCTGTGGCGCGTGTCGGCGCAGCAGCGCATGGACTTCTTCGAGCCAGCGCGCCATCACCTTCCCGTCATCCAGCGCCAGCTTCCGCTGCACCAGGTCGAGCGCCTGGATGGCGTTGGTGCCTTCGTAGAGCGGGACGATCTGGGCATCCCGCAGCAGTTGCTCCATGCCGTGTTCATGGATGTAGCCGTGGCCGCCGAAGACAGTGATGCCCAGCCGGGTGACCTCCACCGCGCCGTCGCTGAGGAAGCCCTTGATGACGGGCGTGAGCAGGGCCAGACGCTCTTCCGCCTGCGCCCGCGTGTGCGGATCGGGATGGCGTGCGCGAACATCCAGGCCGATGGCCGCATCCGCATAGAGGGCACGCGCGCCCTCGGTGAGGGCCTTCATCGTCAGCAGCGTCTTGCGCACATCGGGATGCTGCACGATGCGATCGGGGCCGTCGCCGGCGGCGCGGCCGGAGGCCGGCGCGCGGCCCTGCCGCCGGTCCAGGGCGTACAGGCGCGCGTTCTGCAGCGCCAGTTCGGCCACGCCGATGCTCTGCACGGCCACCCCGATGCGGGACGAATTCATCATGGTGAACATCGCCTTCAGCCCGCCATGGGGCTCGCCCACCAGCCAGCCCAGGGAGCCGTCGAAGGCGAGCGCCGCGGTGGCCGAGGCGCGGATGCCCATCTTGTGCTCGATGGACGTGCAGGACACGTGGTTGTCACTGCGCTCCGGCAGCGCGGCCCCGTCGGCGCGCGGCATCTTCTTGGGCACCAGGAAGAGGCTGATGCCCCGCGTGCCGGCGGGAGCGTCGGGCAGTCGCGCCAGCACGAGGTGCAGGATGTTTTCCGCCAGGTCGTGGTCGCCGCCCGAGATGAAGATCTTGTTGCCGGTCACGCGGTACATGCCGTCTTCCGCCGGCACCGCGCGAGTGCGCAGGCCGGACAGGTCGGAGCCGCTCTCGGCTTCGGTGAGGCACATGGTGCCGGTCCAGCGGCCGTCCACCAGCGCCGGCAGCAACTGTTGCCGCAGCGACGCCGTACCGTGCGCCAGCAGCGCGCGATAGGCGCCCTGCGAGAGGCCGCCGTACATCCCGAAGGCCATCGATCCTGCCGCGACCACCTCGCGAACCAGCGTCGACAGCGAGATCGGCAGGCCCTGTCCCCCGTAGGCCGGGTCGCCCGCCAGCGAGGGCCAGCCGGCGTCGCGATAGGCCGCGTAGGCCTGCGCATAGCCGCGCGGCGTGCGCACCACGTCGCCGTCGCGGGTGCAACCTTCGTCGTCGCCACTGCCGTTGATCGGCAGCAGCACTTCGCTCGCGAATACGCCGGCGCTCTCCAGGACCGGGAGGACGAGGTCCATGGTCGCGTCTTCGTATCCGGGCAGCGAGCTCACACGCTCTTCGTAGCCGAGGACTTCCTGCAGCAGGAAGCGGAACTCCGCCAGGGGGGCTTCGTAGGTGGGCATGCGGGAGGGTTTCTTTCACCGGATCGGTCGATATCCGGGTAATATTAACAACGTTAAGACGCAAGTCAACCGGGGCTTCCATCCGAATCGTCGACTGTTAAGATTTGACGCATGGAAAAACCGACAGCACGCACGAAAGCCCCGGCGCGGCCCTTGGCGCGCGGGACCCCACGCAAGACGGCGAAGAAAGATCTTCCGGCGGCCCCGCCGGCCGAGGAGAAGCGGCCCGCCCGCTCGACCAGGCTGGCCGGCCCGCCCAAGGCGGCCAAGGCAGCGAAGCCGAGCACGGCCCCGGCGCCCGCCAAGTCAGGCAACGCGGCCGAGGAGGCCGAGGCGCCGCCGAAGCGCTATCACCACGGCAATCTGCGCGAGGACCTGGTGCGTTGCGGCAAGGCCCAGTTGCGCGAAGTCGGCCTGGCTGAACTGAGCCTGCGGCGCATCGCCGCCGAAGTGGGTGTGTCGCAGGTTGCGCCCAAGTACCACTTCGGCAACAAGGAAGGGCTTCTTGCGGCGATCGCGGCCAGCGGCTTTCGCGACCTGACGGAGTTTCGCTTTGCCCGGCTGCGCCCGAACATGTCGCCCGAGCAGCGTTTGCGGACGCTGCTGTCTGCCTACGTGGCTTTCGCAACCCTGCATCCGACGCTCTTCCACCTGATGTTCGCGCCGCAGTTCCGTACGCCGGAATTGCATGCGGAGCTGAACGAGGCCGCCAGCCAGTCGTACCACATCGTGGCCCGCGCGGCCGCGGAGTATCTGGCCGCGCAGGAGAAGCCCGAGGGCATCGATGCGCATGAGGTGGCGCGCATCGCCTGGACCTGCATGCACGGCGTGGCCACGCTGATCATCGAGAACCGGATCAACCCGCTGGGCGCCCCGAAGATCACCCGCGAGCAGCTCACCAACCAGACGCTCGACCTCCTGTTCGCCGGCATCCGGGGCCTGCAGGACCTCTAGCCGCGCGCCGCGCTCAGGCCGCGCGGACCTGCTTGTCCTTCTGGTCCTGGGCGCGGATGTTGTCGCGGATGCGGGCCCAGTCCTCGTCCTCGTAGGTGCGGTAGGCGTAGAAGTTGCCGCCGGTCGCCAGCGCGTTGCCGCCGTCGATCGTGAGAATCTGCCCCGTCATCCAGTCGACGCCGTCGGCTACCAGGAAGGTCGCGAGGTTCTGGAGTTCGGGCATGCGGCCGACGCGCTTCATGGGGTTGAGAGCCTCGCGCCCGATGGTCTTCTGGCCGGGCGAAAGCCGTGCGTTCATGCCTTCGGTGGGGAACTCGCCCGGTGCGATCGCGTTCAGGCGGATGCCGTAGCGGCCCCATTCGGCAGCCAGCGACTTGGTCATGTTCGCAATGGCCGACTTGGCCATCGCCGAAGGCACCACGAAGGGACCGCCGTTGAAGACCCACGTCACGAGGATGGAGATCACGCTGCGCGTCGGCGGCGCTTCGTCGCGCTCCAGCGCGGAGCGCGCCTCGGCTACCCAGCGGCGGCCCACGCTGTGCGTCACATAGAAGGTGCCGTGCATGACGATGTTGGCCACCGCGTCGAAGCCGCGATGCGAGAGGTCTTCCGTGCGGCTGATGAAGTTGCCGGCCGCGTTGTTGAGCAGCGCGTCGAGCGGCCCGCCGTCCTGCCAGATCGATTCGATGTAGCTCTCCACCGCGTCCGCATTGCGAATGTCCAGCGCGGCGCCCTTGACCCGCACGCCATAGCGCTCGGCGATCTCGCGCGCCGTCGCTTCCACCACTTCGCGGCGGCGCCCGCACAGGTACAGGTCGGCGCCCAGCTCCGCGTATCTGTTGGCCATCTCGCGGCCCAGGCCTGTCCCGCCGCCGGTGATCAGGATTCGTTTGCCCTTCAGGAGCTCGTTCTTGAACATGTCTTGTGTTCCATTCAGTGGGAAAGTGGGGCTCAGGCGGCCGAGCCGGGGGGCTGATAGATCTGGGCATTGCGGCGCACAAACGCCTCGATCGACATCGGGGGCTCGCCGGTCAGGCGCTGCACGTCATCGGTGAGGCGGTCGTAGCGGTTCTCCCTATGCAGCCAAGCCATGGCCGCCAGATGCGCCGCGAGGTGAGGGGAGTTCGCCGTGGCGTACAGGTCCTTTTCCCATGGCTGCACGGGCACGTCGACATAGCGGATCTCGCGGCCGAGTGCGCGCGCGTATTGCGCCGCGATGCCGTGCATGTCTTCGCTTCGCGGACCGGTGAGTTCATACACGCGCCCGATGTGCGGGGCGGGGTCGGCCAGCAGCAACGCCACCACGCGCGCCACGTCATAGGCCGCGATGGGCGATGTCTTGCCGGTACCGAAAGGCAGGCACAGCTCGTTGCGCTCGCGCACGCCGCGCACCGCGAAGCGCTGGAAGAAGACATCCATGAAGGCCGTGGCGCGCACGTGGACGACGGGCAGGCCGCTCCAATCCAGCACCTGTTCGGCAAGCCAGTGCTGCTTGTGCTGCGGACTCGGTGTCGTGCGTGTCGCGCTCATCTGCGACACCGTCATCTGCGACATGTTGACGAAGGCATCGACACCCCGGTGACGGGCGACGGCCGCCACATTGGTCGTCGCCTCGAGGTAGTTCGCGGCCACCGACATGGCGAAGTACACGCGGCGGCACCCGGCCATGGCCCGGTGCACGTCGTCGAGATCGGTCAGGTCGCCGACCACGACTTCGGCGCCGAGGGCGCGCAGCGCTTCGGCGCGTTCATCTTCCCGGCGCACCATGGCTCGCACCTTGAGGCCGCGGCGCAGCAGCAGGTCGGTGACGGTCGGACCGATCGAGCCGACCTTGCCGGCCGCGCCCGTCACCAGGATGGGTGAGCTGTGTTGCATCGCTTGCCTTCAGGTGGGACGCACGGGAATCTTGCCGATGGCGAGCATCGTCATGACCTGCTCGCCGCGCTGGTTGCGCACCGTCATCCGGGATCGGACGGTGCCGCGGCCGCCCGGACGCACGGGCGCCTCGATCTGCTCGAACACGCGCTCCAGCGTGAGCGCGTCCCCGGGCCGCACCGGCTGCAGCCAGCGCAGTTCGTCCACGCCCGCGCCGATGATGGGCGTGCCGCCGAAGCTGCGCGCCTCCACGCTCAGCCGCATCGCCAGCGCGGTCAGGTGCCAGCCGCTGGCGATCAGGCCGCCGAAGGGCCCGCGCGCCGCGCCCTCGGGGTCGGTGTGGATCGGTTGCGGGTCGTAGGCGCGGCCGAACTGGACGATGTCGTCTTCGTTCAGGCTGACGGGCTCGCTGACCCAGCGCTCGCCGAGCGCGAGGTCTTCCAGATATCGGTTGTCTGCGGTCATCACGGGACTCTTCGAATGGTTGGTGAGCGAATATTAGGATGCAAACCTAACAGTGTCAAGATTAAGCCTCGATGCATGCAACGGATGCATCTGGCGTGGCCGCATGCAGCGCTTCCACCAGCGCCGCGCGGCGCTGCAGCACGGCGCGCTGGTTGATGTAGCCCTTGTCTGTGATCTCGAAGGCGTCGGCCACCGGGTCTTCCGCGAGCAGCATCGCGCGCTGCACGCGCATGCTCGAACCGCCCTGCAGCCGGCACAGTCGCGCCGCCAGGGCCTGCACGATGGGGGCATGCCGCGCCAGGTCTTCGCGCGTCAGATCCCTGGCCTGCGGAAACTGCTCACGCAGGGCGCGTTCGTTCATGAAGAGCAATGCACCCACATACGCGCGCTCATGGCCCGTCAGCACCGCATCGCTGACGAGCGGAGAAAGGGCATCGATGATGCGCTGCCGCAGGACGCCCACATTGACCCACGTGCCGGAAGCCAGCTTGAACTCTTCCGAGACCCGGCCCGCGAACGCGAGACCTTTCAAGGGGTGCTGCCGGTCGATCCAGGCGACCGCGTCGCCGGTGCGGAAGTAGCCCTCGGAATCGATGCTGGTGGAGGCGCCGCCGATGTACCTGGATGCGAGGTTGCCTCCGGCCAGATGCAGCTCGTAGCGCCCATCCAGGGGTTGCAGCTTGGCGATGAGGCCTGGCGCCGGCAAGCCCAGGGCGCCGCTGCTTTCCATCTCCCAGGTCGTGCTCAGGCCCGGGCCCGAGGTCTCGGTCGCGCCGTATCCGGAGGTGATCGGGAGGGCGTAGCCGACGTGGCGCACGGACAGCGCGCGCAAGCGGTCCACCAGTTCCGCCGACAAGGACGCGCCGCCGAAGGACATGTATTCGAGGCACTGGAAGAAGCAGGCCGCCAAGTCATTGTCCATCTCCAGCGCCGATGCGAGCATGGCGTAGCCGAGCGGAACGTTGAAGTAGAAAGTCGGCGATACATGGCGCAGGTTGCGCAGCGTTTCATCGAACTTCCCGGGTGCGGGGCGGCCGCCGTCGATGTGCAGCGTTCCGCCGAAACGCAGGAGCCTGTTGAGAACCACGTTGCCGCCCATCACGTGGTGCCAGGGCAGCCAGTCCAGGTAGACCTGCGGCGTCCCGGGCGGCGCGGCGAGATTTGCGGCGGAAGTCGCCTGGGCGGCCGCCAGCATTGCATGCGTGATCAGCACGCCCTTGGGAATCCCGGTCGATCCGGAGGTGAACATGATCTTTGCAACATGCTCGCCCTGCGCCGCCGCATGCGCACGTGGCAGCGCGCCGGGATCTGAAGCGAGAGGAGGCTGTGCGATCCAGGCTTCGATCGATCGCCTGTCGAGCCGGGCCTGCGCCGTGATGCCGAGGCGGTCGAGCGCCTTGCCGGCTTCGTCGGCGGATTCGCTGTAGACGAAATCCGGGCGCAGGGCCTCGAAGATCTGCGTCAGCCGCTCGGATCCGGCGCCCGCGTTGGCATAGGCCGGGGTGACGGGCGCCACGGCCCACCCCACATACAGGGCGGCGAAAGTCAGCAGCGCTTGGTGCAGCGAGTTGCCCGACAGCAGCGCAAGCACCGGGGCCCGGCCGAGGTTCTTGCCGAGACCCAGCAAGCCGTGGCCAATGGCCTGCACACCGGTCCAGGCCTCGCGGTAGTTGAGTTGCGTGCTCGCGCCCTGACCATCGGTCTGCGCCAGCATGACGGTGAGGGGTTGCGCCTTGGCCCAGACCGGCAGCCAGTCGACCACGTTGGCGACGATGCGCTCGGTGGGCGCCTCGGCCTCGGCCGGGCCGGGCCCGAGCGCGACGGCGTCGCTCGGCCATTGCACCAGCAGGCTGCCATCGGCACGCGTCTGGATCTCGATGGAGCTGCGGCGCAAGGCCGCATGCCGCGCGCCGGCCGGGGGCGGCTTTCCTTCGCAGCGGGCGGTGGAAGTCACCGCGATGGAGGACACAGATTCAAGTGGAGTGGGTTCCATGGATTTCTCGCCGAGGGCACTGGAAGCCGATGAGTGTGCTTGTAATATTAACACTGTAAGGATAAGATCCCGACGGTAGTTTCCCGACGGGAACATGCAGTGGCGGGACGCCGTGCGGTTGAACATTTCTATGGGGGATTCACTTATGTTGATAGGCGTGCCGGCCGAAACTGCGCCAGGCGAGACCCGAGTCGCCGTGACCGCGGAGACAGCCAAGAAACTCACGGCCCAAGGCCACACGGTGCGCGTGCAGTCGGGCGCCGGCCTTGCGGCCAGCGTGACCGATGCCGCGTACCAGGCGGCGGGGGCGGAGATCACCGACCTGGCGGGCGCCTTCGGCGCCGACATCGTGCTGAAGGTACGCGCGCCCGACGACGGCGAGGCCGCGCGCATGAAGCCCGGCACGGTCGTCATCGGGATGCTCAACCCCTTCGATGCCGCGGGCCTGCAGCGCCTGGCCGCGGCCGGGCTCACGGGCTTCGCGCTGGAGGCCGCG
>NZ_JBFTPS010000034.1:0-76878 GCF_056398605.1 Variovorax sp. 01T432
GCCGAATTTGACTGTGACCCCGGTTTCATGCCCCGGGGTCAGGCCTGCCTGATGGCGAACTACTAAGAAACTCATGCCATCGAACGCCGAATTTGACTGTGACCCCGGTTTCATGCCCCGGGGTCAGGCCTGCCTGATGGCGAACTACTAAGAAAACTCATGCCATCGAACGCCGAATTTGACTGTGACCCCGGTTTCATGCCCCGGGGTCAGGCCTGCCTGATGGCGAACTACTGAGACCCCAGCCGCCCGGAGGTCAGTGCGTCGACCCGCAGGCAGCTGTTGTTGCGGATACGGGCCAGTGTCTCGTCGGTGTAGCCCAGGGACAGCGAGGTCTGGTCGGCGGATGAAGGAAAGGCCAGGCCGAGCGAGCGCACGCGCAATGCGTCGGCGGCCGGGGACCGCGGCCGCGCTGGCGGCAGCTCGAGATAGACAAGGCCCATCACGCGGCGCGTACCGTCGGGGCCGACCGTTACGAGCGAACAGCCGGACACCAGGGAAGCGAGGAAGCAGGAGCAGAGAAGAGCGACGAAGGAGATATGCGAGCCAAGCGTCGCAGGCGAGAGACAGGCGCGTGTCACGCCAGAGAGACGGATGCGTATCGGGCCTGACGTCTTCCTGCCCCTCCCGGGATGCAAGGAAAACGAGAGCCCGATGGACATCGATTCACCCCCTCCTGCCGCGCGCTCCGGCGCGGTCCGATGCTTGGCATTTCAGCAGAAGATGAAGCGGTTGACTACCCCCGCCCGGCGGGCCGAACAGCGGCCTGAACGGGCGCGGGATCATGCGTTCGAGAGGTCGTTGATGAAGTCCTCTTCTTTCGCGTAACCTCCCTGCCCCGACACCACTCATTCAGGAACCGCCATGTCCCGCCCTCTCTTCAGCTCGACCATCGCCGGCAGCCTGCCCAAGCCGGCGTGGCTGTCGGAAACCCGCAAGCTCTGGCCCCAATGGAAGTCCGAGGGCGACGAACTGGCGCAGGCGAAGGCCGACGCCACGCTGCTCTGGATCAAGGCCCAGGAAGACGCGGGCCTGGACGTGATCGGCGACGGCGAGCAGTCGCGACAGCATTTCGTGCACGGCTTTCTCGAGCGGGTCGAAGGCATCGACTTCGAGCACAAGGTCAAGATGGGCATCCGCAACAACCGCTACGACGCGATGGTGCCGCAGGTGGTGTCTGCGCTGCGGCTGAAGGGCCGCGTGCACGCCACTGAAGCCCGCCTGCTGCGCGCCCACACCGACCACAGGATCAAGTTCACGCTGCCCGGCCCGATGACGATCGTCGACACCGTCGCCGACCAGTACTACGGCGACCGCGTGAAGATGGCGATGGCCTTCGCCGAGCTGCTGAACCAGGAGGCGCTGGCGCTGCAGGCCGACGGCGTCGACATCATCCAGTTCGACGAGCCGGCCTTCAATGTCTACATGAAGGACGCAGCCGACTGGGGTGTGCGGGCGCTGGAGCGCGCGGCGCAGGGCCTGACCTGCACCACCGCCGTCCACATCTGCTATGGCTACGGCATCAAGGCCAACGTCGACTGGAAGAACTCGCTGGGCGAGGAATGGCGCCAGTACGAGGAGGTGTTTCCGGCGCTGGCGAAGAGCAGCATCGACCAGGTCAGCCTGGAGTGCTTCCACTCGCATGTGCCGCCGCACCTGATGAGTCTGCTGGAGGGCAAGGACGTCATGGTCGGCGTGATCGACGTGGCCAGCGATGTCATCGAGACGCCGGAGCAGGTCGCCGACACCATCGGGCTGGCGCTGCAGTACGTGCCCAAGCAAAGGCTGCTGCCTTGCACCAACTGCGGCCTGGCGCCCATGGACCGCGACGTTGCGCTGCGCAAGCTCCAGGCGCTCGCCGAGGGCGCCGCGCTCGCGCGCCAGCGCTACGCCTGAGCGGCTTCCGACACGAAGACGCGCCGGGGGCAGGGCACTGGTCGAATGGCGTATGGCATGCAGATCGGGGACGGTCTAGATTGGCAGAGGAGCAGCCCCCCGGACTCACGCGGACCCGAAAGCCATGCCCACTCTCATGCTCATGAACGACGGGGCCCAACTTCGCCACATGCCGCTGTTCGAGCCCGAGACCAGGGTGGGCCGGGCGGTCGAGAACCACATCGTGATCTACAGCCGGCGCGTGAGCCGCTTCCATGCACTGCTGATCCGGCACGGCGGTTTCGTGAGCGTGCGGGACCTGCAAAGCACAAACGGCACCTTCGTCAACGGTAAGCGGGTGGCCGTGTCTGCGCTGGTGGATGGCGACACCCTCCAGGTGGGCGACGTCCTGATGCGCTACTTCGAGGCGGGCGATCCGGACCTGCCCGAAGCCGAGGCGGCGCCCATGGCAAGCGTCGCAGGCGCGCAGAGGCATCCCGCGCCGCCGGGGGCCTCCGTCCACGTCGCGTGGAGGATGGATGAGCACATTCCCGCCAGCCAGCGCGCCGAGGAACAGAAGGACGAAGCGCTCCAGACCGAGCACGGGCTTCTCGATCTGCCGATGGAATTCCACCGCGTCGACCATGACGCCCCGACCGGCGGCAATCGCGGCGCCGCATGGATCGGCGACGCGGTGGGCTTCACGTTCTCGGCCAAGGGGCGCGCCGTGGAAGGACTGATCACCTACGAGGCCCTGGCGGATCATTTCGGTGCGTCGGCGCACGGGCTCGATGCGGACGAGCAGGCGGTCCAGGTTTACCTGTCGAACCAGGTGGCGATCAACGTGGCCGCCGCGCTGCGCTACGCCGAGACCGGCCGGGAGCCGGTACTTCTGCGGACGATCCACTTCTAGCGGGAATCAGCGACCCACCCGCTTCCCCCGCAGCACCAGCGCCACCCCACCCAGCACCGCCGCCGATGCGAACAGCAGACGCGGCGTGACGGTTTCGCCGAGCATCGCGACCCCGCCGAACGCGGTGATCACCGGCACGCTGAGTTGCACGATGGCGGCGCTGGTCGCCTTCAATCCGCGCAGCGCGGCGTACCAGATGGCGTAGCCGACGCCTGAGGTCAGCGCGCCGGAGGCCACGGCATAGGCCGCGCCGGCGGTGTCCATCCGGCTACCCTGCAGCGCCAACAGGAAGAGCGCGCCGGCCAGCGGCACGGCGCGAACGAAATTGCCCGCCGTCGCGTGCAGCGGATCGCCCGCGCCGCGCCCCCGCAGCGAATAGACGCCCCATGCCGCGCCCGCGGCCAGCATCAGCACGGCGCCCCGCGGGGAAGGCGCCGCCAGCCCCGGCAGCAGGAGTCCGACCAGCCCCGCCAACGCCGACAGCAGTCCCAGTTGCTGGCTGCCGTGCAGGCGCTCGCCGGCCAGAAGGCCGCTGCCGATCATCGTGACCTGCACCGCGCCGAAGAGCAGCAGCGCGCCCGTCGCCGCCGCGAGGTCGACGTAGGCATAGGAGAAGGCGGCCGCGTACGCGAAGAGCGCCAGCGCCGAGATCCAGCTGCCGCCCACCGCGCGGGAACGCGTCCGCGCAAGCACGATGAGCCACAGCACCAGCGCGCCCGACACGATGCGCATGGCCGTGAAGCTGGCGGGATCGATGCCGGCGCTCTTGAGCGCCAGCCGGCAAAGCAGAGAGTTGCCCGCGAAGGCCAGCATGGCCAGCACGGTCATCGAAGACAGCTTGAGGCCGGGCCAAGCGAAGTTCATGGAACACCTGCGCGCGCCGGGATGCTCAGGGCTTGCCGCGAAGCTTCTGCGGCACGTCCGGCGCTGTCGGCGCCTCGCTGCCGTCCCGGTCGTCGACAAGCCAGTTGGGAACGGAACTCAGGCGAAGCGCCTCGACCTGGCTGAACTCCTGGCCGCTGGCCATGAACTGCATCTGGCAGTTCCCGACCCGGATGAGGTCACCCTCCACGAGCGTCTGGCTCTGGATGCGCTCACCGTTGACATAGGTGCCGTTCTGGCTGCCCAGGTCCTTGAGGGTGACGAAGGCCGGCTCGACGACGATCACGGCGTGCACGCGGCTCGCGTAGATCGAATCGACGAGGACGTCGTTCTTCGCGCCGCGGCCGAGCGTGTTCTCGCCCGCCTGGAGTTCGACTTGTCGCGCCGCCCCGGAGGGCGTCATCAGGAACAGTTTCGGCATGTGGATGGGCGCCCGGCCGCCGATGGGGGTCTCGAGCGCAGCCGGGAATTCTGACACGCTCCCCAAAGTGGGGCCGCACCCCACGGCGGTGCACGGCGCGCCCGGGCCGAAATGGTTGCAAGCCGCGCAAGCGCTGTTCTAATGCCGGATTCGCCGCCGATCCACGAGGACAGGAGGACCCCCATGCCCCGAGCCGGCATCCGAATCGAAGCGCCTGGCAGGCCCGCCGGAGGGAGGCGGATGGCCCTGGCCGCCCTCATGCTGCTCGGCGGCTGCGCCGTCGGCCCCGACTTCCATTCGCCCGATCCGCCCGCCGCCGCCGGCAGCGACTACACGCCGACCCCGGTCGCGATGCAGGGGGCGTCGGCGCCGGGCACCGGCGGCGCCTCGCAGCAGTTGCTCCCCGGGCAGGACATTCCGGCCCAGTGGTGGACCCTGTTCCAATCCCCGACGCTCGACGCCCTGATCCGTTCCGCCCTCGAACAGAGCCCGAGCCTGGCATCGGCCCAGGCGGCGCTGCGGCAGGCCGAGGAAAGCTTCAATGCCCAGACGGGCGCGCTGCAGTACCCGAGCGTCGGCCTGCAAGTGGGCGCCGAACGGGAACGCGGTATCGCGCCCACAGGCCGGCTGGCCACCTTCAACCTCTTCAACGCGTCGGTCAACGTCGCCTACCAGCTGGATCTCTTCGGCGGCAACCGGCGCGCGCTGGAGGGCCTGGCCGCCGCCGTCGACTACCAGCGCTTCCAGGTCGAGGCGACCTACCTGACGCTGGTCTCCAACCTGGTCACAACGGCCATCCGCGAGGCCTCGCTGCGGGCCCAGCTCAAGGCCACGCGCGAAGTGGTGGCCCTGCAGGAGAAGCAGCTGTCGGTGGTCGATGCCCAGTTCAAGGCCGGTGCCGTGGCGCGCTACGCCGTGCTGACGCAAAACACCCAGGTCGCGCAGACCCGCGCCACGCTGCCGCCGCTGGAGAAGGCGCTGGCCCAAACGCGGCACCAGCTCTCGGTCTTCGCCGGCAAGCTGCCGAGCGAGCGCGGCATGCCGGAGTTCGAGCTCGAATCCCTTCGGTTGCCCGTCAGCCTGCCCGTCTCGCTGCCCTCCTCGCTGGTGCGCCAGCGCCCGGACATCCGCGCCAGCGAGGCGCTGCTGCACGCGGCGAGCGCCCAGGTCGGCGTGGCCACCGCGGCGCAGTATCCGCAGCTCAACCTGAGCGCGGCCTACGGCACCGCCGCCGCGCGCACCGCCGACCTGTTCACCGCCGACAGCCTCATCTGGAGCGTGGCCGCCGGACTCACCCAGCCGATCTTCAACGGCGGCGCCCTGAGCGCCCGAAGGCGCGCCGCCGAGGCGGCCTACGACCAGGCGCAGGCGCAATACCGCGCCACCGTGCTCGGCGCCTTCCAGAACGTGGCCGACGCCCTGCGCGCGATCGAGTCCGACGCGGTGGCGCTCGCGGCCCAGGCGGAGGCCGAATCGCTCGCGGGTCAGGCGCTCGACCTGTCCAACGGCCAGTACCGACTGGGCGCGATCAGCTTCCTGACCTTGCTCGACGCGCAGCGCACCTACCAGCAGGCCCGCATCAGCCTGGTGCAGGCGCAGGCGGCGCGCTATGCCGACACGGCCGCGCTGTTCCAGGCGCTGGGCGGCGGGTGGTGGAACGACACGGCGCCGCTGGCCGATGCCTCGCGGCCCGGCACGGCGGCAAGCACGCAGCGCCCCGCCCTCGCGCCGGTGCCCTGAACGAACGAACACGGTGGAACAAGGAATTTCATGACCAAGCGAATGTTCATCATGTTGGGGTGCGTGCTGCTGCTGGTGGCCGTGCTGGCCTTCGGCTTCTACCTGCACGTGCGCGGCCTGATCGCCAGCGCGCCCAAGCCGACGCCGCAGACGGTGTCGACCGTCAAGGCGCAGATGCTCGAATGGCAGCCGCAGCTCAACGGCGTGGGCACGCTGGTGGCGGTGCGCGGCGTCGACGTGACGACCGAGATCGCCGGGCTGGTGCGCAGCATCAACTTCAAGTCGGGCCAGGAGGTCAAGGCCGGCGATCTGCTGGTGCAGCTCAATGCCGACGCCGACCTGGCGCAGTTGAACGCGCTGCAGGCGGCGGCCGACCTGTCGGCCACCACGCTCAAGCGCGACCAGGCGCAGCTGGCCGCCCAGGCCGTCAGCCAGGCCCTGGTCGACAACGACCTCGCCGACCTCAGGAGTAAGCGCGCCCTGGTGGCGCAGCAGGCCGCGCTGGTGGCCAAGAAGACGATCCGCGCGCCCTTCGCGGGCCGCCTGGGCATCACGACGGTGAACCCCGGCCAGTACCTGAACCCGGGCGACAGGATCGTGACCCTGCAGACCATCGACCCGATCTACGTCGACTTCTCGCTGCCGCAGTCGCAGATCGGCGGGCTGGCCGTCGGCCAGGTCGTCAACGTCGTGACCGACGCCTTCGCCGGCGAACTCTTCCCCGGCAAGATCACGGCGATCAGCCCCAAGGTCGATCCGGCCACCCGCAACGTGCTGATCGAGGCCACCATCGCCAACCCCCAGCGCCGCCTGCTGCCCGGCATGTTCGCGCGCGCCAATGTCGACGTCGGCGAGAAGGCGCGCTACCTGACGCTGCCGCAGACCGCGATCACCTACAACCCCTACGGCTCGACCGTCTTCGTCGTCAAGCCGGCCGGCGAGGCCCAGCCCGCGCCCGACGGCAAGGAGGCCAAGGCCGTGCCAGCCAAGGCCGGGGCCCCGGCGGCCTCCGGCCCGGTCGCGCAGCAGGTCTTCGTGGTCACCGGCCAGACGCGCGGCGACCAGGTCGCGATCCTCAAGGGCATCGAGGAAGGCCAGGAGATCGTCACCAGCGGCCAGCTCAAGCTGAAGAACGGCACGGCCGTCGCGGTCGACAACACGGTCCAGCCGGCCAACAGCCCCAACCCGACGCCGCAGGAACGCTGAGGCCCGCCCATGAAATTCACCGACATCTTCATCCGCCGGCCGGTGCTGGCCATGGTGGTGAGCCTGCTGCTGGTGGTGCTTGGCCTGCGCTCGCTGTTCGGCCTGCCGATCAACCAGTACCCGCAGACGCAGAACGCGGTGGTCACCATATCGACCACCTACTTCGGCGCCGATGCGCAGACGGTGGCCGGCTTCATCACGCAACCGCTCGAGGCGGCCATCGCCCAGGCGCAGGGCATCGACTACCTGTCGTCCACCAGCTCGAGCGGCGTGTCGACCATCGTCGCGACGCTGCGCCTGAACTACGACGCCAACCGCGCGCTGACCGAGATCAGCACCCAGGTCAACTCGGTCAAGAACCAGTTGCCGGCGCAGGCGCAGACGCCGGTGCTGACCGTCGCGATGGGCCAGACCACCGACGCGATGTACATGGGCTTCTACAGCGACACGCTGCCCACCAACAACGTCACCGATTACCTCGCGCGCGTGGTCAAGCCCAAGCTCGACTCGACCCCGGGCGTGCAGACGGCCGAGCTGCTGGGCGCGCGCCTGTTCGCGCTGCGCGCCTGGCTCGACGCCGGCAAGCTCGCCGCCCACGGCGTCACCGCGGCCGACGTGAGCGCCGCGCTGGCCAGCAACAACTACCTCGCGGCGCTTGGCGCGAGCAAGGGCCAGATGGTGACGGTGCCGCTGACCGGGGGCACCGACCTGCACTCGGTGGAAGAGTTCAAGAAGCTCGCGGTCAAGCAGAGCGGCGATGCGATCGTGCGGCTCGAAGACGTGGCCACGGTCTCGCTCGGCTCGGAAAACTACGACTTCAACGTCGCCTTCAGCGGCGTGCGTTCGGTGTTCATCGGCATCAAGGTCGCGCCCGACGCCAACATCCTCACCGTCGCCAAGCGCGTGCGCACGGCCTTCCCGGAGATTCGCAGCCAGCTGCCCGCCGGGCTGGTGGGCGAGATCGTCTACGACTCCACCGAATTCATCAACACCTCGATCTTCGAGGTGGTGAAGACGCTGGTCGAATCGCTGCTGATCGTCACCGTGGTGATCTACCTCTTCCTCGGCAGCCTGCGGGCGGTGGTGGTGCCGGTGATCGCGATGCCGCTGTCGCTGATCGGCACCTTCTTCGTGATGCTGATCCTGGGCTATTCGATCAACCTGCTGACGCTGCTCGCGCTGGTGCTGGCCATCGGGCTGGTGGTCGACGACGCCATCATCGTGGTGGAGAACGTCGACCGCCACATGAAGGAGCAAGGCAAGTCGCCGATGGAGTCGGCGCTGCTGGCGGCGCGCGAACTGGGCAGCCCCATCCTCGCGATGACGGTGGTGCTGATCGCCGTCTACGTGCCGATCGGCTTCCAGGGCGGCCTCACCGGCGCGCTGTTCACCGAGTTCGCCTTCACGCTGGCCGGGGCGGTCGCGGTCTCGGGCATCGTGGCGCTGACGCTCTCGCCCATGATGTGCTCGCGCTTCTTCAAGCCATCGCAGGACGAGGGCCGCTTCGCCAGGGCCATCGACCGCACCTTCGAGCGGGTGCGCCACGGCTACCAGCGCACGCTGCACAGCCTGCTGGGCACCTACCCGGTGCTGATCGTGATGGGCGTGATCCTCATCTTCCTGCTGGTCGTGATGTTCAAGATGTCGCAATCGGAACTCGCGCCAGAGGAGGACCAGGGCATCGTGCTGGCGCAGGTGGTGGGCCCGCCCACCGCCACCTCGGACCAGATGCAGACCTACGCCAACCAGGCCTACCAGGTCGCCAAGGACATGCCAGAGTACGCCCAGATGTTCCAGATCACCGGCGTGCCGACGGTCAACGCGGGCATCGGCGGCGTGCTCTTCAAGCCCTGGGACCAGCGCACCCGCAGCGCCAGGCAGATCCAGCAGGACCTGCAGGTGCGCTGGGGCAAGATCGCGGGCGCGCGCATCGCCGCCTTCCAGTTCCCGCCGCTGCCGGGCGCCTCGGGGCTGCCCGTGCAGTTCGTGATCACCACCACGGAGCCCTTCGAGAACCTGAACACGGTGGTGCAGCAGGTGCTGGACAAGGCACGGGCGGCAAACAAGTTCTACTTCGTCGACGCCGACCTCAAGATCGACAAGCCGCAGGCCACCGTGGTGGTCGACCGCGACAAGATCGCCGCGCTCGGCATGACGCAGCAGGACGTGGGCGCCGCGCTGAGCGCCGCGCTGGGCGGCGGCTACGTCAACTACTTCTCGATCGCCGGACGCTCGTACAAGGTGATACCGCAGGTGCTGCAGGTCGACCGCCTCAATCCCTCGGAGGTGCTCGACTTCTACATCCGCACGCCCGCCGGCGGCATGGTGCCGGCGAGCACGGTGGCGCACATCAAGTACGACGTGGTGCCCGAGTCGATCACGCGCTTCCAGCAGCTCAACTCGGCGACGATCTCCGGCGTTCCCAGCGGCTCGCAGGGCGACGTGCTCGAGTTCCTGCGCAACACTGTCGCCGAGGTGGCGCCCAGCGGCTACACGGTCGACTACGCCGGACTGTCGCGCCAGTTCGTCCAGGAGTCGGGCGGCTTCCTGGTGACCATGATGTTCGCCGTGATCATCGTCTTCCTGGCGCTGGCGGCGCAGTTCGAGAGCTTCCGCGATCCGACGGTGATCCTGGTGTCGGTGCCGCTCGCGCTGTTCGGCGCGCTGATCTTCATCTTCCTCGGCTTCGCGTCGATGAACATCTACACCCAGGTCGGGCTGGTGACGCTGATGGGGCTGATCAGCAAGCACGGCATCCTGATCGTCGAGGTGGCCAACCAGGTGCGCAAGCGCGGCAAGAGCAAGCGCGAGGCGATCGAGGAAGCCGCATCGCTGCGCCTGCGCCCGATCCTGATGACCACCGCCGCGATGGTGTTCGGCGTGGTACCGCTGGTGATCGCCTCCGGCGCGGGCGCCGCGGGCCGCCATGCGATGGGGCTGGTGATCTTCACCGGCCTGTCGATCGGCACGCTGTTCACCCTGTTCGTGGTGCCGGCGATGTACATGCTGCTGGCCGGCGAGCACAAGGCCGAGCCCGAGGCATCGGCGGCGCCGGCCGAGCCGGACCTGGCCGCCTGAGCCTCAGGCGAGCAGCGCGAGGCCCAGCGCCAGCAGCGGCAGCTGCAGGAGGCAGGCCCAGCGCACGCGCAGCGCCGAATCCAGCACGGCGCCATTGACCCACAGGCCGGCGGCGATGCAGCCCAGCATCGCGGCATCGGCGCGAAAGGACAGCGCGTCCGCCTGCCACAGGAAGACGAGCGTGAGCGCAACCCACAGCGCGAACTGCGCGACGCTCGCGAGGGCCTGGACGCGCGTGAGCGCCGGGTCGTGCCGGCGCAGCGCCTCCAGCGCGAAGGGCGGCCCGGGAAAGCGCGCCGCGACATCGGCGGGCCGCCAGCCCGGTGGCTTGAACCACACGCGCAGCTTGTCGCGCCAGTGCCGCGTGTGCCACGCATCGCGCAGCAGCGGCAGGTAGGGGCCGAAGACGGCGCGCAGCGGGTCCCAGCTGCCGAGCGGCTGGCGCGTGCCGTACACGCTGGGCGCATGCTCTTCGGCGAAGGTGCCGAAGAGCCGGTCCCACACGACCAGCATGCCGCCGTAGTTGCGGTCGATGTACGCGTCGTTCACGCCGTGGTGAACGCGGTGGTTCGACGGCGACGAGAACACGCGGTCGAACCAGCCGAGCCTGCCGACGTGCTCGGTATGGATCCAGAACTGGTAGAGCAGCACGATCAGCCCCGCGATGCCGAACTGCTCCGGCGGCACGCCCAGCAGCGCCATCGGCAGGTAGAACGCCCAGCCGAGAAACACCACCGTGCTTTCCTGCCGCAGCGCGGTCGAGAGGTTGAAGTCCTGGCTCTGGTGATGCACGGAATGCGCGGCCCAGAACACGGCGCACTCATGCCCCGCGCGATGCAGCCAGTAGTCGCAGAAATCGAACAGCAGCACCGCCAGCACCCAGCCGGCCGCGCTGTCCCAGAACGCCGGCGGCGACCAGGGCGCGGCCAAAGGGGCGAGCAGGCGCCACGCCATCGCATAGAGCCCGATCTGGAACAGCTGCGTGCAGACCGCGACCGCCTGGCTCAGCAGGCCCTGGCTGAGGCTCCCGATGCTGTCGTTGAGCCGCCAGGTGTTGCGCCGCCTGAGCAGGCCCCAGGCGAACTCGCAGGCCATGAGCAGCACGAACACCGGCACGGCGAGGACCACCAGTCGATGCACAGCGGCGGCCTCAGTCGATGGCGTCGGCGCGGCTGGCGATGAGCACCGCGTTGGTCCCGCCGAAGGCGAAGGAGTTCGACATCGCGTGGCGCAGCCCCGGTGCGTCGCGCGCCTCGCCGCGCACGAAGTCGAGCGGCGCGAAGGCGGGGTCGGGCATCCGCAGCCCGGCCGTCGGCGGCAGCCTGCGCCGGGCCAGCGCGCGCAAGGTCGCCACCAGCTCGATCGCGCCGCCGCCGCCGAGCAGGTGCCCGTGGATGGCCTTGGTCGCGCTGATGGGCATCGCGCCGCCGAAAACCTCGTGCACCGACTGCGCCTCGGCGGCATCGCCGGCGCCGGTCGCGGTGCCGTGCGCGTTGACGTAGCCGATGTCCGCTGCGTCGAGGCCGGCATCGCGCAGCGCCGCGCGCATCGCGCGCACCTGCCCGCCGACATCGGGGTTGGTCATGTGCACGCTGTCGCAGTTGGTCGCGTAGCCGCCGAGAAAGAGCGAAGGCCGCACGCCGCGCGCCTGCGCGTGCGCCTGCGACTCGATCACCAGCGCCGCAGCGCCTTCGCCGAGCGCGAAGCCCGCGCGGTCGACCGAGAAGGGACGGCAGGCGCTCGCCGCGTCAGGGCCCGGTGCCGCCGTGACGCGCATCGCATGCCAGCCGGCCAGCGTGCCAGGCGTGAGCTGCGCCTCGTGGCCGCCGACGATCGCGATGTCGAGCCAGCCGCCGCGGATCGCGCGCATCGCCTCGCCGATGGCCACCGCCGACGAGGCGCAGGCGCAGGCATAGCTGAGCGCCGCACCGCGCGCACCGAAGAGCAGGCCGAGCTCGGCGGCCGCCGCGTTGGGCATGGTGGTCAGCACGCTCGTCGGGCGCAGGCGCTTCGCCTCGGCGTAGAGCGCACGGGCGGTGGCGTCGAAGTTGGCCGATCCGGCCATGCCGCTGCCCCAGTAGATGCCGAGCCGCTCGCCGTCGAAGGGCGTTTGCGCCAGCCCGGCCTGGGCGTACGCGTCTCGCGCCGCCGCCACGGCCATGGCCGTGCCGCGGTCGAGCGGCAGACGCGAGCTGCTGCGCTCCGAATCGTCGAAATCGCAGGCCGCGACGGCGAGTTCCATCGTGTCGAGCCCGTCGATGGCCAGCGCGTGCGCGCGCACGGCGGAGCGCCCCGCGAAGAGCGCCTCGTCGAACTGCCCGATCGTGCGGCCGAGCGGCGTGACCAGCCCGATGCCGCTGACGACGATGGGCGCGTTCCGCCCGAGGCTCATGCCCGCACCGAGCGAGCCGGCGATACGGCCTCCGGCGAATCGGCCATGTCGTCGATCACCTCGCACAGACGCTGAAGCGTGATGCCGGCCTCGCGCGGATCGAGCCGGTCTTCGGGAATGCGCAGCTTGAGGGCGTCTTCGATGGCGAAGACGAACTCCATCAGGGCCAGCGAATCGAGGCCCAGGTCGGTCAGCGCGGTCGCCGGCTGGATGGCCGCGCGATCGATGAGGAAGTCCTTCTGCAGGATGCCGACGATCGTTTCGAAGGTGGGGGATGTCATGTGTTCTCCAGCGGGTTTTCAGGCAGTACCGTTCGCCACCGCGTCGGCGAACTCGACAGTGTGCCGGACCACCTGGTGGCGGTCGTTATCGATCGTGATCATGTGGTAGCTGTCGCCCAGCACCACGGCGCGGAAGGAGTCGCAGCGCAAGCCCCGTGCCAGCAACTCCAGGTTGCTCACGCTGGCCACCTCGTCCTCGCGCGCGTGCAGCGCGAGCACTTGCCCGCAGGTGACGCGGCCAAGCTGACCGCGCACGTGGCGCAGCAGGCGGTCGTGCTCGCGCAGGTGCGGCACGCAGATCACCGAGCTGCCGGCGCTCGAGATGCGGCGCGCGCGCAGTTCGCGTTCGATCCAGGCGCGCACGCGCTCGTTCTTGACGCCGTAAGGGGCGCGCTCCCGGTACTTCCAGAAGCGGCCGAGCGGCGTATAGAGCGCGAGCGGCAGCAGCCATTGCCAGCGCGGAATCGCCCAGCCGTCGAAGCGCAGCGTGGTCGACATGAGCAGCAGCGCGTCGACGCGCTTGCCGCAGCGGATGGCCGCGCCGAGCGCGAGCGAGGCACCGGCCGAGATGCCGACCAGCATCACGCGCTCGTGCGTTGCGCGCAGGGCGTCGACGCGGCGTTCGATGGCGTCGATCCACTGCTCGCAGGGCACCACCTGCTGCGATGCGCGGCTGCTGTCGAAGGAATAGCCCTCGATCGACAGCGAATGCACGGAGTAGCCCATGCCCTGCAGCGGGGCCTGCACGATGCGCAGTTCATCGGGTGTGCTGCACAGGCCGTGCAGAAGGACGACGGCTGTACGGCTCGCGGCGGAAACCTCGACGCCGGAGGCGTCGACGAAGGACTGCCGCGCGCTCACGATGCGACCAGGCAAGACAGACGAGCGAAGACTGCACGCCGCATCATGAATGTATGCCCCCCTCACGCTTGAAAAGAACGCCGACTGGCCTTTGGATAGAAATGCTGACTCGCTTTCGATTGGCGTTGGCCGCGAAGCCAATGCGCATGGCAACCTCGCGTTTCGCAGGGATTTTATCGGGATCGGAGTTGCAACGAAGCGTAGGGAAAGGCCTCATGGTCAGGGGCGAGTCAGAGAGGAACGACGCGACCGCGGCTATATTGGCGAGCCCACTTCGCCACCCCGTCATGACCCAGTACTGGTTGATGAAATCCGAGCCGCAGGAGTGCTCGATCGACGACGCGCTGGCCGCGCCCGGCGCCACCGTGCCGTGGACCGGCGTGCGCAGCTACCAGGCGCGCAACTTCATGCGCGACGCGATGCACGTCGGCGACGGCGTCCTGTTCTATCACTCGAGCTGCGCCGAGCCCGGCATCGTCGGTATCGCGCGCGTGGCCTCCGGCACGCGGCCCGACCCGACCCAGTTCGATCCGAAGTCGCCCTACCATGACCCGGCCTCCAGGCCCGAGGACCCGCGCTGGCTGCTGCTGGACGTGCAGGCCCTGCGCAAGACCCGGCTCCTGTCCCTGCCCGAGCTGCGCGCAACGCCCGCGCTCGCCGACATGCTGGTGCTGCGCAAGGGCAACCGCCTGTCGATCACGCCCGTCGAGCCCGCGCACTGGAAGCTGATCGTCGACCAGATGCTGACTTGAGGGCGGCCTCGCCGGTCGTAAGAAAATTTGCAGTGAACAAGTAGATTTCATGTAGCAGATTTACCGATTGGTGGTCCTAGACTTGCATGCAGGCAGTGCTTTCAACATTGCCAGGAGCCTACTGCCATGCATCTACGTGTCTTGCTGCTCGCCCCCCTCCTCGCCGCCTCGGCGGCCTTCTCGATGCCCGCGCTCGCGGCCTATCCGGACAAGCCGATCCGCCTGATCGTGCCCTCGGCGCCGGGCGGCGCGCCCGACGCGCTGATGCGCGCGCTCGGCAATCAGCTGTCGCAGCAGATGGGCGTGCCCATCGTCATCGACAACAAGCCCGGCGGCTCCTATGCGATCGGCACCATGGACCTGGTCCACGCCGCGCCCGACGGCTACACGCTCGCCTATGGCAATGTCGTCTCGCTGGCCACCAACCGGACGCTGCTGCCCAGCGTGCCCTACGACGTCGAGAAGGACCTGACGCTGGTCGCCAACACGCTGCGCCTGTCCAACCTGATGATTGTCAACAACGACCTGCCGGTGAAGAACGTGGCCGAACTGATCGCCTACGCGAAGAAGAACCCGGGCAAGATCGCCTTCGGCTCCGACGGCAACGGCACCACCGCCCATCTCGGCGTGGAGCTCTTCAAGTCCATGACCGGCACCGACATGCTGCACGTGCCCTACAAGGCTGCGACCGCCGCCATCACCGACCTGATCGGCGGCGGCATCCAGCTCATGATGGTCAACACCCCGGTGTCCGGCCCGCAGGCGCAGTCGGGCAAGGTGCGGGCGCTGGGCATCTCGTCCACCCGGCGCTCGCCCACCTACCCCGACATTCCCACCATCGGCGAGACCGTGCCGGGCTTCGAGGTCGAGGCCTGGGGCGGCATCATCGGGCCGGCCAGGCTGCCGAAGGACGTGGTGGCCCGGCTGAGTGCCGAGATCCGCACCGCGCTGGCCAACCCGACGCTGCGCGAGCGCTTCAGGGTGCTGGGCGCGGACACCGACTACAGCACGCCCGAGCAGTTCCTCGAGCTCTCGCGCCGCGAAACCCTCAAATGGGCCCGGATCATCAAGGAATCGGGTGCCAAGATCGACTGAGTTCCATCCCCCTCCCCTGCCCATGACACCCTGGAAATCCGCAAGGCCTGGCGACCCCGTCAGCGCCATCGACACCCCCGCGCTGGTGCTCGACCTCGACGCCTTCGAACGCAACCTCGCGCGCATGGCCGACGCGCTGCGCGGCAGCCAGGTGCGCCTGCGCGCGCACGCGAAGAGCCACAAGACGCCCGAGATCGCGCTGCGCCAGGTGGCGCTGGGCGCCGTGGGCATCTGCTGCCAGAAGGTCAGCGAGGCGGCGGTGTTCGTCGCCGCCGGCATCCGGGACGTGCTGGTCACCAACCAGGTGATGGGCGAGGCCAAGCTGCGCCACCTGGCCGAACTGGCCCGCGGCGCGCGCATGGGTGTGCTGGTCGATCATCCGCAACAGGTGCGGGCGCTGGCGGCCGTGGCGCAGGCGCAGGCAGTGACGATCGATGTCTATGTCGAGGTCAACGTCGGCGCCGACCGCTGCGGCGTGGCCCCGGGCGACGAGGCGGTCCGGCTGGCGCGGCAGGTCGCGGCCAGCCGGCCGCTGCGCTTCGCGGGCCTTCATTGCTACCACGGCACCGCCCAGCATCTGCGCACGCCGCTGGCGCGTGCCGCCGCCATAGCCAGCGCCACGGTGGCGGCACGCGCGACGCGCGATGCCATCGAGGCCAGCGGGCTGGCGGTCGAGCGCGTGACGGGTGCCGGCACCGGCAGCTTCATCAACGAGCGCGACTCGGGCGTCTTCAACGAGATCCAGGCCGGCTCCTACATCTTCATGGACCGCGACTACGCCGACAACCAGCGCGGCGAGCGGGACATCGCCTTCGAGCATGCGCTGTTCGTGCGCACCACCGTCATGAGCCGGCCCACCGACGCGCGCGCCATCGTCGACGCCGGGCTGAAGGCCTCCAGCGTCGACTCCGGCATGCCCACCGTGTGGGAGCGCGCCGACCTGCGCTACGTGAAGGCCGCCGACGAGCACGGCGTACTCGTCACCACCGATGCCGCGGCCGTGTCGCTGGGCGATGCACTGATGCTCGTGCCGGGCCATTGCGACCCCACCGTCAATCTCTACGACGAGCTCGTCTGCATCCGCGGCGACCGGGTCGAGACCCTCTGGCCGATCGCTGCGCGCGGCGCGCTGCTGTGAACCGGCCGGCCCCCAAGACAGCTTCAACATGAGTCCCCCGATGCAGAAAGACTTCGACCTTCTCATTCGCAACGCCACCATCGTCGACGGCACCGGCGCGCCGCGCTTCGGCGGCGACATCGGCATTCGCGGCGACCGCATCGCGCGCATCGGCGATCTCTCGGCGCTTTCGGGCACGGTGGAGATCGACCAGGGCGGCCGCATCGCCGCGCCGGGCTTCATCGACGCCCACACCCACGACGACCGCCTCATGCTGTCCAACCCCGACATGGCGCCCAAGGTCAGCCAGGGCATCACCACCGTCATCGCCGGCAACTGCGGCATCTCGCTGGCGCCCATGCCGGGCGGCATTCCGGACCCCGTGACGCCGCCGCTGAACCTGCTCGACGAGGAAGGCGAGTGGTTCAGCTTCCCCACCTTCGCCTCCTACATCGCCGAGCTGCGCGCCAAGCCCGCGGCCACCAACTGCGCCCTGCTGGTGGGCCACACCACCTTGCGCGTCGCGACGCTGGACGACCTCGGACTGCCCGCCACGCCCGAGCAGATCGCCCGCATGCGCGAAATGGTGCGCGAGGCGCTCGAAGCCGGTGCCATCGGCGTCTCCACCGGCCTCTTCTACGAGCCCTCGGTGGCCGCGCCCTGCGAGGAGGTCATCGAGACCTGCCGCCCGCTCAAGGACTTCAACGGCGTCTACTGCACCCACATGCGCAACGAGGCGAACCAGGTGATCGATTCGCTGGAAGAGACCTTCCGCGTCGGGCGCGAGGTCGGGGTCCAGGTGGTGATCTCGCACATGAAGGTCGTGGGCTCGGAGAACCAYGGCCGCTCGCAGGAGGCGCTGGACGTCATCGAGAAGAACATGGCCACCCAGCCGATCTGCCTGGACTGCTATCCCTACACCGCCGGCTCCACCATCCTGTCGGCCGACCGCGCGGCGAGCTCTTCGCGCGTGATCGTGAGCTGGTCCAGGCCGATGCCCGAGCATGCCGGCCAGGACCTGGACGTCATTGCGAAGAAGCTCGGCGTGAGCGAGGAAGAGGCGATCCGGCGGCTCAGCCCCGCCGGCGGCATCTACTTCAGGCTGGACGAGGCCGACGTGCAGCGCATCCTGAAATTCGACCAGACCATGATCGGCTCCGACGGCCTGCCGCACGATGCCTCGCCGCATCCGCGGCTGTGGGGCAGCTTTCCGCGCGTGCTGGGCCACTACGGCCGCCTGCTCGGCCTGTTCCCGCTGGAGACCGCGGTCTACAAGATGACCGGGCTGACCGCGAAGAACTTCGGCCTGAAGGACCGCGGCGTGCTCAGGGAGGGTGCCTACGCCGACCTCGCCCTGTTCGACGCCGACACCGTGGACGAGGCCGCCACGTATGAGACACCCATCGCGCCCGCGCGCGGCATCGATGCGGTGATCGTCAACGGCGCGATGGTCTGGCGCGGCGGCCAGCCCACCGGCGCGCGGCCCGGCCGCGTGCTGGCGCGGGAGACGCAAGAGGCGGGGCGCTGACATGGCAGGCCGGCTTCTGGAACAACTGAAGACGCCCGCGCTGCTGCTCGACGAGGCGCGCATGGACCGCAACATCGAGCGCATGCGCAGCCGGATGCGCGGGCTCGGCGTCACCTTCCGCCCGCATGTGAAGACCAACAAGTCGATCGACGTCACGCGCCGGACCCTGGAGACGCCGCGAGGCCCCATCACCGTCTCGACGCTGCGCGAGGCCGACTACTTCGCCGCGCATG
The DNA here is from genome assembly GCF_056398605.1 of Variovorax sp. 01T432. Classification (NCBI taxonomy): domain Bacteria; kingdom Pseudomonadati; phylum Pseudomonadota; class Betaproteobacteria; order Burkholderiales; family Comamonadaceae; genus Variovorax; species Variovorax sp. 01T432. The sequence continues at coordinate 18,375 of NZ_JBFTPS010000034.1, forward strand.
GCGTGACGGACATCCTCTACGCCGTGTGCATCGCGCCGAACAAGCTCGACCATGTGATGGCGCTGCAGGACAAGGGCGTGCGCCTGTCGCTCATCCTCGACAGCATGGAGGCGGCCCGCTTCCTGGCGGAGCGCGCCCGCGCGGCACGGCGGCATTTCGACGTCTTCATCGAGATCGACTCGGACGGCCACCGCTCCGGCGTGAACCCCGATGCGGACGAACTCATCGCCATCGGGCGCTTTCTCGAAGACGCCGGCGTGCCGGTGAAGGGCATCCTCACCCATGCCGGAAGCTCCTACGACTGCACCTCCACGGACGCGATCCGCGCCATGGCCGAGCAGGAGCGCGCCGCCGCGGTGCGCGCGGCCGGGCGCCTGCGCGCGGCCGGCATCGCCTGCCCCGAGGTGAGCGTGGGCTCGACGCCGACCGCGCTCTTCGCCGAGCAGTTGCGGGGCGTCACCGAGGTGCGCGCCGGCGTGTTCGTCTTCTTCGATCTCTTCATGGCCGGCCTGGGCGCCTGCCGCGTGGACGACATCGCCCTGTCGGTGCTCGCCACCGTCATCGGCCACCAGCGCGAGAAGGGCTGGACCCTGCTCGATGCCGGATGGATGGCCATGTCGCGCGACCGCGGCACGGCCAGGCAGGCGGTGGATCAGGGCTACGGCCTGGTCTGCGACCTCGACGGCCGGCCGCTGGAGGACCTCATCCTCGTGGGCGCCAACCAGGAGCACGGCATCATGGCACACCGCAGCGGCAAGATCGACGGCGCGCTGCGGCTGCCGGTGGGCGCGCAGGTGCGCATCCTGCCCAACCACGCCTGCCCGACCGCCGCGCAGTACGACGACTACCAGGTGCTCGGCGCGGGGCACGAGATCAGGGCGACCTGGCCGCGCATCCGCGGCTGGTGAAGTCCCCGAGCGAGGACGCCCCATGTCGCACGACGTGACCGACCTGCGCTTCTTCGTGGCGATCACCGAGAGCGGTTCGCTGGCCGAAGCCGCGCGGCGCATGGACGTGACGGCCTCGGCCGTGTCGCAGCGGCTGCGGCAGCTGGAGAGCCGGCTGGGCCTGCACCTCGTCCACCGGAGCACGCGGCGCTTCAGCCTCACGGACGAGGGCGAGCTCTTCCACGCCGGGGCGGTGGACCTGCTCGCGCAACTCGATGGCCTGATCGACAACCTGCGCGCGCGCTCGGGCGCGGTCGCGGGCACATTGAACGTGCGCGGCCCGCTGGGCTTCGGCCGGCATCACCTGGCCGCCGCCATCGCCGACTTCCACGACCTGCATCCGGCGTTGAAGGTGTCGCTCACGCTCAGCGATGTCGTGTCGGCGACCGATGCGAACCGCTTCGACCTGATCGTGCACATCGGCAGCCTCGCGAATTCGAGCATGGTCGCCTATCCGATCGCGCCCAACGCGCGCTTCGTCTGCGCGGCCCCCGCTTATCTGGCGCGCCGGCCGGCACCGCAAACACCGCAGGACCTGGGCGCGCACGACTGCATCGTGCTGCGCGAGAACCAGGAAGACGTGACGCTGTGGCACTTCAGGAAGAAGCGCGGCGAAGCCTCGGTGCGGGTGCCCGCGAGCCTGAGCAGCAACGACGGCGACGTCGTGCGGCAGTGGGCGATCAAGGGCAAGGGGCTGATCATGCGTTCGGAGTGGGACGTGGCCGAGAGCCTGGCCACGGGGCAGCTGGTGCGGGTGCTGGAGGACTGGAGCCTGCCCGCGGCCGATGTGGTGGCGCTGGTCGCCCAGCGCGCCGGCATGTCGGCCCGGGTGAAGCTGTTCCTGGCCTTCCTGCAGGAGCGTTTCAGGCCGGTGCCCTGGCGCCATGGCCCTGCAGCCTCCACCCCGGGGAGAGGACGGCGCTGAGGCGGGGGAATCAGCCCACGTCGGGATCCACGCGGACACGTCCGTTCAATCACTTTTCCGATTGATGGACAGTGAAATTAAATCGCTTTTGGATGGCAAGCATTCCTTCCAGAATGGCCCCCGGATCGCCTCCGGCGGGCCCCGACAGAGGCGGCCGGCGCGGCGAAGTTCACTCCCATCGAAAGCCCCGAAATGAAACATCTTCTTCCGTTGACGCTCGGCCTGACAGCCGCGTTCCTGTGCTCCGGCGCCATGGCCCAAAGCGACACCCTGAGCAAGATCAAGGCGAGCGGAAGCATCAGCATCGGCGGCCGGGACAGCCAGATCCCCTTCTCCTACAAGCCCACCGGCGGCGGCGACCCCGTCGGCTTCACGAACGACATCTGCCTGAAGATCGTCGACGCGGTCAAGGCCAGGCTCGGCATGCCGAACCTCGAAGTGCACTACACCATCCTGACCTCCACCAACCGCATTCCGCTGCTGACCAACGGCACCGTGGACCTCGACTGCGCGACGACGACGAACACGGTCCAGCGCCAGCAGCAGGTGGCGTTCGCGCCCAGCCATTTCGTCACCAACATCACCGCGGCGGTGAAGAAGAGCTCCGGCATCAACTCCCTGGCCGAACTCAACGGCAAGAAGGTGTCGACCGTCGCCGGCAGCACCGGCGTCCAGCTGCTTCGCGCCTATCGCAAGTCCGGCAACATCGAGGTCGAGGAGCTTGCCGCCAAGGACACGGCCGACGGCTTCCTGCTGCTGGCCTCCGACCGCACCGTGGCCTATATCCTCGACGACGTGCAGCTCGCGGGCCTGATCGCCACCTCGCCGAAGGCCGGCGAGTTCAAGATCCTGACCCAGGAATCGCTGCGCCAGGAGCCCTACGGGATCATGTACCGCAAGGACGACGAGCCCTTCAAGGAGATCGTCGACAAGACCGTGACCGACCTGATGAAGTCGGGCGCCATCAACGAGATCTACGCGAAGTGGTTCACCCGGCCGATCCCGCCGACCCAGGCGAACCTGAACTTTCCGATGACCGATGCCGTCAAGGAGATCTACCGCAACCCCAACAACAAGGGCGTCTGAGTGCGATGCCGGCGAGCGCCTCTCAGCTTGCCGGCCTTGCACGGCGCCCGCGGGGCGCGTCGTCGTCCTTCGCCGCCTGGAACATGCGGGTGAAGTCGCAGCATTCCTGCGCCAGCATGATGATCGACGCCAGCAGCGAACTCCGGTGCTCGCCCTTGTACATGGCGACGTAGGTGACGGGCGGCAGGGCCGGTGTCACGTCGAGCTGCACCAGGGAGCCGTCCTTCACCATCTGCGCGAGCGCCTGCCTGGGCAGGTAGCTCACGCCCAGGCCGGAGATCGTCAATCCGATCAGGGCGACCAGGTTGTGGATGACGATGGGCTTGGCGGGCTGCACGCCCAGGTCCTTCATCCAGGCGTCGTAGAGCAGGCCCGTGCCTGACTTCGCGCCCTGCAGCAGCAGGCGGTGGCTCGCGAGTTCATGCAGGCGCATGGCCTTGCGGGGTTTGAGCAGGCCCGGCTTGCACATCCAGGCGCTCTCCACGCGCCCGATCGCCTTGGTCGGAATGCGCGTGTCGGCGAATGCATCGGGCACGATGATCAGGTCCAGCTCGTCGGCCAGCACCTTCTCGCGCAGGTTGACGCTGCTGTCCACGTCCGGCTCCAGCGTCACCTTGGGGTAGTGCTCCTGGATCAGCTCGACCCATCGCGGCAGCCAGGTCATCGCCGTGAGTTCGGTGACGCCGATACGCACGCGGCGCTCGATCACCTCGACGCGGCTGAACTGCTCGATCGCGGCATTGCGCTGGTCGAGCAGGCTCTTGGCCAGCATGAACATCTCCTCGCCCTTCTCCGTCAGCCGGGCCGATCGCTGGCTCCGGTCGAAGAGCTCGGTGTCGAAGACCAGCTCCAGCTCGTGCACCCGCTTCGAGACGGCCGATTGCGAGGTGTGGAGCTTGTGCGCGGCCAGCGCGAAGCTGCCGAGCTCGCCGATCCAGTAGAGCGCTTCGAGCTGCTTGAAGGTCATCATGGGGCGGGCACGTCCGGGCGAATCATTGAACACTTTTCTTCGGACGATACCATCGAAAAATATCGCTTTTGGAAAACTGTACGGGCTTCGAGAATCGGCGCATTCACAGGAAGACACCACATGACGGCCGACCAGGGCGAACTCTTTTCCGACACGTTGATGGAGCAGATCAAGAACCGCTTCCACTACGTCGACCACGACATGACGGGACGCGAGCGCCTGTTCTTCGACAACGCCGGCGGCTCGTTCAGGCTCAAGGCCGCGGTGGACCAGTTCGCGCGCATCGACGCGCTGCCGGATTGCCCGGAGCGCATCCATGAGCTCGCGATCTTCCTGCAGGATGTCCAGGCCAGGGGCACGCAGGACGTGCGCACGATCCTGAACGCGCGGGGCGGCAGCGTCTATGCGTCGCTGACGGCCTCGGGCGGCATGTTCGACATGGTGCGCGCCATTGCCGAGAACGTGCCCGGCACGAACATGGTGACCACCGTGCTCGAACACCCGTCGTCCTTCGACGCCATGTCCCTGTACGCCGAGCGCCTGGGCAGGGAACTGCGCGTGGCGCCGTCCAACCCCGTCACGGGCGGCGTGGACGTCGACGCCATCGTCGCGCGGGTCGACCGGGACACCGCGCTGCTGAGCGTGATCTACGCCTCCAACATCTCGGGCGCCAAGCTGGACATCGAGCGGATCGTGAAGCGGGCGCGCCAGATCAAGCCGGATCTCTACATCGTCGTCGACGCGGTGCAGCATGCGCCGCACGGCCTCATCGACCTGCAGAAGACGCCGGTCGACGGCATCAACATCGCGCCCTACAAGTTCTTCGGCTGCCGGGGCTCGGGCATGTCGTGGGTGTCGGAGCGTGCCTCGCTGCTGCCCCATCACAAGCTCGCCGGCAAGAAGAAGGACTTCTGGGACCTGGGCAGCGCCGCGCCCTGGCAGTTCGCGGTCGTCACCGAGATCGTGAACTACGTCTGCTGGCTGGGCCGCCAGTTCATCGAGAGCGAGGATCGGCGCACGCTGTTCGCCCGCGGCATCGAGAAGATCGAGCGCCATGAGCGCGCCCTGCTGGCACGCATGCTCGACGGCGGCGACGCGGTGCCGGGCCTGCGCCGGATGGACAAGGTGAAGGTCTTCCTCGACTACGAGGACCTGACGAAGCGCGACCTGATCCTGGCCGTGGGCATCGACAAGCTGGAGCATGCCCAGGCCGTGCGCGAATACGAGAAGCGCGGCGTCATCGTCTACGAGCGCGTCGCCACCAGCCTGTATTCGAAGCGCATGCTGGATTCCTTCGGCCTCGAAGGCGCCGTTCGAGTCTCGCCGCTGCACTGCAATTCGGTCGCCGACATCGACCGCTTCCTGCGCATCACGCGCGAGATCAGCGAAGCCTTCGCCGACGCGCCGGCGCGGTAGCCACGCTCACCCCAGCCGCCTCGCCAGGCTGTCGAGCATGGCATGCAGCGATTTCAGGTCCGTCGCCCCGGCCATGATCTCGTCGGAGATCCTGTTGATCTCCTCGGGCGCCAGCTTGCCGGCGCCCAGCGCCGCGACCACGCGCGGCGCCATCAGCCGGTGCAGGCCATGCACGCGCTCGGGCCGCCCTGAACCGCCTTCGCGCGGGAAGGTCAGGTCGTAAGGCGGCGTGAGCGACGGCGCGTCGGTGCGCGGCGCGGCGCGCTGGAACACGCCCTCGAAGGTCGGCGCGCGCGGCACCCGCTCGCCCAGCCCCCAGCGCGCGCGCGGGATGCCGTACCAGTCCAGCAGCGTCGCCATGAAGGAGGTCGCGTCATAGGCCACCGGCGTCGGCGAGCGGAACACGGTCTTCTCCGGGATCCAGGGCGACACCAGGATGGTCGGCACGCGCACGCCCATGATGTCGTAGCGGAAGCCGTCGTTGACGTCGTTCGGCCAGGGGTTCTCCGCATAGGGCGGCTGGGCGTGGTCGAAGATGCCGCCGTGCTCGTCGAAGGTGATGACGAGCAGCGTGTCGTTCCAGGCCGGCCCGCCGCGCAGCGCGTCGTAGATCTCGTTCAACGCCCGCTCGCCCGGCACCAGGTCGGCGCCCGGATGGTAGGAACTGGTGCCCGTGGTCGCGATCCAGGCCGGCTCCAGGAAGCTGAAGGCGGGCAGCTTGCCGGCCCGGGCGTCGGTCTTGAACTGATCGATGCCCTGGATGAAGCTCGTCCGGTTCCTGGCGATCGCGGCGTCGACCGACGGAATCTGACCCTGCAGGAACAGGTGGTAGGTGTGGACGAAGTTCATCCACTCCACGGAGTTGTAGATCTTCCAGTCGGTGAAGCCGTTGCTCCACAGCACCTTCCACATCGACGGGCGGTGCGGCGACAGGGGCCAGTAGATGTACTGGCTGCCGTTCTGGAAGTTGTTGAGCTGGCCCAGCGCCGAGCCGGTGAAGGCGAAGGCGCGGTTCGGGTCGGTCGCGCCCGGCATCGCGCTGTACCAGGCATCCGACACGGCGAAGCTCTTCGCCAGGCCGTTGAGCACCGGCAGCTGCTCGGGCGTGTAGGTCCACATGACCTGGTCGACGCCGTTGTTCCAGACGAAGCCGCCCATGTCGGGCGCCGCGCGCTCGGCATAGCCGTTGCGGTTGCCGAAGAAGAGCTGGCGCAGCACGTCGGACTTGTCGTGGTACGGGTCCTGGGGCAGGAAGTCCAGGTTCCACGCGTCGCTGAGCCGGCCATCCTCGTACTTGCTGAGGTTGACCTTGCGCGGGTCGCCCCTGGCGTCGGTGCTGGCCGGGTCGATGTTGAACATGGCGGTGTCGGCGCCGTCGAAGGGCCGGTCGTCGCCCACGAAGTTGATGCCGGTCTCGCCCTTGCCGTAGAGCCAGCCGCAGACGTGATCGAAGGACCGGTTCTCCAGCATCAGGTAGACCACGTGCTTGATCTTCGAGCGCATGAACTCGAGGGTGCCGGGGATCTCGGCGCGCGCCGCGTCGACGGGGCGCAGCGACTGCACGCCCGTCAGCACCGTGTTCGCATCGAAGCCCTGGGGCAGGCTGCCGCTGCGCACCGGGCCGGTCAACGGGTCCGCGCTCTTCGGGTCGAAGCGCCAGAGGCGGTAGGCGCCGTCGGCGGGGGTCCAGTCGAGCACATGGTCGCCGATCGCCACCAGGCTGTGGCCGGCGTCGATGTCCTTCCACTGCCCCTGGCGGATCGCGGGCTGCCCGAGCGGCATCACGTTCTGCGGGTCGAAGCTCCAGAGCCGGTATTCGCCCGTGCCGGGCAGGCGGTCGAGCACGTAGTTGCCCAGCGGAATCAGCTCGTGGCCGAACTCGATGGCGTCGAAGGAGCCTTGCGGGGTGTACGGCATCGGCAGCGGGTCGGCCCCGCAGGGCGACAGCGGACTGGGGTCGAAGTTCCACAGCTGGAAGGTGCCGCGCCCCTCGGTCGGTATGACGTTGAGCATGAAGCCGCCGAGCGGCAGCAACAGGAGTTCGCTGCCGGAGTCGTAGCCTTCGTGGGCGCCTTGCGGGTTGCCGAAGTCCGGCCGGTACTGCCAGAACTTGGTCTTGGTCCACAGGCCGCGCTGCACCGGCGCGGCGGCCAGCGGATCGGGGCTCAGCGGATCGAATTCGAATAGGCGGTAGGGAAAGCAGGGCTGGTAGGCCTGCAGCATGAGCGGGCCCCATTCGAGCAGGTAGCGGCCGATCGGCACCAGCGAATGGGTGGGGTCGAAGGCGGCCTGCGGGCCGAGCGGCATTCGCTCCAGCAGCTCGTCGCCGTCGATGTCGAAGCGCCAGAGACCATAGCCCGGACTGCCCGCGAAGGCGCCTCGGGCAGGCTGGCGGCTGAGGATGAAATCGCTGCTCCGCGGCACATTGCTGCTGGCCATTGTCGAACTCCTCGTTGAACTCGCCCCCAGCGGCGGATACTACCTTCGTTATCACTTTTTGGTGATAGGGTCCGCGGCGTGCGCTCGTGAAAGGACGTCCCACGTGTTCTGGTACTTCGGCTACGGATCGAACATGGCCCTGGGCTCGCTGCGTGCGAAGGGCGTCGCCCCCCGGGAGTCGCGGCGCGCCGTGCTGCCGGGCTGGCGCCTGCGCTTCAACGTGCAGCACTTCTTCCGCCATGAAGGCGGCGTCGGCAACATCGAGCACTCCGGCGGCCCGGCCGATGCGGTCTGGGGCGTGCTGCACCTGTGCGAGGACGAGCACCTGGCGCTGCTCGATGACGCCGAGGCCTACGGCCACGGCTACGACCGCATCGACGTGATGGTGCGCACCGACAGCGGCGAGCAGCGCGCCATCGCCTACACCGGCCTGCCCTCCTTCATCAACGACGCCTGCCTGCCCACGCGGCGCTACCTCAACATCCTGCTGCAGGGCGCCACGGCCGCCGGGCTGGACCCGGCCTACGTCGAGGCCCTGCGGCGGCAGGCGGTGCACGCGGCCGGCCCGGTGGCCCCTTTCGTGCCGCCGGCGGGCGACTTCCCCAGCTTCACCGCCGCCACGCTGGCGGGCCGGCCGCTGCTCACGGCGCTGGCCGGCGCGGTGTTCGACATGGCGGGCGCGCGCCCGCAGCACCGCTTTCTCCAGGGCTTCTTCGGCGGCAAGGACATGACGCTGTTCCACCTGCGGCGCCTCGACCACTCCGACGGCAGCGAGACGCTCGACGACCTGCGCCACGGCCGGCTGACGCCCGCGCAGCGGCGCTACCTCGACCAGTACCTGCACGCCTACATGGACGAATACGCCTATGCCGGGCGCTTCGTGTACGACTAGCGAGGACGAAGCCGGGCTGTTCGGGCCACGGATATGGCTTGTGGCCCCGCTGACGCCGAAGTACTCTCTTCGACTTCGCAAGACCGCGACAAACCCAGGAGTGAATCCATGGACGACGCATTGCCACCCGCCCTGCCCCACGGTGCCCTGGAGGAGGTCTTTCCCGACGTCTTCTTCGTCACCGGCGCGATGCAGACCGTGCTGATGGGCGCGGACTGGCACTTCAGCCGCAACATGACGGTGGTGCGCGACGGCGACGCGCTGACCCTCGTCAACACCATCCGCCTCGACGACGCCGGCCTCGCCCGCCTGGAGAGCCTGGGGCGCGTGGCGAACGTGGTGCGGATCGGTTCGCTGCACGGCCGCGACGATGCCTTCTACAAGGCGCGCTACGGCGCCACCCTGTGGGCCCTGCCCGGCATGGAGCACCAGCACGGGCTCGTCACCGACAAGACGCTGGAGCCCGCCGGCGAGATGCCTTTCGCCGGCTGCAGCGTGTTCGCCTTCGGCACCACCCGCATGCCCGAGGCCATCCTGCGCATCGACCGCGCGGGCGGCATCCTGGTGGCCTGCGACGCGCTGCAGAACTGGGTCGAGCCGAACGAGTTCTTTTCCGGCGACTCGCGCCGCACCATGACCGAGATGGGCTTCTTCCAGCCCGCCAACCTCGGCCCGCTGTTCCTGCAGGTCAACGAGCCCAAGGGCGAGGACTACGTGCGCCTGCGCGCGCTGCCCTACCGGCATGCGCTGTGCGGCCACGGCTCGCCGCTGCGCGACACGGCGGCCGAAGCCTATTCCGAGCGCTTCCGGCAGGTGTTCGGGGTCTAGCCATGGCACCGCGGTGGTGAAGATCCCCGGCTACCGCGTCGGCGAGCGCATCCACCAGTCGCGGCGCCGCTCGGTCTACCGGGCCGTGCGCCTCGCCGACGAGCACCCGGTCATCATCAAGACGCTCGACGCCGAATACCCCGGACGGCAGGAGGTGGCCGAGCTGCGGCGCGAGTTCCATCTGCTGACGCGGCTGCAGTCGGTGGAGTCGGTGATCCGCGTGCACGCGCTCGAACCCTGGGGCAACGGCAACGTGGCCCTGGTGCTCGAACCCTTCGGCCATTCGCTGGACCGGCAGATCGGGCCGCACGGCGAGCGCGGCCTGCCGCTGGAGACGCTCTTTCGCATCGCCATCGCGATCGCCGAGGCCCTGGCGCGCGTGCACGAGTTCGATGTCGTCCACAAGAACATCGAGCCGCACAGCATCCTGGTCGACGACGCCGACGCGGTGCGCCTGATCGATTTCAGCATCGCCTCCGAGCTCTCGCTGGAGCGCCAGAACGATGCCCTGTCCCGGCGCCTCGAAGGCGCGCTGCACTACATGTCGCCCGAGCAGACCGGCCGCATGAACCGCTACCTCGACTACCGCTCGGACTACTACTCGCTGGGCATCACGCTGTTCGAGCTGCTCACGGGCGAGCTGCCCTTCCATGCCGGGTCGGTGCTCGAATGGGTGCACAGCCACATCGGCAAGGCGCCGCGGTCGCCGAGCGAGGTCGACCCGAAGATCCCGCAGCCCGTGTCGGCGATCGTCCTCAAGCTGATGGCCAAGAACGCCGAGGACCGCTACCAGAGCAGCTACGGCCTGATCGAGGATCTCGGCCGCTGCCAGCGCGAACTGGCCCAGACCGGGACCATCGCCCCCTTCGCGCTCGGCCATCGCGACGTCTCGCGCAAGTTCCACATCCCGCAGCGGCTCTACGGCCGCGAGCCGGAGCAGGCCGCCCTGCTCGCGCTGTTCGAGCGCGTGAGCGCCGGCGGCACCGAGTTCTGCATGGTGTCGGGCCACTCGGGCGCGGGCAAGTCGGCACTGGTCAACGAGATCGCGCAGCCGCTGGTTCGCCAGCGCGGCTACCTGATCCAGGGCAAGTTCGACCAGTTCCAGCGCGGCACGCCCTACGCCGCCGTGGCGCTGGCCTTCCGCAGCCTGGTGCGGCAGCTCATGGTCGAGCCCGCCGAGCGCAGGCAGGCCTGGCGCGAGAAGCTGCTGGCGGCCGTGACGCCCAACGCGCAGGTGCTGGTCGAGCTGATACCGGAGCTCGAACAGATCATCGGCGCGCAGCCGCCGGTGCCCGAACTGCCGCCCAACGAGGCGCACAACCGTCTGCAGATCGCCTTCCTGAACTTCGTCAGGGTCGTGGCCGGCGACGATCCCCTCGTGGTCTTCCTCGACGACCTGCAGTTCAGCGACGCCTCGACGCTCAACCTGATCCGCTGGCTCGCCACCGCCCGCGACCTGCGCCACCTGATGCTGATCGGCGCCTACCGCAGCAACGAGGTCGACATCGGCCATCCGCTGCGCCTGGCGCTGGACGAAATCCAGGAGAGCCGTGCGGTCCATGAACTGGCGCTGCGGCCGCTCGCGCCCTCGGCGGTGGAGCAGTTGGTGGCCGACGCGCTGCACACCGACCCCGCCAGCTGCCGGCCGCTGGCCGAGCTGCTGCACGAGCGCGCGCAGGGCAACCCCTTCTTCCTGACCGAGATGCTCAAGACGCTCGAACAGGCGCGCGCCATCGCCTTCGCGCCCGAGGCGGGCCGCTGGCACTGGGACATGGACGCCGTGCGCCACAGCGGCCTGGGCAGCGACGTGGTCGACTTCGTGCTCGCCAACCTGCGCAAGTTGCCGGCGGCGACGCAGCGCGCGCTGCAGCTGGCGGCCTGCATCGGCAATGCCTTCGACCTGCGGACCCTGTCGATCATCCACGAGCGCTCGATGGACGAGGCCGGCGAAGACCTGCTGCCGGCCCTGCAGCGGCACCTCGTCATTCCGCTGAACGAGGACTACAAGCTGGTCGGCAAGGCGGGCGCCGGCAACGCGGCGGCCCGCGGGGACGATGCGGCCGAACTCAACCCGGGCTACCGCTTCCAGCACGACCGCGTGCAGCAGGCCGCCTATGCGCTGATCGACCCGGATCACAAGGAGGCCGTGCATCTCTCGATCGGGCGCCTGATCCAGCGCCACGCCGGCGAGGAGGAACGCGACCGCCGCCTGATCGAGATCGTCGGCCATCTCAACGAATGCCGGCGCCTCATCGTCGACCCCGCCGAGCGCAAGGCGCTGGCGCGCATGAACCTGGCCGCGGGCATCCGGGCGCAGCGCTCGTCGGCCTACGAATCGGCCCTGGTCTACCTGCGCGCCGGCCACGAGATGCTGCCGCCGGACGCCTGGGAGAGCGACATCGACCTGGCGATGCGCCTGGCCACCGAATACCAGCAGTGCGCCTACCTGACGGCGCGCTACGACGAGGCGGAGGCCTGGATCGAGCGCATGATCGCCCACGCCCGCAGCGAGCTGGAGAAGGCCGAGATCCTGGCGATGCGCACCCGCCAGTACGCCACCACGGGGAAGATGGAGGCGTCGATCCAGGCCGCCACCACCGGCCTCGCGCTGCTGGGCATGCGCCTGGCGGCGGACCCCGATGGCGGCGCCATCGCGCGCGAGATCTCGGCCGTGCGGCGCAACCTGGGCGGCCGCAGGATCGCCGAGCTGATCTCGGCGCCGCCGATGACCGACCGGGCGCAGCAGGTGGCGCTGCGCCTGCTGATGGAAATCTTCCCCGCGGCCTTCCTTTCGGGCAGCGGCAACCTCTTTCCCTTCCTCGTGCTGCGGGCGGTGAACATCTCGCTGCGGCACGGCAACGGCCCCGAGTCCGCCTTCGCCTATGCCGCCTACGGCATGCTGCTGTGCGGCGCGCTCGACAACCCGGCTCTCGGCTACGAGTACGGCAAGCTCGCCGTGGCCATGAACGACCGGCTCGACGACATCGCGCTGAAGTCGCGCGTGATCTACGTCTACACGATGTTCGTGCATCACTGGAACAGGCACTGGTCCAGCATGACGCCGTGGTTTCGCCGCGGCATCGAGGCCGGCTACCAGTCGGGCGACCTGCTCTACCTCGCCTACAGCGCGCAGGACTGCATCATCTGGGACCCGAAGCTCGACCTCGAAACGGCCGAGCAGGAGCACGCCGAGTTCCTCACCATCGTGCGCGACTGCGAGTACCAGGACTCGCTCGATTCGGGCACGCTGTTCCTGCAGATGCAGCGCAACTTCCTCGGCCGCACCGATGGCCTGTGCTCGATGAACGATGCGAGCTTCGACGAGCAGCGCTGCCTCGCGGGCATGCGCGAGCGCAAATTCATGACCGGCGTCGCCAACTATCACATCTACAAGGCGGAGATCTGCTGGTTCTACGGCGCGCATGAAGAGGCGCTGGCGCACGTGCGCGAGCAGGACCGGCTGATCGCCTCGGCGATGTCGCTGCCGCAGTTGGTGCGCTTTCGCATCGTCGCCTTCCTGACCCTGGCCGCCAGCATGCCCGGCATGCCGCCGCCCGTGCAGGCCGCCACGCGCAAGCGCCTGCGCGAGGACCTGCGCCGCATGACGCGCTGGGCCGCCAACTGCCCCGACAACTTCCTGCACCTGCAGCGGCTGATGCAGGCAGAGCTGGCCCGCCTCGACGGCCGCATCGAGCACGCGCTGCGCGCCTACGAGCAGGCGATGGAGGCGGCGCACGAATCGGGCTTTCGCCGCGACGAGGCGATGGCCAACGAACTGGCGGCGCGGCACCTGCTCGCCGCCGGCCGGCGCAAGGCGGCCGAAGGCTACCTGCGTGCCGCGCACGGCCTCTACGAGAGCTGGGGCGCGCGGCGCAAGGTGGCGCATATGGAGGAAGAATTCGCGCAACTGCTGCGCCCGCCCTCGCGCCGATCCCTCGGGCTGGCGGGCGAGGTGGATTCGGCCGCGCTCGACCTGGCCTCGGTGATGAAGGCCTCGCAGGCGATCTCCGGCGAGATCGCGCTGGAGCAGCTGTGGACGACCACCATGCGCATCATGCTGGAGAACGCGGGCGGCCAGCGCGGCTGCTTCGTGGTCCGCGAGGGCGGCACCCTGGTCATCGAGGGCTTGAGCGAACTCGACCGCGAGGCCTCCTCACCCGCGCCGCCGGCGCGCTCCATCCCCTTCGACGGCAACGAGGGCGCGCAGGCGCTGCCGATCTCGCTGGTCTACCACGTGCTCAACACCGACAGCCCGGTCGTGCTGCACGACGCGGCGCAGGCCGGGCGCTTCTCGCGCGACGCCTACCTGCTCGCGCGCCAGCCGCGCTCGGTCCTCTGCATCCCGCTGCTGCACCACGGCAAGACCGAGGGCGCGATCTACATGGAGAACAGCCTGACGGCAGGCGTCTTCACCGAGGATCGGATCGAGCTGATCCGGCTGCTGGCCGCGCAGGTGTCGATCTCCATCGAGAACGCCAGGCTCTACAAGGACCAGCGGCGCCTGATAGAGGCCCAGCAGCGCTTCGTGCCGAGCCAGTTCCTGGAGAGCCTGGACCGGCACGACATCGCGCGGGTGCAGCTGGGCGAGAACGTCTCCAAGACCATGAGCGTGATGTTCGCCGACCTGCGCGGCTTCACGCCGCTGGCCGAGCGGCTCGACCCGCGCGGCACCATCGACCTGCTCAACCGCTACTTCCGCAGCATGGAAGAGCAGATCTCGCGGGCCGGCGGCTTCATCGACTCCTTCGCGGGCGACGAGATCAAGGTCCTGTTCGACACCGGCGCCGACGCCGCCGTGCGCGCCGGCATCGGCATGTGGCGCGCGCTGGAGAGCTTCAACGAACGCGCCGCCGCGCGCGGACAGCCCGAACTGGCCGTGGGCATCGGTGTCAACACCGGCCCGGTGGTGCTCGGCACCGTGGGCGGCAGCGACCGCATCCAGTGCACGGTGCTGGGCGACACCGTCAACCTGGCCTCGCGCATCGAACAGCTGACCAAGGTCTATGGCGGACGCTTCCTGATCGGCGAGCACACCTGGCGCGCCCTGCGCGAGCCCGAGGCTTTCGCCCTGCGCCGCGTCGACCGGGTCGCGGTCAAGGGCAAGAACGTCGCGGTGGACCTCCACGAGGTCATCGACGCGGAGCCGCCGGCCCGGCGCGCGGCCAAGCTCGCCACGCGCGCCCCGCTGGCATCGGCCATGGAGCGGTACTTCGGCGGCGACTTCGAGGCCGCGCGCGCAGGCTTCGAGCAGGTGGCGGCGGCGGACCCGCGCGATGCCGTGCCGCCCTTGTTCATCGAGCGCTGCGCGCGCCACCTGCGCGAGCCCGCGCGCGGCGACTGGCAGGGCTTCGAGCGCCTGTTGCAGAAATAGGCCGGGCCCCGGGGCTCAGGGGTCGCAGCCGAAACAGGGCGAGAAGTCGGCGCCGCCCTTGGCGCGGCACCGCGCGAGCGCCTGCTCGTAGGTGTAGGTCGGCGAGATCGTCTTCGGGTTGAAGCACAGGTCCATCTGCGCCAGGGCGCAGATCGTCAGGCGGTCGTCGGCGTCCGCCGGATTCGGCGCGCCGCCGCCGTCCGCATTGCCGCCGCCCGCGGCCGGCGGGCCGAACCAGCGCTGGCAGGCCTGCGCCTTCGCCGCGGCCGGGTCGACGGCCTCGCCGCGCCCGGCCGCCTCCGCGCACAGGCGCAGGAACGTGGCGGCCACGAGGTCCTGGGCCTCGTACTTGCGGATGTCCGGGATGCGCGAAGGATCGCTCGTGCAGCGCCCGGTGACGCCGGCGGCGATCATGTGGTTGGCGATCATGTACGGCGTCTTCTTGGGGCTGCCCGAGCGGACCTGCACGAATCCCGCCTGCAGCACCTCGGCCGTCGGCGAGCCGTTGGCATCCTTGGGCAACTGGTCCTTGAAACGGGTGCGAAACCAGCCGGGCGCCTGCGGGTCGTACAGCGGCGAGCCGCACACCAGCAGCGGCAGCGTGAGCGGGTTGTCCGCGTTGGCGGGCGGGTCCAGCATCAGCTCGAGCATCGAGCGCACGTAGGTGTGTCCCGCCGCGTCGTTGTCGAAGAACATCGAGGTCAGGTTGATCGGGAAATAGTCGTTGGGGTACTCGCTCTCGCCGGAGCCGGGCGCCGCGATGGGGTTGACGTCGACGATCGCGTGGTAGCGCCTCGGCTCCTCGATGCCCGCGCAGACGAGGATCTGCGCCCAGCGGCGCAGGGTCATGTTGTTGAGGTAGTCGACGGTGCGGTAGGCGACGATGGGCGGGTAGTGCAGCAGGGTCACGGCCTGGTGGTTGGCGATCGGCATGCCCAGCGGCAGGCAGGGCAGCCACTCCGAGAGCCCGTCGCTGCGGTTGACCGGATAGCCCGCCATGGGGTTCCACGCCGGCGTCTGCCGGCAGGCGTCGGCGCCTTCGAGCGCGAGGCCCGCGCAGCGGGGGTCGAGCATCGCCACGTGCATGGCCGCGAACTGCTCGGCCTGGCGCGCGAACGCAGGCAGGGCGCGGAAGCTCACCATGTAGCCCGTCCCGCCGTCGCCCGCGCTCACGGCGAGGGAGCCGGGTTCGATCTGGATGCCGTCCTCGGCCAGCGAGCTGCGGGTGAAGTGCGCGATGACGTCCGCGTGGCTGTCGAGCTTCAGGGCCTTGCGCGTGGCGGGGTCCAGCCGCGCGGGATCGGGGTAGAGCCGTTCCTGGTAGGTCCTCGAACCGGGCAAGGGGTACAGGATCACGGCATCACCTCCGGGTGTGGATGAGGGGCTTGGCGCGGGCCGCCGTGGCCATCTGGCGCCGAGCGCGACTATACGGGCGCGCGGGCGCAACAGGTGATTTCCGGAAACGAAAGTGCAAGCTTGCCGGCCGGCCCGGCGGCGTCGGACGCTTGTTGCATGCGAGCACCTCCGGTTGGACAATGGGCCGCCAGGGTGAAGCCCGCCACTGCGGCCGTCTCCCTCCACGCCGACATTCGGCCCGAGCAAGCGAGGCGGAAGACGCGATTCCACAGGCCGCCCGGCCGCCTCCCGGGCGGGAGGAGACAACCCATGCCAAGCCGATCGAACGGCCTCGCGGCCGAACTGAAGAGAGTGCGCACGCTGGCGCTCGTCGGAGCGTCCGCCACCGGAAAGACCACCCTCGCCGAACTCATGCTGTACAAGGCGGGCGCCATCGGCGCGCCGGGCAGCGTGGAGCGCGGCAGCACCGTGAGCGACCATGACCCCATCGAGCGGCGCATGCAGCATTCGCTCAACGCATCGGTGATGCACCTCACGCATGCCGACACGCGGGTCCACCTGATCGACACGCCGGGCGGCGCCGATTTCCTCGGCCAGAGCCTGCCGGCGCTGGAAGCCGTCGAAACCGTGGCGGTGGTCATCAATGCCGCCACCGGCATCGAGCCGATGGCGGTGCGCATGATGGAGTACGCGGCTTCGCGCCGCCTCGCCCGCATGATCGTCGTCAACAAGATCGACGCGCAGGGCATCTCCCTGGCCGGCCTGCTGGCGCAGATCCAGGCCACCTTCGGCCGCGAATGCCTGCCGCTGAACCTGCCCGACGGGGTCCGCAAGCAAGTGGTGGACTGCTTCTTCAACCGCTTCGGGCAGTCCGACTTCGGCCCGGTCGAAGCCGCGCACCGCGCGCTGGTCGAGCAGGTGGTCGAGGTCGACGCGGCCTTCGTCGACCGCTATCTGGAGGAAGGCGACGTGGACCCCAAGGAGCTGCACGCGCCGCTCGAACAGGCGCTGCGCGAAGGCCACCTGATCCCCGTGTGCTTCGTCTCCGCGCGCAGCGGCGCCGGCGTGGCCGAGCTGCTGGACGTGATCGTCAAGCTGCTGCCCGACCCCACCGAGGCCAACCCGCCGGACTTCATCGTCGGCGAAGGCGACAGCGCGCGGCCGATGGCGGTCTCGCCCGACCCGTCCCTGCATGTGCTGGCGCACGTCTTCAAGGTCACGGTCGACCCCTACGTCGGCAAGATGGGCATCTTCCGCATGCACCAGGGCACGCTCACCCGCGACAGCCAGCTCTACATCGGCGACGGCCGCAAGCCCTTCAAGGTGGGCCATCTCTTCCTGCTGCAGGGCAAGGACCATGTGGAGGTGTCGCGCGTGCTGCCGGGCGACATCGCGGCCGTGGCCAAGGTCGACGAGATCCATTTCGACGCCGTGCTGCACGACGCGGCCGAGGACGACCGGGTCCATCTCGCGCCGCTGGATTTTCCGATTCCGGTGCACGGGCTGGCGATCGAGCCCAAGCGGCATGGGGACGAGCAGCGCATGTGGGAGATCCTGGGCAAGCTGGTCGACGAAGACCCCTGCCTGCGGCTGGAGCACGTGGTCGTCACCAACGAGACGGTCGTCTACGGCCTGGGCGAGCTGCACCTGCGCGTGCTGCTGGAGCGCCTGCGCGAGGTCTACCGCTTCGAGGTCAACACCCGGCCGCCGCGCATCGCCTACCGCGAGACGGTGACGATGCCGGCCGAGGGCCATCACCGCCACAAGAAGCAGACCGGCGGCGCCGGCCAGTTCGGCGAGGTCTTCCTGCGCATCGAGCCGCTGCCGCGCGGCGCCGGCTTCGAGTTCGCCGACGAGGTGCGCGGCGGCACCATCCCGAGCCAGTTCATCCCCGCGGTGGAAAAAGGCGTGCGCGAGGTGCTGGAGCGCGGCGCCATCGCCGGCTACCCGGTGGTCGACGTGCGCGTGGTGGTGTACGACGGCAAGCACCACAGCGTGGACAGCAAGGACATCGCCTTCGCCACGGCGGGCCGCAAGGCCTTCATCGCGGCCATCCAGGCCGCGCGCCCCATCGTGCTGGAGCCGGTGGTCAACATCGACATCGCGGCGCCCGACCAGGTGATCGGCGACGTCACCGGCGACCTGTCGAGCCGGCGCGGCCTGGTCACGGGCACCTCCAACGGCACGGCGGGGACGGTGCTGATCCGCGGCCAGGTGCCGCTGTCCGAGCTCTCGGGCTACCAGTCGCGCCTCAATGCCCTGACCAGCGGCCAGGGCCGCTACACCATGGAGCTGTCGCACTACGAGGCCGTGCCGCCGACGGTGCAGAAGACCCTGGAGGGGCAGCACCACCAGCGCGACGAGGAGTGAGCCCGTCGCGCGCGGGCCCGACGCACCTGGCTCAGCCTGTCTTCACCCTGGCCTTCGCGAGGGTCTGCAGGTGGGCCACCAGCAGCCTGGCCGCCGGCGAGAGCTTCTTCTCGTCCTGGAAGCAAAGGGCGAAGGCCCGCTTGGCCCACGGGTCCGACAGCGGCACGACCGAGATGCCGAGGCTGCCCGCCACCGGCTCGGCCACTTCGCGGGGAACCACGGCGATTCCGAGGTTGGCGCGAACGCAGCGCATCGACGCATCGAAGGTGCTGACCACGGCGCGATAGTTGATGGGGTTGCCGATGATGGCGGCGGCGCGCGCCAGCATCGTGTGCACCGCGGTCGATGCCGGCAGTCCGACGTGGTCGAACGCCAGGGTCTGCTCGAAGGCGCAGCGCTTCAGGCCGGCCAGCGGGTGCGACGGATGGGCAATGATGGCCAGGCGGTCATGCCGGTAGGAGCGCGTCTGCAATCCCTCCAGGTCGGCCGCGTCCCAGCATACGCCCAACGGCGCGATGCCCTCCCTCACGCCTCGCACCAGGTCGCGGCTGAGCGCCTCCTCCATGTCGATGCGGATGTCGCGGTGCTCCGGCACCTGCAGGAAATCCGCGATGTCGTCCGGCAGGAATTCGGCGATGGACGACACCGTCGCCAGCACCCTGACCTGCCCCTTGATGCCCTTGCCGTACGCTGCCATGTCCCGAGCCACCCGGTCGGCTTCCATCAGCATGGCCCTGGCGTGTTCGAGCATGATCTCGCCGGCGCTCGTGGGCACGATGCCGCGCCGGTGCCGCTCGATGAGCTTGTGGCCCACCGTCTCTTCCAGAAGCAACAGGCGCTTGCTGATGGCGGAGGCGACGATGTGGTGAAGCTCGCCCGCGCGCGCGATGTTGCGCGTGTCGCATACCGTGACGAACAGCCGGAGTGTCGTGAGGTCGAGATCGCGCATCGCTCGAATTCTAGGCTTCCGGATGGGAACGGCTCACGGGGCCGCTCGCGCCTTTCCTGTCTCGTCGGGAACCCCTGGAGTCTGAGCACGGCGCGCGCGTCGCGGGCCAGGACATCTGCTCGCGATCGCGCGGGCGCGCGCTCGGCGCCGAGCAGGAGCCCTTCCTCACCGCCGTCCCGGCGCCGCCCGGACCACCCAATCGAGCTGAGGCAATGCGTAGTGAAGATCGGAGACAAGGAGGATGCGCACGACTTCGGGCTCCAGCGAGGGATTTCGTGGGGTCGGCAGCGGCTCAGGCGGCCTTCGGCGCGGAAAGGATGGCCGTCAATGCGAAGTCGACGAGATGAAGCCAGGTCTCTTCGAGGCCCATGATGCTGTAGTGGTCGGAGCCGGGAATGGTCTCCACGCGGATGGGCGTCGGCCAGGCGGCGATGAGCTTCTCCGAGCGCTCCGGCCGCACGACATCGTCGCGCTCGGCCAGCAGGACCTGGGTGATCGCCGCAACTTCCCTGGAATGCGCCAGGGAGTTGAACTGGTGCCGCAGCATCAGGGAAAGCGGAGCGAGCGGGAAGCGCCTCTTCGCCACCTCCAGCATCGAGTCGTAGGGCGTGACCAGTTGCAGGCTCGAGAATTCGTGCCGCGCCACGAGCTGGATCGCAACGCCTGTCCCCAGGCTCCGGCCGACGACGTGCAGGCGTGCGTGCGGGAAGGCTCGGCGCAGGTGGTTGGCAAACTGGGTCGCGTCCTGGACGGAGGCGATCTCCGAGGGGTGCCCCTGCGAGTCGGCCACGCCCCGGTAGTTGAGCGCGGCGAAGCCGAAGTTCTCCGGCAGCCAGTGCAGCGCCTGGGCGGTGGCACGCACGTCCTCGCCTCGGCCCGCGAAATAGATGAACAGGTCCTGCAGCGCCTCCTCGCCCTGGGGGTGATAGACATAGCCGCGGACCATGCCGCCCGGCACGGTGTGCGAGTACGTGGAAAACTCGTCGGACAGATGAACGACGGGATGCTTGCCGACGTTGAACAGGATGTGTCCCTGGCGTGTCGCGAGGAGGGTCCAATAGGTCGCGATGGCGCCAAGGGCGGCTGCCGAAGCCGATAGTGCGACGCGAGAGACTCTGGATGACAAGGTTTGCTCCGGGAGGAAAGGCCAGGGTGCGGGCGCAGACCATGGCGCCCATGCGCGAAAGTCGACCATTTTGCAGTCGAACGAGGAGCGTCCGATGATTGCTTCCATCACCCTCCCCACCTCGCTGTCGGGAGCACGCCATGAACATCACCATCCTCGGTGCCGGCAATGTCGGCCGGGCCCTCGGCCTGGGTCGTGAGATCGCGTTCGGCCTGCTGCGCCGCTGATTGGCGCTCACCCCTTCATGCGACGAAGAAGGCGCATCAGCCGCTGCTTCCGCACGGAAGATTGAGGGTGACCGTGGTGCCGAATCCGGCCAGGGTGCGCATCCGCATGTCGCCGCCTGACCGGCACACGAAATCTTCAACGGCACAGAGCCCGAGTCCAGCCCGCGGTTCGCCGCGCTTGGTGGTGAAGAAGCGGTCCACGGCGTGCTGCGCGACTTCCGGCCGCATGCCCACGCCATCGTCGCAGACCGAGATGGAAACCGCAGGTCCACCATTTGCCAGGGCGCCACTGCGAATGTCGAAAGTCAGCTGCCCTCCGCGTGGCATTGCATCGCCGGCGTTCTTGATCAGGCTGAGGACGGCGGCCTCCAATGCATGCGGCTCGGCGCGGCAGGCCGGGCATGCCGCCTCGACGTGCATGGCAATGTCTATCCGTCGCCCCAGCGTCGAACGCATGCGCTTGGCCAACGCGCCGAGGAAGTCGCACAAGTCCAGATCAACCGCGCCGGCGACACCGTCGGCGTCAAGGCGCTCAGCGCGGCGCGTTGGAGCAGCGAAGCCAACGGGTTGCTCGGCGCGCGGAAACACAGGCGCGAAGTCGAGCACCCCGGCCAACATCTTTCGAATGAGCGCGAAATGCCGGGCGACAGCCGCCGCTGCCGGCCCTTCAATGACGCCGGCGAGGCCCGACGCTGCAACTGGCGAAACTTCCATGAGCCGCTCCTCGCTCATCTGGCGCTGAGCGTCGCGCGAGTATGGTCGTGAGCCGACCGGGTTCATTGACACGCATCAAGAAGCCGTCTACGGGTTGCCTGGACCTCGGGCCGGTGCCGCAGGCCTCGACGCCGCAGCCTTTCGCATCGTGATCGCATGGAAAGGGCACGTCACGGCGCAATCGCTGCAGCCCGTGCACCGGTCCGCATCGTGCAGCGTCGAATACTTGTTCCATTGCACGGCTTCGAGGCTGAGCAGGTGGAGATCGCAAGCGGCGACGCACCAGCCGCAGCCCGTGCAGCGCGCGATGTCGACCACGGGCAGCCAGCCGGCCCGGTGCGGCCGGGCAGGCGGATGAAGCGGCCCGTCCGGGTCCTCGGCGTGCTTGCGGGTCATGGGTCGAATCATGACAGCCCGCAGGCGCCTCGATCCGGCCCGGACTTGATCGGGATCATGGCGCCGACCGGCGTTGCGCATACAGTCGATCGCCTGCGGGTCGAACCCAGGCTGTCGCCGGGAGGCTTTCCATGAATTTCACAGGTGCTGTTCCAGCCGCCAGACCGTCCGAGGCCGGCCCCGAGGCAGACCCGGCATGCCTGCCGGCGCGCGAACGCTGGGAGCATTTCGACCATGGCGCCGACATCGGCGTGCGCGGCTATGGGCCGACCCCGGCCGCGGCCTTCGAGCAGGCGGCGCTGGCGCTCACCGCGGTCATCACCGGCCCCGATACGGTCATGGCGCGCGAGACCGTGCCCATCGTCTGCGAGTCGGACAATGAAGAGCTGCTCCTGGTCGCGTGGCTCAATGCCATCGTGAGCGAGATGTCCGCCCGACGCATGCTGTTCGGCCGCTTCCATGTCGATCTCCAGGGCGGCCGGCTCTCGGCGACGGCAAGCGGCGAGCCCCTGTCGGTCCGGCGGCACCAGCCGGCGGTCGAGGTCAAGGGGGCCACCTACACCGCGCTGCGCGTGGCCCGCACCGCCGACGGCGGCTGGCTGGCCCAGACCGTCGTGGATGTCTGACCATGGACACCGCATCGCTGACAAGGCTCGGCCCCTGCGAATGGGAGATTCCGGCGCGGGGCAAGATGAAGGTGCCGGTGATCGTCTACGGCTCGCAGTCCCTAGTTCGCGACATGGACGCCAAGGCGCAAGAGCAGGCCGTCAATGTGGCCTGCCTGCCGGGGATCGTCCGGGCCTCGTATGTCATGCCGGATGCCCATTGGGGCTACGGCTTCCCCATCGGCGGCGTGGCCGCGTTCGACGCGCGGCAGGATGGCGTGGTCTGCGCCGGCGGCGTGGGCTTCGACATCTCATGCGGCGTGCGCTGCCTGCGCACCGGGCTGACGCTCGGCGAGATCCTGCCGGTCCAGCATCGACTGGCCGACGCCCTCTTTGCCGGCGTGCCCGCGGGCATGGGCAGCCGCGGTGCGATCAGCCTCAACCAGGCGCAGATGCACGACATGCTGGCCGGCGGCGCCCGCTGGGCGGTCGGGCAAGGATGGGGAATGCCCGAAGACCTGGAGCGGATCGAGGAACGCGGCCAGATGCTGCATGCCAAGCCCGGCTTCGTGTCGGACCTGGCCAGGAAGCGCCAGCGCGAGGAGATGGGCACCCTGGGCAGCGGCAACCACTACCTGGAGGTCCAGGAAGTGACCGAGATCTTCGAGCCGTCCACCGCGCAGGCCTTCGGACTGAAGCAGGGCGACATCGTCGTGATGATCCACTGCGGCTCTCGCGGCCTGGGACACCAGATCGGCACCGACTACCTGCGCCTGATGGCCGAGGCGGCGCCAGGCTACGGCATCCTTCCGCCCGAGCGCGAACTGGCCTGCGCGCCGCTGGACTCCGACCTGGGCCAGCGCTACCTGGGTGCGATGCGGGCGGCGATCAATTGCGCCCTGGCCAACCGCCAGATCCTCACGCACCTGGTGCGGCAGATCTTTGCCCGGATCTGTCCCGCGGCGCAGCTGCCCTTGCTCTACGACGTGTCGCACAACACCTGCAAGATGGAAGAGCACCGCGTCGACGGGCAGCCGCGCGAGCTCTTCGTGCATCGCAAGGGCGCCACGCGCGCCTACGGCCCGGGCCACCCCGATCTGCCGGAATCCCTGCGCGCGGCGGGCCAGCCCGTGCTGATCGGGGGCTCCATGGGCACCAGCTCGTACGTGCTGGCCGGCACGCCGCAGTCGGAGTCGCTCGCCTTCTCCTCGGCCTGCCACGGGGCGGGACGCGCCATGAGCCGGCACGAGGCCCTGAAGCACTGGGAGGGCCCTCGGGTGGTGGCCGACCTGGAGGCGCAGGGCATCCTCGTGCGCAGCCCCTCCCCGCGCGGCGTCGCCGAAGAAGCGCCCGGTGCCTACAAGGATGTCGCCGCCGTGGTGGATGCGGCCGACGAGGCCGGGCTGGCGCGCAAGGTGGCGCGCCTGCGCCCGCGCATCTGCATCAAGGGTTAGTCCGCAGTTCGCCCTCGCGCACCCACAAGCCCGGTGCCTCGCAGCGCAGCAGTTCGCTGCCGCTGAGCACGTACGCTCCGATCTGGAAGACGACGCCGTTGAACTGGCAATAGCCGCCCGGGCCTTCAGGCTCGATGTCTTCCTTCTCGTCGTCGTCGAGGATGGGCGAGGTTTCCCGCTCAGGGTCGGGGGCACCCACCTGGAGGTGGTCGCCGGGGATGTGTGTGTGGGCCATGGGGGCACCATAGTCGCGCCGATCCCGTGCTCCCTTGATCGGGCGCAAACGAGCTTCATGCGCGCTGCGCGATCATGGCGCTGCCGACGCGTGCCGACGCGTCCTGGAGGATGAAGCCATGATCTTCGCCGACCGCCTTGATGCCGCCGAGCGGCTTGCCAAAGCACTGCAGGCCTACCGTGGCCGCCATCCACTGATCCTGGCCATCCCTCGTGGCGCCGTGCCGATGGGCGACCGGCTGGCCCAGCGGCTGGATGGCGATCTCGACGTCGTGCTGGTCAGGAAGCTGAGGGCGCCCGGCTCGCCGGAGTTCGCCGTCGGGTCCGTCGACGAAAGCGGATGGGCCTATCTCGCGCCGCATGCGCATGCCGCCGGCGCGGACAAGGCCTACATCGAGGAAGAGAAGCGCCACCAGCTCGACGTGCTGGGCGAGCGGCGCCGCCGGTACACGCCCGGCCGCCCGCCGATCGACCCTGCGGGCCGCGTCGCCATCGTGGTGGACGATGGCCTCGCCACCGGCGCGACCATGATCGCCGCCCTGCACGCGGTGCGCGCCCGCAAGCCGGCGACGCTCGTGTGCGCGGTGCCGGTGGCATCCCGCGACAGCCTCGCCCTGGTGCGCCCGCTGGCCGACGAGGTCGTATGCCTCGGTGCGCCCGAGGACTTCTACGCCGTCGGGCAGTTCTACCGCAGCTTCGACCAGGTCGAGGACGAAGAGGCGATCCGCCTGCTCGCCGACGCCGCTGCCCGGGGCAAGCCCTCGCCGTGACCGGCGACCCGCGCGCGCAGAGCGTCGAAGGCGGGGGCAAGGGGACGCGGCTGCGCCTGTTCCTGAGTGGCGATGTCATGACCGGTCGCGGCATCGACCAGGTGCTGCCGCACCCCTGCAATCCGCACCTGTTCGAGTCGTGGGTGCACACGGCGACCCGCTATGTCGAGCTTGCCGAGGAGGCATCGGGCCCGATCGGACGGGGGCTGGACTTCGGCTACCCCTGGGGCGATGCGTTGGAGGTCCTGCGGGCGCGGCGCCCCGACGTGCGCATCGTGAACCTGGAGACGGCCGTGACCACCCGCGAGGACTGGCAAAGGGGCAAGGGCATCCACTACCGCATGAATCCGGACAACCTGCCCTGCCTCACGCGAGCCGGCATCGACTGCTGTGTCCTCGCCAACAACCACGTCCTGGACTGGGGCCCCGCGGGGCTCGAGCAGACGCTCTCGTCCCTGCATTCGGCCGGCATCCGGACGGCCGGCGCCGGGCGCAACGCGCGGGAGGCCGCGGCGCCGGCCGTCTTCGAACTGGAGGGGCAGGCCAGGCTGCTGCTGTTCGCCTTCGCCACCCCGGACAGCGGCGTCAGCGCGGACTGGGCCGCCACCGGGCGACGCAGCGGCGTCAACTACCTGGACGCGCCGTCCGCGCGCGCGGCGCAGCGGGTGGCCGCCGAGATCGCGCGACACAGGCAGCCAGGGGACATCGTGGTCGTGTCGGTGCACTGGGGCGGCAACTGGGGCTTCGGCATTCCGCCCGAGGAACGTGCCTTCGCGCACGGCTTGATCGACGCGGGCGCGGCAGACATCGTCCATGGCCACTCCTCGCACCACGTCAAGGGCATCGAGGTCCACGGCGGCAAGCTCATCCTGTATGGCTCCGGCGACCTGATCAACGACTACGAGGGCATCGGCGGCTATGAAGCGTTCCGCTCCGAACTGTCGCTGATGTATTTTCCCGAGGTCGAGCGTACAACGGGCCGCCTGCACCGGCTGAGCCTGGTGCCGATGCGCATGCGGCGTTTCCGACTGGAGCGCGCGCCCGAGGAAGGCGCCGCATGGCTGCAGGAGACTCTCGGCCGGGAAGGACGGGTGCTGGGCACGCAAGTGACCCGGCAGGCGGACGCACTCCTCCTGGACTGGTGAAGAAGATCCCCGCGCGCTCGCGGCGCGGACCGGTGGCCGTCGGCTGCTAAGGCCTGGGCCTTGCCGCGTGCCCATCCTTCGCAAGGTCGAACCAGGGCCTGGACCGATCGTGCATGGCATCGACCGCGACGACCGCGCCCTCCTCCAGGCGAAGCGGCTCGTCGAAGCGATAGATCGTCTGCTGCCAGTTCGCCACCGGCCGACGCCGCGTGGGGTGGTTCTCGAACACGAGGCCGGCGCCGAGCTCGAAGCGGATCCATTGAATCACCCCGTAGCAAAGGCCGCCCTGAACCGCGGTCAGCGCGAGGCGCTTGTTTTCGGCGGGAAAGCTCGATGCCTTGCGGAAGTCGAAGCGGAAGGCTTCGATGTCGCCGGACAGCAGGATGCGAGGCAGGTCCTCCCGATGAATCGGGTGCTTCTTCGGATGAATGGCGTTGAACAGGCGCAGGTCGAACCCGAAGGCCTCCTCGACATGAAGCTCTCTTCCGAGCTCATCGCCACCGACCAGCGCGATCATGATGCTGGCCGCGGACGGCAGGATCTCCCCACCCGGCTTGAGCAGGCGGGCCTTGGCATCCTCGATCGCCGGAAGGACATGCTCCCCCAGCAGCTCGCTGGAGAAGATCTCGTGGACCAGGATGTCCGCCTTCGCCGGCAGGTCCTTCTCCAGCTGGACCGCGTACGAGGGCTTTGCCAGGACCTCGATCCGGTCCTGGAGCCCGTTGCGCTCGATGATCTTCGATGCGGTGTCGGCAACCAGGCGGACCGCCTCGCAGGTGACCACCTTCCGCGCCCCGAGCTTCGCGGCCATCATCGCGAGAAGGCCCGAGCCCGTCCCGATCTCGAACACGAGCTTGTCCGGCGTGACGACCGATTTCAGGCCTTCGTGGTAGGCGAGGTTGCGCTCGTGCTCGTTCATCATCGACACATGCCAGAGCGGAACGAGCTTGCTCAACAACCACTCCGCGCCCAGCCTGGCCGTGAGGCTGTCCGGATGGACTTTCAAGATCTCGCGGCAGAGCTGGATGCCCTCTTCGGCCCGGCCCAGCTGCAGCAGGCACAGGGTGGCCTTCTCCAGGGTCGGGCCGTCGTTCGGCGCCAGGGCCAGCGCCGCCGTGTAATCCGCGGCGGCCCGCTGCGGGTCGCCGAGGCTGTCGTGCGTGTCACCCCGATGAACCCTCAATTCGGCGACCTCCGGCGCAAGCAGGATGGCCTGGTTGAAGCTGGCCAATGCATCGTCGAGGCGCCCGAGCGACGACTGGCAGTTTCCACGGGCGGTCCATGCGGGAACCGAGCGAGGGTCGAGCTGGATGGCCCGGTCGGCCGCCGCGATGCCCGCATCGAACGCGTTCAACCGGTACCGGCTGTCGGCCAGGCTGGCCCAGCCATCCGGATGCGCCGAAAACTTCTCGGTATAGATCCTGAAGGACTCCGCCGCGCTCTTGAAATCCTTCAGCTCCCTCTGGCACGTCCCGATGTTGAACAGCAGGTCGGCGTTCTCCGGGCCCTGCTGGCGAACCTGCTGTAGCAATTCGAGCGATCGGGCGTAGTTGCGCACCAGCGCATGCATCATGGCGCACAGGCGCTTGAGCTCGACATGCGCGGGCGCCTGGAGGCACCAGGCTTCGCATTCGGCGATGGCTTCAGCGTGCCGGCCCTCCCTGAAAGTCTTCTTCAAGGCGTCGATATCTGGCTTCATTGTTCTGGGAGGAAGGGTGGTGGCGGATTATCTGCCACGGCCTCGAATGAGCGGCCGGCCTACTTCGGTCGCCGCATCCTGAACAGCGTGTCGGCTCCGATCTCGAAGTAGTCGGCCGGCCCGCCGGCACGAAGAATGGGCCGCGCGGCGGCGGTGTCGTAGATGCCGTCCCGCAGCAGCGCCTTCGAGATGTGCACGGCAACGACCTCGCCGAGGGTCAACCACGAATCGACCGCCGTGCCGTCGGCGGCCTGGAGCCGGATGCACTGCGTCATCCGGCACTCGAGCGACACCGGGCTCTCGCCCACGCGAGGCACGCTCACCACGCGCGAGGGCACCGGGGTCAGGCCCGACAGGGCGAACTCGTCGACCTCCGGCGGCACCGAGGCGCTGGTCTGGTTCATCGCCTCCGCCAGCGGGCGTGTGGCCAGGTTCCAGACGAACTCGCCCGTCTCCTGGATGTTGCGCACCGTGTCCTTGTAGCCGATGCTCGAAAAACCCACGATCGGCGGCTTGTAGTTGAAGCCGTTGAAGAAACTGTAAGGCGCGAGGTTCAAGGCCCCGTCGGCGGCGCGCGACGCGATCCAGCCGATCGGCCGCGGCCCGACGATCGCGTTGAAGGGGTCGTGCGGCAACCCGGTCCCGAGGCGGGGCTCGTAGAAGTGGAAGTCGTCCGTCATCGGCATCAGTCTCCGGTATTTGGCAAGGGCCTCGCCGCGAAGCGGCCGATGCCGAAGGCCGGGGCGTCAGTCACATCGAAACAGGACACCCTCCTGGGCCGGCGCGTTGCCCAGTGTGTGAAGGGTCGCCCCCTTCTTCCGGCAGTACGCGTCGGCCTGGAACCACGTCGAGGCGCGCAGCTGGCCGTCGCGCAGTGGGACGACTTCGTTGGGAAGCGAGTTGCAGCCGGCAACCGCCAGGACCAGGGCAAGGCAAGCGAGAAATTTCATCGACGCATTCTGTCGCAATTCGCGGGCGACCCCACCGGCTTCGTTCCCACCCGCCGCCTCAGCCCGAGGCCAGCCGCGCGATCGCGCGATCGACGCCGCCGCGGCCGAAGGGCACGCCCTGCACCGTCATCGCCGCTTCGACGCCGGCGAGGCAGCCGAGAATCATGGCCGGGTTCATGTCTCCCAGATGGCCGATGCGAAAGGCCCGGCCCGCGAGCGGCCCGAGACCGCCGGCGATGGCCACCTGGAAGCGCTCCCGCGCCACGCCACGGATCGCCTCGGGGTCGATGCCGGGCCCGACCGCGATGGTCGTCACCGACACCGAGCGCGTCGCGGGCACCTGGGCGAAGAAGCCCAACGCCCCGCCCTCGCTCCAGCACGCGACCGCCGCATGCACGGCGTCGGCAAGGGCCCGGTGGCGCGCGAACACCTGCGGCAGGCCTTCGCGAAAGATCAAGGCGAGCGATGCCTCCAGTCCGGCCAGCAGGCTCTGGGGCGGCGTGCCGCAGAACTTGCGGTACGACAGCGGGCTCTGCCGCGCGCGCCAGTCCCAGTAGTAGCGCGGCGCGGGGTTGGCGCGCGAGACCTCCATCGCCGCCGCGTCGACCGCGACGAAGGCCAGCCCCGGCGGCACCATCAGCCCCTTCTGGCTGGCGCCCACGGCCACGTCGACGCGCAAGGCATCCATCGCGAAGGGTGCGGCCGCGAGCGAGGCGACGACGTCGACCACGAAGAGGGCCGGATGGCCGCTGCGGTCGATGGCCGCGCGCAAACCGGCCAGGTCGCTGGTGATGCCGCTGGCCGTGTCGGTGTGGACGACGAACACCGCGACGATCTCGCGCGCCACGTCCTCGCGCAGCACGGCCTCGACCTGCGCCGGGTCGATGGGCAGGCCCTCGACCCACGGCGTGCGGCGCACGGCGACGCCCATCGCCTCGGCCTGCACCGCCCACGACTCCGAGAAATGGCCCGTGCCCGCGACCAGCACCGACCGGCCCGGCGCCGCCAGGTTGGCGAGCACCGCCTCCCAGGCCCCATGGCCGTTGGCGGCGTAGAGGAAGACATCGGACGCCTCGGCATGGAGCAGCCGCTTCAACCCGCCTTCGCAGGCCGCGATGCACCGGTCCACGCGCGGATCGCCCAGATCCATGGGCTGCCGGCTCATGGCGTGCAGGACTTCGTCGGGCACGCGGCTCGGGCCGGGGGAATGCAGAAAGCGGTGACCGGGAAGGCGTGCGGCGTCGTTCATGCGCCATCCTAAGCGCTGGGGCCGGCTTAAGTTTCACCTAAGACCCGCCACGGACACTGCTTCCCGGCAGCCCGCTCTTCTCCTCCTCCCTCCCTCCACAAGGGGCTGCCCTTCACCCGCTTCGGCGGGCTTTTTTTTGCCTGTCGCGTCGCAGGATGAAGACCGGGCGCCGCGCGACCCCTTCACGGATCGCGGGGACTGCTGCCTTCCTTCGGCCGCCCGGGCGGCTGGTCCGGCGCCTCGATGGGGTTGCCGTAGAGCGGCCGCACGCCGAATCGCGTGCTGATCGCGTAGGCCACACCGCTCGCCAGCATGACCGGCACGGCCAGCTGGAACTGGTTGGTCATCTCCAGCACCATCACGATCGCCATCAGCGGGGCATGGGTGACCGCCGCGAGCACCGCGGCCATGCCGATCACGGCCAGCACGCGCGGGTCGCCGACCATCGAGGCGGGCAGCCACAGCGCCGCGATCTGCGCCAGCGTGCTGCCCGCCGCCGCGCCGACGAAGAGCGAGGGCGTGAACACGCCGCCGATGGCGCCGCTGCCCGCGCTGAGCGCGGTGGCCGCGACCTTGGCGATGAGCACGAAGGCGAGCGCCTGCCACAGCAGGTCGCCCTGCAGCACGCGCGACACCACGCTGTAGCCGTTGCCCCAGACCTCCGGCACCGCCGCCGAGAGCAGGCCCACCAGCAAGCCGCCCAGCCCCAGGCGCAGCGTGAGCGAGTGCACCCGCGCGAAGAGCGCGCGCGTGCGCTCGAGCAGGCCCAGCAGCAGCCAGCCCAGGCCGCCGAACAGCACACCGGTGGCCAGCGCCAGGCCGAGGCTGGTCGGCGCGACCACCGTGGCCGGCATGGCGTAGAGCGGCGCCGGCTCGACCAGCCAGTAGATGAGCGAGCTCGCGGTGGCGGAGGCAATGAGCACCGGCGCCACCGTGCTGCGCGCGAAGAAGCCGAGCGCGAGTTCCAGCACGAAGACCACCCCCGCGACCGGCGCGTGGTAAGCCGAGCCGATGCCCGCGGCGATGCCGCAGACCATGAGCGCATTGCGCTGCTCGGCCGTCAATGGCAGCAGGCGCGCCAGGCACGATGCGAGCCATGCGGCGATCTGCACCATCGGCCCCTCGCGCCCGATCGAGGCCCCGGTGCCGACCGAGACCAGCGCCGACACGCTGCGAGCGAAGGTGGTGCGGTCGTTCAGGCGCGCCTCGCCGGCGCGCGCGGCATCGAGGTAGTCGAGATTCACATCCCCGCGCGGGCCGCGCCGCGCCCACGCCGTGCCGGCCTGCAGCACGCCGCCGGCCAGCAGCCCGCCCAGGGTGCAGACCAGGGCGCGGTGCCAGGGCGAGAGGCTGCGCGCCGCTTCCACCAGGCCGCCGGCATGGCCGGTGGCGAGCCATTCGACCTGCTGCGTGAGCCAGCGGAACCCCACCACGGCCGCCGCGGACAAGGCGCCGGCCACCGCGGCCCAGAACCAGAAATGCAGGGTGCGCGCGGCCGGGCGCAGGCGGCCCGCGGCATTCGCCCCGGGGTCCTTAGCAGGCCGCACGTTGCCGCTCGAGCGCCAGCACGGCGTCCGCCAGGGCCGCCGTTCCCGCGTCCGACAGGTCGGTGGCCGCGAGCGAGCGACGCTGCGCCCATTGCATGAAATGCCGCTCCTGCGAACGGGTGTAGTGCGGGTCGTAGTGCATCGCCATCAGCTCGGCGAACAGGCTCGGCAGCTCGCCGCCGCGCGCCCAGGCCTGCCAGCGCTGCACCGTCTCCTTGCCCTGGAGTTCCTTGAGCAGGCCCAGTTGCGTCGCGAGCGCTTCGCGGTCGTCGCCCAGGTAGGCATAGTCGCGCAGCAGATAGTCGAGCCGCGCCTGCGGCGTGGCGTCGATCTCGATGCAGGCTGCGGCCCTCATGCGCGCCACCAGCGTCATCGGCAGCGAGATCCGTCCGATGCGGGCGCTCTCGCCTTCCACATACACGACGCGCGATGGGTCGAAGGATTCGAGCACGGTGGCGATGCGCGTCTCGAAGGCCTTCTGCGAGGGCTGCGCGACGCCGGGCAGCGCGCCCAGCAGCGAGCCCTTGTGGCGGGCGGCGTCTTCCAGGTCCAGCACCTGCGCGCCGCGCTCGGCCAGCGCCTGCAGGATGCGCGTCTTCGCGCTGCCGGTGGCGCCGCAGATCACGCGCAGCTCCAGCCTGGGGCAGAGCGCCTCCAGCTGCGCCAGCACATGGTGGCGGAAGCTCTTGTAGCCGCCGGCGAGTTGTTGCGCGTCCCAGCCCACCAGGCGCAGCCAGGTCACCATCGAGCCGCTGCGCATGCCGCCGCGCCAGCAGTAGACCAGCGGCTTCCAGCCGGCGGGCTTGTCCGCGAAGCGCTCGCGCAGATGGCGCGCCAGGTTCGCCGCCACCATGGCGCCGCCCACGCGTCGGGCCTCGAAGGCGCCCTGCTGCTTGTAGAGCGTGCCGACGATGCGGCGCTCCTCGTCGTCGAGCACCGGGCAGTTGATGGCGCCGGGGATATGGTCGAGCGCGAACTCGGCCGGCGAGCGCGCATCGATCAGCACATCGAAGGCGTGGAAATCGGCCACGCGCGCCGGTCCGCGTTGCGTCATGGGCGCGCCCCCGCACCGGAATGCGCCCGGCCGGCGCCATGCCCGCCGGCACGACGCCACGCCTTTTGTCTCACCATCATGGAACCGATCGCCCTTGCACGTTGTTCACACGGGGGCGGCTGCGGATGCAAGAACGCCCCCGGCTTGCTGGGCGAGATTCTGGCACGCGCGCCGCGAGGCGTCGTTGCGCCGGCCTTGCCGGCGGCCGCGCGGGCGCGTGGCACCACCGCCGCGGGCGGCATTCGCGATCTCGCCACGTCGGCCCCTGGCTGACCCCGGGGCGCAGCATCGGCCTACGGTGCCGGGGCGCGCCGCCCCCTCCAATCGGGCCCAGAAACCGACACGGTCAAAGGCACGCGAGCTTGCGCCACCCGCTGTCGGGCGAGGGAATCCTTCATGGGCGAACGCACTGGCACCGAACTGTCCGACATCCTCGCAGCGGCGCCCGAGCCGTCGCGCCGATCCTTCATCCGCGGCGCAGTCCTCTACGCGATGTTCGCCGGCACCGGCATCGGTGTATCGGCCTGCGGCGGCGGCGGCTCGGGCGGCGGCGGCACGCCACCGGGCGGCGCGGCCACCTCCTTCATGCACGGCGTCGCGAGCGGCGACCCCATGGCCGACCGCGTGATCCTGTGGACGCGCGTCACGGTGGCGAGCCCCGGCACCGTCAATCTCGCCTGGGAAGTCTCCAGCGATTCGAACTTCGGCGTCATCGTGGCGCGCGGCACGGCCAGCACGGGACCGGAGCGCGATCACACCGTCAAGGTCGACGCCACCGGCCTGCAGCCTTCCAGCGTCTACTTCTATCGCTTCTACCTGGGCGCGGAACCGTCGCCCACGGGGCGCACGAAGACGCTGCCCGTGGGCAACGTGTCGCAAGTGCGGATGGCGGTGCTCTCATGCGCGAATTTTCCGGCGGGCTACTTCAACGTGTACGCCGAGGTGGCGAAGCACACCGACATCGACCTCGCCCTGCACGTGGGCGACTACATCTACGAGTACGGCCTGCTCGGCTACGCGTCGCAGCTGGCCATCGCCTTCGACCGCGAGTCGCAGCCGACGCACGAGCTTCTGACGCTCGACGACTACCGCCAGCGCCACGCGCAATACCGCACCGACAAGGACCTGGCCGCGTTCCACGCCAGCCTGCCGGTGATCGCCGTGTGGGACGACCATGACCTCGCCAACAATGCGTGGTCGGGCGGCGCGGGAAACCACGACCCGGCCACCGAAGGAAGCTTCACGGCGCGCCGGGCCGCCGCCGTGCAGGCCTACGAGGAGTGGCTGCCCATCCGCTTGCCCGATCCCGCCAACACGCTGAAGATCTACCGCTCCTTCGACTTCGGCAATCTCGTCTCGCTGCACATGCTCGACACCCGGCTGATCGCGCGCGACCAGCAGGTCACGCTGGATCAGTATCTCAACGGCGCGGCCGCCAGCCCCACGCGGCAGCTGATGGGCGCCGAACAGTCGGATTGGCTCACGGCGCGCATGGCCGCCTCCGGCGCGACCTGGCAGGTGCTCGGTCAACAGGTGCTGATGGCACGCATGGAGATCCCGCTGAGCGTCGCGAGCGCCTTCACGCTGGAGACGCTCAGCGAATTCCTGCTGGCGCAGTCGACGCCCGAAGCCTTGCGCAGCGACAGCCAGCGGGCCCTGCTGAACCAGCGCACCGTTCCCTACAACCTCGACGCCTGGGACGGCTACCCCGCGGCGCGCGAGACCGTGCTGGCGGCGGCCCGCTCCATGGGCAAGAACCTCGTCTCGGTCGCCGGCGACACCCACAACGCGTGGGCCAGCAACCTGACCGATGCGAGCGGGCAGCGCGTCGGCGTGGAGTTCGCGACCGCATCGGTCAGCTCGCCGGGCTTCGAAGTCCTGCTGCCCTTCATCTCCGGTCCGGTCCTGACGGATGCCTTCCCCAGGATGGTGAAGGACCTGCGCTACGCGGAGACCACCCATCGAGGCTACCTCACGCTCACGCTCACGCCGGCCGAGGCGCGCGCCGACTGGACGGAGATCAGCACCGTCTTCAGCCACGCCTATTCCGCGCGCGTCGCCCGCAGCATGCACGCCTTGCCGGGCGTGGCCAATCTCGACGTGCTCCCCGTGTAGACGAGGCTGCCGCCATTCCATGAAGCGCCAATGCGGCGCGGCCCCCCGCACGACGCACGACGCACGCCGGCTCGCCGGCTCGCCGGCTCAGGACTGCGGCACGTACATGTAGCCCGCGTTGCGCACGGTCCGGATGCAGCGCGGCTCGCCCCCGGGGTCGGGCTCGACCTTGCGCCGCAGCCGGCCGATGCGGATGTCGATGGAGCGGTCGAAGGGCTCCCATTCGCGGTTGCGGGTGTGCACGAGCAGCTGGTCGCGCGACAGCACCCGGTTCGGGTTGGCAAGAAAGACACGCAACAGGTCGAACTCCATCGCGGTCATGGCGACCTCTTCGCCTCCAGCATCGAACAGGCGACGCGCGCCGACATCGAGCTCGCAGCGGCCGAAGCGCTGGCGGCCGGGCCCGGCGCCTGCCTGGGCCGGCGCCCCGGCCGCCGGCCGGGCCTGGACGCGGCGCAGCACGCTCTTCAGGCGGGCCAGCAGCTCGCGTGGGTCGAAGGGCTTGGCCAGATAGTCGTCGGCCCCGACCTCCAGGCCCACCACACGGTCGATCACGTCGCCGGAGGCCGTCACCATGATGATGGCGAGGTCATAGCGCTCGCGCAGGTACTTGGCGAGCACCAGGCCGTCCTCGCCCGGCAGGCGGATGTCGAGCAGCACGACGTCGGGCAGCTCGTGCTCGATGCGCGCGCGCATCTGCGTCCCGCTGTCGGCCTCGCCGATGGCGTAGCCGTGGCCTTGGAGATACTCGCGCAGCATCGATCGGACGGACGGGTCGTCGTCGACGATCAACACGCGCGTGTGCTGGGTCATGCGACGGATTCTGCCGCCGCGGCGGCCTGCCGCACAACCCGCTCGCCGCGCGGGGTCTTCGACGGCCTCAGGCGGCGGCGCCGGCCCCGGCCCCGAGCGCGTCGCACAGCACGGCGCGCAGGCGTTCGGCATCGATCGGCTTGGCCAGGGCCGCGCGCACGCCGCCGCGCGCGAGTTCCTCGGCGTCGAAGATCGAGGCGTTGCCGCTGACCAACAGCACCGGCAGCTCGGGGCGCAGGGCGCGCACCCGCGAGGCCAGCTGCAGGCCCGTCATCTGCGGCATGGTCTGGTCGGTGATCAGCAGCGCCGCGTCGTGCGCCGGGTCTTCCAGCCATGACAGCGCTTCCAGCGGCTCGCGCTGGAGCCGAGCCTCCAGGCCCCAGCTCGCGAGCCGCTCGACCAGGAAGTCTCCGACCATCGGATCGTCCTCCACCACCAGCACACGGCCGCGCAGGGCGGGCGCCGCGGCCGCCCTGCGGGCCACCGGTGCGGCGGACGGGTGGGCCGCCGAGGCGGCGCGCGGCAGCGTGACGGAGAACACCGAGCCGACGCCCGGCTGGGTGCGCACCCGCACGTGCCCGCCGTGGTCATGGACGATCCCGTGCACCATCGCCAGGCCCATGCCGGAGCCGCGGCCCGGGGCCTTGGTCGAGAAGAAGGGGTCGAAGATGCGCTCCAGCAGCTCGGGCGCGATGCCGCAGCCGCTGTCGGCGACGCTGAGCTCGACCCAAGGCCCGCCGCCGACCAGCGCGCGGCAGGACGCGCACTGCCAGCCCGCGCGGTCGTGCGTGCGCAGCTTGACCTGGATGCGGCCGGCGCCATCGAGCGCGTCGCGGGCGTTGATGCAGAGGTTGAAGAGCACCTGCTCCAGCTGCACCGGATCGGCGGTGACGCAGGGCGACAGCGCGTCGTCCTCCACGACGGCGTCGAGCGCGTCGCCGCTGCCCTCCAGCACCACCGAGGACGGCAGCGTCGCGCGCAACAGCCGCAGCGTCTGCTGCACCAGCGGCGCCATGTCGATCACGCGGCGGTCTCCGCGCTGGCGCCGCGCGAAGGCCAGCATCTGCGCGATAAGGTCGCGGGCGCGCTGCGCCGCGAGATGGGCCTGGCCCAGCTGCCGGACCAGCGCCGCGTCGGCGATGGCCTCGGCGCGTTCCTCGCCGAGCACGAGGTAGCCGATGATGCTGGTGAGGATGTTGTTGAAATCGTGCGCGATGCCGCCGGTGAGCTGGCCGATCGCCTCCATCTTCTGCGCCTGGCGCAGTTGCGCCTCGAGGGCGGTGCGCGCGGTCTCGGCCGTGCGGCGCGCGCTGATGTCGCGCAGGTGGCTCACGAAGATGCTGCCCTCGGGCGCCTCCGCCACGCTGACCGCCAGCTCGACCGGGATCTCCGCGCCGCTGGCGGTGAGCGCCGTGGTCTCCACCAGCCGCCCCAGCATCGGGCCGGTGCCGGTCTCGGGATACTCCCGCAGCCAGCGCCGGTGGGCTTCGCGGCGACGCTCGGGAATGAGCACCTGGGCCAGCGGCCGGCCGAGCACATCCTCGCGGCGAAAGCCCAGCACACGCTCGGCGGCGGCATTGAACTCGACGATGCGGCCCTGGCCGTCCATGTCGATCACGCAGTCGAAGGCCGCCTCCACGGTGGCGCGCAACCGGGCCTCGCTGCGCTGCAGCGCGCGCTCGCGCTCCAGCCGCTCGGTGATGTCGCGGGTGAAGGCGAGGATGCGGCGCTGGCCACCGAGCGTCGCGGGCTTGAGGCGCACCTCGTCCCAGTGCATGCTGCCGTCCTTGTGGCGGCTGTGCCATTCGAAGGGCGCGCAGGGGCCGAGCTTGGCCTGCTCGATCATGCGCATGCCCTGCTCGCCGGTGTAGGGCGGCACGCCGGAGCTGATCTCGGCCAGGGACAGGCGGATCAGCTCCGCATGGCTGTAGCCGTAGGTCTCGCAGGCCTTGGGGTTGACGTCGATGATCTCGCCGGTGTTCCAGTCGTGGATGAAGATCGCGTCCTCCGCGGTGTCGAAGATCGCCCGGTAGCTCGCCTCCGAATGCTGCAGCGCCTCGCTCGCGGCCAGGCGCTCGACTTCGGCGGCGGCGCGCACGGCGAAGATCTTGAGCATGGATTCCACGCGGTCCGCCTGCGCCAGCGGCTTGCGCGAGATGACGCTGATGATGCCCAGCGGCTTGCCGTCGAGCGCGAGCAGGGGGTAGCCCGCATAGGCGGCGGCGCACAGCGTCTTGATGTCGTCGTCGTCGGGAAAGCGGGCCTGCACGTCGTCCGGATAGGCGCGGTACTGCTGGCCGAGGACGGTCTCGCAGGGCGTGCCGGCGATCGGATAGCTCAGGTTGCACTGCAGCTGGCCATCCTGGTACATGGCGAGCATGTGCAGCTGCTCCGGCTCCCCCTCCTCGTAGCGAGCGACGAAGGCGATCTCGACATGCAGGAGGGTGGCGAGCAGCTTCACCAGCTCGCCGAACACCGTGCCGCTGCGCGCGCTCGACACGGCGAGCGCCGTCGAGCGCAGCACCTCGTCGGTGCGCGTGCGCTCGATCTCGGCGGCCGCGCGGCCGGCAACGATCTTGAGCATCGCCTCCGCATGCGCGGCATCCCCCGCGGCGATGGG
Source organism: Variovorax sp. 01T432 (assembly GCF_056398605.1). Lineage (NCBI taxonomy): Bacteria > Pseudomonadati > Pseudomonadota > Betaproteobacteria > Burkholderiales > Comamonadaceae > Variovorax > Variovorax sp. 01T432. Next base: position 56,642 of record NZ_JBFTPS010000034.1, read on the forward strand.
CTCGCGGCCCATCGCGACCAGCAGGCCCAGCGCGGCGCCCGCGCTGTCGCTGAGCGGGAAGGCGGCATACGAGTCCATGCCGGCGGCGGCGAAGGGCGAGTCCGATGCGAACTCCGCCGCCAGGCCGCCGGCCAGGTAGCGGAACTCGTGGGCGACGATCAGCGCGCAGGCGCTGCCTTCGATGGGGTGCTCGTACCTGGAAATGACCCTGCCGTCGACCCTCGCGGCCAGCGTCTGGAGCGAGCCGGGGTTGTCGTCGTCGAACACCGCAATGCAGACCACGGCGGCATCGAGCGCCTCGGCGAGTTCGTGCACCAGCGTGTCGAACAGGCCGGGGCCGCCCGGGTGCGCGACCGCCAGCGCCACCCGGCGCAGCGACTGGAGCTGCGCCGACAGGCGGGCCGCCGCCGCCGTGTCCGTCGTCGTCATCGTCGATGTCGATGCAGCGTCGCGCATGGCGCCAGTCTAGGCCGGCGCGCGCCGGCCCGGGGCCGTGATTTCCCCGCCGATACACGGCGGATACATCAGGGTTGCACGGGCGGGAACGCGCAGCGAAACCGCTACCTTCGCGCCGCCGCGGGACATGCGGCGGATACCGGCGCCTTCGAAGCTCTGCCTCATTGGTCCCGGCATGGGGCCGCGAGTCCCAGGAGCAAGCCGTGCAGCCGTCGATGTCCGCCCTTTCGCAGTCCCTGCCCTTCGCCCGGCTCGGGCACGCCTACTGGCGCCTGCGCGCCCTGCTGGTGATCCTGCCGTGGCAGCTGCGCACGCCCCTGTCGCGCCCGCTGCTGGCCTGCCGGCCCGGGCTCGGGCAGGCGCTGGGGCACCTGACGGGCTACCTGATGGCTGCGCTGATGGCCTCCAGCTGAGCCGCTTTGTATGCCCGTGTATCGGCCGCGGCCCATGTACACGCGCATACAAGAAGGCCCCCCGCATGACACACCCCGCATACATGCCGCCAATCCAATGGACCCGTCGCCGGCCGCGCACCCTCGCGCGGCCGGGCGATCAGATCCTCAACCGAATCCAAAGGAACGCACATGACCGAAGAAGTCAATCGTCAACGCCGAAATTTCCTGGGCAGCGCGGCCGCAAGCCTCGCTGTCGCCGAGCTGGCATTCGCGGGTGTTGCCCACGCCGAAAACAGCCCCCCCGCGAAGCCCGCCGCCGGCGCCCCCGCCCCCTTGCAGAAGCTCGGACCGATCAGGCAGATCAAGGCCGGCGAGCTCGATGTCGGCTACTACGAGGCCGGGCCGGCCGATGGCATTCCGGTGCTGCTGATGCATGGCTACCCCTACGACATCCACAGCTACGCCGACGTCGCGCAGATCCTCGCGGCCAAGGGCTGCCGCGTGATCGTGCCCCACCTGCGCGGACACGGCAGCACGCGCTTCCTCGACGCCGCGGCGCCGCGCAACGCCCAGCAGGCCTCGGTGGCGCTCGACCAGATCGCCCTGCTCGATGCCCTCGGGATCGACCGCGCCGTGATGGTCGGCTACGACTGGGGCGCGCGCACGGCCTGCGTTCTCGCGGCGCTCTGGCCCGAGCGCTGCCTGGGCATGCTGTCGGCAGGCGGCTACATCATCACCAACCTCGCGGCCAACAAGCACCCGCTGCCCGCGAAGGCCGAGCATGACTGGTGGTACCAGTACTACTTCGCCACCGAGCGCGGCGTCGAGGGCCTGACGGCGAACCGGCGCGACATCGCGCGAATCCTGTGGACCACCAACTCGCCGAAGTGGAACTACGACGACGCCACCTTCAACCGCGCCGCCGAATCCTTCGACAACCCGGACTACGTGGCGATCGTGATTCACAACTACCGCTGGCGCCTGGGCCTCGCGCAGGGCCAATCGAAGTACGACGAATACGAGAAGCGGCTGGCCACGGCGCCGGTGATCCCGGTTCCCGCCATCACCATGGACGGGAGCTCCAACGGCATCGCGCCGGCCACCGATGGCAAGGCCTACGCCGCGAAGTTCAGCGGCCCGCGCACGCACCTGATCGTGAATGCCGGCCACAACGTTCCGCAGGAAGCGCCGCAGGCCTTTGCCGACGCGGTCTGGACGCTCGCCTCCGCGCGTCGCTGACGCGCGTTCAGGTGCGCCCCAGCACGGCCGGCCCGGGCACGGCGGCCGTGCTCGCGACGCGCCGGGCGATGCGCCGGTAGGCCAGCTCCGCCAGCCCGAGCGCGATGGCGATGAAGAAGGCGCCGAACAGGCCCAGGTGGTACTTGTCGATGAAGGTGACGCCGAAGGCACCCAGGACGCCCGACACCGAGACCCCGATGTAGATGGCCGCGGAGTTCAGGCCCATGAGCAGCGGCGCCATCGTGGGCGCGATGCCCAGCAGGCGATGCTGCTGCGGCACCAGCAGGCCCCAGCCGCAGACGCCCCAGACGACCAGCGCGAGCACCGCCGTCGCGAGGTGCGCGCTGCTCCAGGGCAGCAGCGCGAAGTCGACGGCGGCCAGCAGGATCGCGGCGTTGATGATGCGCCGGCTGCCGAGCCTGTCGGTGAGCCGGCCCGCGATGATGTTGCCCGCCGTGGCGGCGATGCCCCAGACGAAGAGCAGCGCGGCCAGCACGTTGCCGTCGCCGTGGGTCACCCTGTCGAAGGTCACGCCCACGTAGGTGTAGACGATGAACAGCCCGCCGTAGGCTGTGAGCGTGGTCAGCAGGGTCAGCGCGACCCGGCCGTCGGCCAGCGGCGCCAGCCGCTCGCGCAGGCTCACCGGCGGCGGCGAAGGCACCTGCGGCAGCAGCGCCCAGATGCCCACCGCGGAGGCCAGGCCCAGCGCGGAGACGAACCACATCGTGACGCGCCAGTCGCCCAGACCGCCCAGGACGGTGCCGATGGGCGAGCCGAGCGCGGTCGCGCTGGTCAGGCCGGCGATGACGATGGCAAGCGCCCGCCCCCGCTGCTCCGCCGGCACCAGCGAGGCGCCGGTGGCGGTGGCCGTCGGGCTGAACATGGCGGCGCCGAGGCCGGCCACCAGTCGGCTGGCGAAGACCAGCGCCAGCGTGGGCGCCAGCGCCGTCATCACGTTGCCGACGATGAACACGGCAAGCCCGCTCAGGAGCAGCCGCTTGCGCGGCCAGTGCGCCGCCAGGGCAGCCACGACGGGCGACAGCAGCGCATAGGAAATGGCGTAGAGCGTGACCATCTGGCCGACGAGGGCGACGGACACGTTCAGCGAATGCGACACCAGCGGCAGGATGCCCGCCACCACGAAGCTGTCGGTGCCGATGGCGAACATGCCGAGCGCGAGAACGATGAGGCGGCGATCCATCGGGGTTACTCCTGGTCCTTGCGTGCGCAAGGCGTTGAAACATAGTTGCTTGACGAAACTATAACGCAAGGTAGTTGCGTCACGCAACTCGAAAGTGATAGAACCCTCCCATGTACCGAAAGACCTTCACCGGATTCGACTGCTCGATCGCCCGCGCCCTGGACCAGGTCGGGGAGTGGTGGAGCCTGCTCATCGTGCGCGAATGCACGCTGGGGACGAGCCGCTTCGACGAGTTCCAGCGGCGCCTGGGCATCGCCCGCAATGTGCTGACCAAGCGCCTGAACCACCTGTGCGAACAGGGCATCCTCGCCAAGGTGCCGGTGGGCGAAGGCGAACGCTTCTTCCAATACCAGCTCACGCCCAAGGGCGAGGCGCTCTACCCCGTGCTGGTGGCGCTGCTGCAGTGGGGCGACCGCTGGGCCGGCACCGGCGAGGGCGGGCCGACCCGCCTGGTCGACGAGCACACCGGCAAGCCGGTGGAATGGATGGGGCCGCGCTCGGAGGGCGGCCCGGTCCTCGGCTTCCGGGACATCCGGCTGGAGGCCACCGACCTGGCGGCAGACAGCACGCGCGACGTGGTCGCGAGCCGCAACCGCATCATCCTCGGAACAGGCGCCGCGGCGGCGACGGCGCCGGCTCCCGCCGCTCCTCAGGAACGCGCGAAGGCGAAGCCGCGTCCCGGCGCGGCGGCCAGCAAGCGGCGTGTGTAGTCCTGCTGCGGCGCGCTGAACACTTCCGCCACCGGACCCTGTTCCACGATGCGCCCCTGGTGCATGACGATCACGCGGTCGCAGATCTGGCTGGCCACGCGCAGGTCGTGCGTGATGAAGAGGATGCCGACGGCGGTGGCGCGCTGGATCTCATCGAGCAGGTCGAGGATCTGCGCCTGCACCGAGACATCGAGCGCCGACACCGCCTCGTCCGCCACCAGGATCTTCGGCTCGCAGGCGAGCGCGCGCGCGATCGAGATGCGCTGGCGCTGCCCGCCCGAGAACTCGCTCGGATAGCGGCGCAGCACTTCGGGCTTGAGCCGCACGAGGCGCATCAGCTCCTCGGCGCGCTTCCAGGCCTGCGCATGCGGCACACCGAAGTTGAGCGGCCCCTCGATGATCGAGGCGCCCACGGTCTGGCGCGGATTGAGGGAGCGGTACGGGTCCTGGAAGATCATCTGCACGTCGCGCCGGAACGGCGAGAGCATGCGCCCGCGCAGGTGCGCCACCGAGCGCCCGTTGGCGTGGATGTCGCCGGCGCTCGGCTCGATGAGGCGCGCGATGCAGCGCGCCACGGTCGACTTGCCCGAGCCCGATTCGCCCACGATGCCCACCGTCTCCCGGGCCCGCACCGAGAGCGAGACTTCGTGGACGGCCCGAACCTGCCTGCGCCTGCCGGGCCACGAGCCGGTGACGTAGGTCTTGCTGACCTGCTTCGCCTCCAGCAGCGCGGGGCCGTCGGCCACCGGCGGCCGCGCGCTCGTCGCGAGTTCGGGCACCGCCGCCAGCAGCATGCGCGTGTAGGGCTCGCGCGGCTGCGTCAGCACCTGGTGCTTGTCGCCGCGCTCGATCATCCGGCCCAGCTGGAGCACGACGACCTCGTCGGCGATCTCGGCCACCACGCCGAAATCGTGCGTGATGAACAGCACCGCCGTGCCGTTCTCGGTCTGCAGTTCGCGGATCAGCTTGAGGATTTCCGCCTGCGTCGTGACGTCCAGCGCGGTGGTGGGTTCATCGCAGATCAGCAGCGCGGGCTTGAGGATCAGCGCGATGGCGATCACGATGCGCTGCCGTTGGCCGCCCGAGAGCTGGTGCGGGTATGACGCGTAGATGCGCTCCGGCTCCGGCAGGCGCACGCGCGCCATGATGTCGAGGATCGCGCGGCGGCGCGCGGGCCGGTCCATCTTCACGTGCCGCATCAGCATCTCGTCGATCTGGTCGCCGCAGGTCATGACGGGATTGAGCGCGGTCATCGGCTCCTGGAACACCATGGCCATCGAGGGGCCGCGAAGGGCGCGGAAGTCGGACTGCGCCGCGCCAATCAGCTCCCTGCCCTGCAGCTGGATGGAGCCGCGGGTCGGCACGAGCGCGGCGGGCAGCAGACCCATCACCGCGTTGGCGATGATCGACTTGCCCGAGCCCGACTCGCCGAGCAGGCACACGATCCGCCCGGGCGCGACGTCGAAGGAGATGCCCTGCACGGCATGCGGGCGGTCCGCGCCGGGCGGAAGCGAGATCGCGAGATCGCGCACGGAAAGCACTGGAGGCATGGACATGTTCAATTCCCGCGCTTGTTGAATTTCGGGTCGAGCGTGTCGCGAAGACCATCGCCCATCACATTGACCGACAGCACGGTCAGGGCCAGGAAGATGCCGGGGAACAGCACGTTGTGCGGGAACTGGTTGAACTGCGAGCGTCCCTCCGCCATGATGTTTCCCCAGGTCGCCATCTCGGCGGGCAGGCCCACGCCGAGGAAGGACAGAATGGCCTCCACCAGGATGGCGGTGGCGCACACATAGGTGCCCTGGACGATCAGCGGCGCGATGGCGTTGGGCATGATGTGGCGCAGCATCAGCTTCCAGGTCGGCGTGTCGAGCGCGATGGCGGCCTCGACATAAGGCTCCTCGCGCACGCCGAGCACGACCGAGCGCACCAGCCGGGCCACGCGCGGAATCTCGGGCACCGCGATCGCGAAGACGACGGTGGCCAGCGTGCCGCCGAACAGCGCCACCAGGCTGACAGCGAACAGGATGCCCGGGATCGCCATCACGCCGTCCATGAGGCGCATGACCACGCTGTCGAAGCCGCGGAAGAAGCCGGCCACCAGGCCGACCACCAGCCCCGCCGCCAGCGCGAGCAGCGCCACGGCGATGCCCACGGTGATCGACACCCGCGCGCCGTAGAGCGCGCGGCTCCAGATGTCGCGGCCCAGGCTGTCGGTGCCCATGATGAACCAGTGCCGGATGACATCGCCGCTCAGGCTGTTGAATTCGCCGCGGGTGCCCGGCAGCAGGTTGCCGCTGCCCGGGTCCATGGCGGTGGGGTCGATGGTGCCGAGCCATGGCGCGAGGATGGCCATCGCGATCAGCACGCAGAGGGTGCCGCCGCCCAGGCGCACCGACGCGTTCGCGGTGACCCGGCGCCACAGGGGCCGGCGGCGCGGCGCCTGAGCTTCGGATGTCGCCGCGGCGACCGGGGCGGGAAGAAGGGTCGATTTCATGTCAGTTGCTCCATCGTGTTTGCCGCGCCCCGCGACGCATGAATCCGGCGTGGCACCATGCCGGGGATACCGCGGAACCGGCTTTGCCGGGCCGCCGGTATCGCCCCCATGAGGGGGAGGCGCCGCAGGCGCTTCGGGGGTGTTTCTTCCTAATACCGGATGCGTGGATCGAACACCAGGTAGCTGATGTCGACGAGGAGATTGACGCCCACGTAGATCACCGAGAAGAAGAGCGTGATGCCCTGGATCAGCGGGAAGTCGCGCGACAGCACGGCGTCCACCGTGAGCGAGCCCAGCCCCGGGATCGCGAACACCGACTCGGTCACGACCACGCCGCCGATCAGCAGCGCGATGCCGATGCCGATCACCGTGACGATCGGTATCGCCGCGTTGGCCAGCGCATGGCGCACCAGCAGGCGCACTTCCGAAATGCCCTTGGCGCGCGCCGTGCGGATGTAGTCCTCGGTCATGGCTTCGGCGACCGCCGCCCGCGTGACGCGCGCGATGAGGGCCACATAGACGATCGAGAGCGTGGTGGCCGGCAGCACCAAGCTGCGCAGCCACGGGCCGATCCCCTCCCCGATGCGCGCGTAGCCCTGCACCGGCAGCCATTGCAGTCGCAAGGCGAAGAACCAGATCAGCAGGTAGCCGATGACGAAGGCCGGGATCGAGAAGCCGAGCGCCGAGAAGCCCATCAGCATGCGGTCGAGCCAGCCGCCGTGCCGCCAGGCGGCGAGCACGCCCAGCGGCACCGCGATCAGCACCGTCAGCACCAGGGTGAGGCAGGCCAGCGCGATGGTCGGCTCGATGCGCTGGCCGATGAGCTCGGTGACCGGCTTCTTGGTGAAGAAGGATTCGCCGAGGTCGCCGTGCACCAGCTTCCAGCTCCAGCGGCCGAACTGCACCGGCAGCGATTCCGTGAGGCCCAGGTTGCTGCGCACCTGCAGCAGGTTCTCGGCGCTGGCGTTGTCGCCGACGATGGCCGCGGCCGGATCGCCGGGCGCGAGCCGCGTCATGAGAAACACGATCAGCGCGACCACGACGAGCACGGGCAAGGTGGCGGCAAGGCGCCGCAGGAGGAAGAAGAACATGGCGTGTCCTGTCCCGGCTCAGCTCTTGGTGATGCCCCAGAACACACCGACCGGCGAGGTCACGACACCGCTGATGACGCCCTTGCGCACCGCCGTCACCTGCTTGTACTCGCCCAGCGGCGCGAGCACCGCGGCGTCATACACCCGCTCCTGGATGCGGGTGGCCAGCGTCTTGCGCTGCGCGTCCGTCGTCGCGGCCAGGAACTCGTTCTTGAGCCCTTCGAGCTGCTCGTCGGTGGTCCAGCCGAACCAGCCCTTCTCGCCATTGCCGGTGATGGGCGCATAGAACAGCGGGTTGATGTTGTCGGGCAGGTTCCAGCCGGTCATGAAGGCATTCCAGCCGCCCTGGGTGGACGGGTTCTTCATGGCGCGCCGCGAGACCAGCGTCGGCCAGTCCATGGACTGCAGGTCGACGTTGAAGCCGACCTGCTTGAGCAGGGCTGCCATCACGGGCGGAAACTTGTTGAGCACGGCGAAGTTCGCCGGGAACAGCAGCACCACCGGCTCGTTCCTGTAGCCCGCTTCCTTGAGCAGGGCCCGGGCCTTCTCGATCTGCGGCTTGCCGGTGAAGTAGGAGGTCTTGTCCGACCAGTAGGGGGTGCCCGTGGGATAGATCGAGGGGTTGGTGTTGTAGAGGTCATGGTCGACCATCTGGGCGCGCATCAGCGCCTCCTGGTTCACCGCCATGAGCGCCGCCTGGGCGATCTTCACGTTGTTGAACGGCGGCACCAGGCGGTTGAGGTGCAGGTCGAAGGAACCCTTGGGCACCAGGTTCGCGAACTCGATCTTCGGGTTGTTCTTGAGCGAAACATACTGTTCGGCCGGAAGCCACTCGATCAGGTCGACCTCGCCGTTGGCGATGGCATTGGCCTGCGTCTGCGCATCGTTGAGCACCACCCATTCCATGCGGTCGACCTTCACCACCTTGCCGCCGGCGGTGCCGGAGGCGGGCTCCTTGCGCGGCACGTACTTGGTGTTCTTGACGTAGACGATGCGCTCGCCGGGGCGGTACTCGTCGGCCTTGAAGATGAAGGGGCCCGAGCCGATGGTGCTCGATATCTGCTGGTCGGGCGGCGTCTCGGCCACGCTCTTGGGCATGATGAAGGGCGGTACCGATGCCGGCTTGGAGAGCGCCTCCAGCACCAGCGAGAACGGCTCCTTGAAGGTCATGACGAAGGTCTTGTCGTTCTTCGCCTCGAAGCTCGCGAGCGCGGCCATCATCCGCTGGCCCAGCGTGTCGCGCTGGCCCCAGCGCTTGATCGACTGGATCACGTCGGCCGAGGTCACGGGCTTGCCGTCGTGGAAGGCCAGTCCCTCGCGCAGCGTGAAGGTCCAGACCCTCGCGTCGGCGCTGCTGCCGTAGTCGCCCACCATCTGCGGCTGGACCTTGCCCTGCGCGTCCACGCCGAACAGCGTGTCGTAGATCGCATAGCCGTGGTTGCGGGTGACGAAGGCGGTGGTCCAGATCGGATCGAGGATCTTCAGGTCGGACTGCGGGACCACGCGCAGCACCTTGGCCTCCTCGGCCGGTGCCGGCGCCGCCGCGCAAACCATCAACGCGCCGAGCAGCAGGCTCGCGAGGGACTTCTTGATCATCATGGAGGGACTCCTTGGAGGGCTAGATGGAGCGTGCGTCGTCCACCTGGGCGATCAGCTCGATTTCGAGACAGGCGCCAAGGGGAAGCTGCGCAACGCCGAATGCGCTTCGTGCATGGAGCCCCCTGGCCCCGAACACTTCGGCGAAGAGATCACTGGCACCGTTGGTGACGAGGTGCTGTTCCGTGAAGTCGGCGCTCGACGAGACCAGGCTCGTCAGCTTGACGATGCGCACGACCGCGTTGAGATCGCCCGTGGCGGCCTGCAAGGTGGCGAGCAGATCGATGGCCACGGCCCGCGCGGCCGCGATGCCCTGCAGCGTCTGCATGCCTTCGCCGAGCCGGCCGGTCCAGACCTGGCCGTCGGCGCGGGCCAGGTGACCGGACAGATGGATCATGTTTCCGGCGCGCGCGAAGGGCGCGTACGACGCCGCCGGCGCCGCGGCCTTGGGCAGCTCGATGCCGAGCGCCTCGAGCTTGTCGTAGACGTCCCCGGCCTCGGGCGCGAAGGCCGGGCCGTTGGGCTTGGTGCGCAGGCCCTTCCGGAGCTTCTTCCAGGGCAGCTGCGCCGGATCGGCGATGAAGGGTCCCGGCGAGCGCGCCACCAGGATCTCCTCGGCGATGGCGGCGAAGTCGGCACGGAAGTGCACCGAGCTCTTGTTGACGAGGATCTTCATCTCCTCGGGCTGGATGCCGACCGTGCGGTACATGTTGCGGTCCAGCAGCTGCGCCTTGGCCGAGCTCACCGCGATGCGCACGCCGTCGATGCGCAGGCAGGCCATCGGCCCCATGTCGGCCTCCTTGCCGTTCATCATCGGACCGCCGTAGACGAACTTGCCGTCGGAGAGCGCTTCGACCAGGCAGGTGGCCTGGAGCGGCTCGTCGCCCTCGACCTGCGGGCATCCGCCCAGACCGATCTCGATGCGCGCGCCGACACCCGCCTCGTGCGCCGCGGCGGCGGCGGCCGGGTCGCAGATGAGGCCGATGGCCGCGTCCGTGGCGCCCATCTTCAGCAGCGTCCTGAGCATGCCGGTGGTGTTGGAGTCGCCGCCCACGCCGGGGTTGTCCTGGGTGTCCGCGATGATCACCGGGCGGCGCGCCGTGCGCGCGACCTGCATTGCCCGCCGCACCGCCGCCTCGGGCTCGTCGAACTGAACCGCCCATTGGTCTTCCGGCTGGGACACGCGCGAGAACAGCGCGTCGACCGCCTCTTCGAGCCGCGCCTTGTCGAAGCCATGGCCCCACACGACCGGTCCGCACTCCGCGAAATCGGCCGCGGGGAATCCCGGCGTGAAGGACAGCGAGAGCACGCCCCTGGGCTCCAGCGCCTCGAGCAGGTCGTAGATGCCGCGCGCGGGCTGCATCATGGTGGACATGCTGTTCACCGGAATCAGGAAGGGCAGCCGCCGCACCACCCGATGCGCCGGCTGGTCGGTGCCCATCAGGTCCAGCAGGAGCTGGCCGGCCCTGCGGCCCGTATCGGCCATGTCGATGTGCGGGTAGCTGCGGTAAGCCACCGCGCCGTCGGCCAGCGAGAGCATCTGCCCCGTGACGTTGGCATGCGAGTCGAGGGAGATGACGATCTTCATCCTGCTGCCCACCACCGCGCGGATGCGTGCCAGCAGTTCGCCTTCGCCGTCGTCCAGGTGCTGCGCGACCATGGCGCCGTGGAGGTCGAGGTAGATGGCATCGAACGATGCCGTCTTCACGGCTTCCACGATTTCGCCGGCGATGCGCTCGTAGGCATCGGTCGTGACGTGGGCCGAGGCGCCCGCGCCGGCCCAGATGACGGGCGTGACGGTATGGCCGTTCTCGCGCACGCGCTGGATGAAGCCGCTGATGGGCAGGTTGACGTTCAGCAGGTCGAAGATGTCTTCACCGCGCGCGAGGCCGGGAAAGTCTTCGCCGTTGACGAAGCTGCCATAGCTGGCCATGGTGGGAGCGAAGGTGTTGGTCTCATGCTGGAAACCGGCGACGAGGATGTTCAAGGGAGGCCTTCTTGCAAACGGGTTTCTCGGGCATCGCCGCGCGCCTGGAGGCAGTCACGGCTGCTGTTCGGGGCGATTGTTTGATGTAGCATGAGTTCGAGCAATAGCAATTTTTTGACTACTTCGTTGCCTGTTGAGCAACACTCTCCCAAGCGAAGACCATGCGGGAAATCAACCAGAAGCGGCTGCGTTACTTTCACGAGGTGCTGGTGCACGGCTCGATCCGCGGGGCCGCGGACGCGCTCAATACGGCGCCCTCCGTCATCACCCGGCAGGTGGCCTTGCTGGAGGAGGAACTGGGGCTGGTGCTGTTCGAGAGACAGGCGCGAGGCGTGGCGCCGACCGATGCCGCCTTCCACCTCCTCGAATACTGGCGAGGCTGCCAGGCCCACCAGGAACAATTGACGGAACGCCTGCGCGCCATCGAATCGATGGAGGCGGGAAGCGTCAGGATCGTGGCGAGCGAAGGCTTCGTCGACGGCCTGCTGGAACAGATCGTCGCGCCCTTCTGCGAGGCGCATCCGAAGCTCTCCGTGATGCTCGATGCCCTGCCGGTGAACGCGCTGGTCGAGGAGATCGCGGACGACAGCGCCCATATCGGCCTGGCGTACAACCCGCAGCCCGATCCGCGACTGCATTTCGTCGCCAGCGCCGCGGCGCCCGCCAAGCTGCTGGTGCGCGCGGACCATCCGCTGACGCGCGTCGCCGGCCCTCTTCAGTTGCAGCAGATCATGGAGTTCCCGCTGGGCCTGATGCCGCCGGGCTACGGCGTCGGGCAGCTGGTGGAGCTGCTGGAGTACGCCGAGCACGTGAAGCTGCATCCGACGCTGCGCAGCAACTCGGTGGTCGGCCTCAAGCGGTTCGTGCGGTCCACGAACGGCGTGACCTTCATCGGCGCGGGGCTGGCTGCCGCGCCCGAGATCGAAGCGGGGCACCTCGTCGCGCTGCCGCTCTCCCACCCCCTTTGCAGGAAGGCGAAGGTGAGGCTGATCGTTCGCCAGGGACGACCGCTACCGGTCGCCGCGAGCAGATTGTTGATGGAGATCCAGCAGAAGTTCTCGGTCTTCAACGGCCGCTGAACCCCGCGCGCCTCACCAGCGCCCGTAGCGGGCCACGATGCCGCGCAGCAACGCGTCGCGCTCGGCGCCCAGGTGGTTGCCGCTGGCATCGCCCGAGGCGTCCTTGCCGACGGCCATGTGCACCAGCACAAGCTTCAGTTCGGGGTCCACGAAGATGGCCTGCCCATGGATGCCCAGCAGCGCGAAGCGGCGATGGCTGCCGGGCAGCAGCCAGGTCTGGAAGCCATAGCCGTAGTAGGTGCTGCCCTTGTTCTGCATGCGGCCGGGACGGAAGGCCTCGGGCTGGCGCGCGGGGTCCGTCATGTCGAGCAGGTAGTCCCTGGGAACCACGGGATGCCCCTGCGCCTCGCCGTCGTTGGCCATCATCCAGCCGAGGCGGGCGTAGTCGCGCACGGTGGCGTTGAAGGCACCCTGCGCCAGCTCCACCCGGTCCAGCGGATTCAGCAGCCAGGTGGCCTTGGCCTCGGCGCCCAGCGGCTGCCAGATCTTTTCATCCACGTAGTCGCACAGGGTGCGGCCCGTGGCGCCGCGCAGGACCAGGCCCAGCACTTCGGTCTGCGCGCCGCCGTAGTTGAAGCGCTGGCCCTGCGCGTCGGCCCGCTCGGTGATGCTGCCGACGGCACGGGCCACGCCGAGGCGGCGCATCGCGGCATTGAAGCGGGCGCGGTCGTCGTTCGCGGTGTAGTCCTCGACATAGCGGGCGCCCGAGGCCATGCGCAGCAGGTTGACGATGCGGGTTTCGCCATAAAGGGTGCCTGCCAGCTCGGGTGCGTAGGTGGCGGCGGTGTCCTCGAAGGAATGGATCAGCCCCTCTTCCTTCGCCTTGCCCAGGGCCAGCGCGACCACGGTCTTGGACATGGAATTGGAGAGCATGCGCATGGCGGGCGTGCGCTCGTAGTTGTAGCGCTCGGCCACGATCTCGCCGTCCTTGAGCACCAGCACTGCCGTGGCGCGCTGATGCTGCATGTAGTCGTCGAGCGTCAGCGTCTGGCCCTGGTAGCGGTATCGGAGCTCGGGTTCCGTCGGGGCTTTTCGCAGCGGGAGCGGAAGGGCCGCCGGCGCCAGGGCGCAGGAGGGGCCCAGGCTGTCCATCGCACTGTACGAACCCACGATGAAAGGCTCCTGGACGGCCTGGGCCAGGTTGCGGGCCGCCGGGTAGCCATGGGCCTTGCCCAGGCTGTCTTCATCGGGCGCGGCCGCGCTTGCCAGCGCGGTCAGGAGCAGCGCCAGGGGCAGGCAGGCCCGAAGGCGGCCGCCCGCGAAACTCATTCGTCGCCCCAGCGCCATCTCGGCGGTTCACCCTTGCGCAGGCAGACAGCGACGAGGACGAGGCTCAGGATCGCGGTGGCCGCCACGAAACGCACGGGGTCGCGGTCGGGCCGCCATGCCAGCGCCGCCAGCCCCAGCAGCGCGAAGTACAGGACCAGCACGGCCCAGCCTTGCCAGCAGGAGGGCACGCCCCATCCCCAGCCGTAGCGCTTCGCCGGGAACCAGTAGGCCTGCCCGGCCGGCATTTCGATCGGGTCTGGATTCTTCATGCGGCCTCCAGGGTCATGGTTGGCGTCGGTACGCGGTAGTGGTAGCGATAGAAATCCTCGAACCCCAGGCCGGCGTACAGGCGCCGCGCGGCCTCGTTCTGCTCGCGCACCTGCAGGTAGGCAGACGCCGCGCCCTCCTCGCCGCCCCACTGCAGCAGCGCGCGCATCAGCGTGCGCCCATGCCCGTGCCGGCGCCTGGAGGGGTCGACGACGATGTCGTAGAAGCCCACGGCCCCGCGCTCCAGCACCGCCAGGCCGAAGCCGATCGCTTCACCGCGCTCGCGCAGCGTGGCGAAGGCCGCGCGCATCGCGATGGAACGCACCATGCCATCGTGCACTTCACGCCGCCGGGGGTCGACCCCATTGGCGGCGGCAAAGCCGTCGAGCCAGGCCGTCAAGGGCGCGGACGCGATGTCCACCGACGGGCTGCCCGCCGCGCCCGCCAGGGAGGCACGCGTGACCTGCGTGGGGTCGAACAGCGCATAGCCCGCGGCCTCCAGTTCCCGGTCTGCCTCCGGGGGCGCCAGGGGCGACAGGCGAAAGACGGCCGGCAGGCCGTGCCGCGCGTACAGCGCCTCCGCCGCCGCGCGCACGCCCTCGAAGGAGGCGCCGGGCTCCACCGCATTGACCGAATTGGCACGCTTGGTGAAGCCGCCGGACAGGCGGAAGATCCACCCGCCGCGCAGCACGGTCTGGCGCGCGGGCCAGGCGTTGAAGGCGCGCTCTTCCAGGGCGCGGATCTGATTCATGTCCATGGCTAGGACAGCAGCCGCGTCAGCGCGTCCGGGTGCAAGGCCCAGCCCATGAGGCCCGACAGCCCCATCAGCACGCCGAAGAAGATCGGCACGCACGCCACCCAGTACAGCCACATGAGCTGCGTCAATGCCGTGACCGCCAGCATCGAGATGGCGATCGCCAGCGCCGCGTCGGACAGGTCGAACTGGTCGTCGCGGTAGTTCAACTGGTCGTAGAGCTTCTGGTCCTCCCCGGCCTGGACCCTGAGTTCGTCCTTGAGCTTCTTCTCGTTGGCCGCCCTGGCGTCATAGCGGGCGATGGCTTCGTCGTAGGCGGCCGCCTCGGCGGGAGGACGGCCGGCGCGCGCCAGGCGCAGCTGGACGGCGGCGGCCTCGGCAACGTCCTGGCGGATGTTGCGCGCCTGGTAGAAGCTCCAGTGATCGAGCTTGTCCGCCTGGGCCTGCTGCATCGCCTGCACGATGTTGTCGTCCTTGACCTTGCAGATGCCGATGAAGGTGGCCAGGATGGCCACCGTGATCGCCACCAGCGTGTTCAGGAACATGCTCTTGCGGTCGCCGCCCGCGCCCGGTTCCACGGGCTTGATCAATTCTTGCGTGTCGATTTCCATGGGCGGATTGTCTCGCAGGCGTCGATGGCGCTCGGCCCGATTTCAATCTTGGAACGGCCGCAGGAAGCGCCCGGAGCCCGGCTAGAGTCATCGAAGGGTCGCGCCTTCGCGCCGTGCCCGCCAAAACCGCAATCCGCATGTTCCTGATCTTCCTCGAAGGCTTCCTCACCTCCGCCGCATTGATCGTCGCCATCGGCGCGCAGAACGCCTTCGTGCTGCGCCAGGGTCTCAAGCGCGAGCATGTGCTTGCGGTGGTCCTGGTGTGCGGCCTGTCCGACGTGCTGCTGATCGCGCTGGGGGTGGCCGGCCTGGGCACGCTGGTGCAGGCGAGCCCCTTTCTGCTGGCCGTGGCGCGCTGGGGCGGCGCGGCCTTCCTGGTCGTCTATGGCGCGCAGGCGGCGCGGCGTGCCTGGGCGGGTGAACAGCTGGCCATGGAATCCACGGCGCCGCTGAGCCTGAAGGCCGCGCTGGCCGCCTGCCTGGGCTTCACCTATCTCAATCCGCACTGCTGGCTCGACACCGTGGTGCTGCTCGGCGCCATCTCGGCGCGGCAGCCCGACGGCGGGCGCTGGGTGTTCGGCGCCGGCGCGTGCAGCGCCAGCGTCGTCTGGTTCTTCGCCCTGGGCTACGGGGCGCGGCTGCTCGGCCCGCTGTTCACACGGGTCTTGGCGTGGCGCGTGCTCGACGCCGCCATCGCGCTGGTGATGTGGAGCATCGCCGTGTCGTTGTCGATGTCCGCCGGCTGAGCCGCGAGCTTGTCGCGTCGAAGCGGACTGAATGAAATGGACCGGATCCTTCGGCGCTCATCTGATGGAGCATCGCCTTTCCGATCGCGGGTTGGAGACGTTGTACGTCGCTGTTGTCATGGGCAGACCGATCACGATGCTTGTACGATCATTGAATGCCCTCGGGGACAGCACCAGCATCGGATGCATGTCCTTCATCTCTCGATCCACCTGCGGATTGAAGTCGATCCAGATGATGTCTCGTCGCTCAGGAACCCAAGGCGCGCGCGCAACCGGCGCGGCCAGTCGCACGGCCAAGCCGTTGCCCCACTCTTGCACTGTCTGCTCGGCTTTGATCGCTATCGCACCCACGACGCATCTCCTTGAACGAGGCCCACTTAAATGGCTCCGCGCACAGGTGCAGGCGCTCTTCGCGGGTCACCCGCACGGAGTGCAAGCGAGCGCGCGGTCGAGTGCCAAGACCCACTCAACCCTGCGCCGGCCCCGCCTCGAGAATGGTCGACAGGTCATCCCGCGTGCCCTCCAGCTGCACCATGGTGGCCTGCCTCGCGCCCAGCGGGTCGCGGTTGAGCAGGGCCGTCAGGATGGCCTTGTGCCGGGGCAGCGAAAGCGCATGGGTGTCGGGGTGCTTGCTGCTGAGCTTGATCGATTCGCGAAGGGCCAGGTTCAGCATGTTGCCGATGTAGGCCAGCAGGTCGTTGCCGGTCGCCTCCGCGATGCGTCGGTGGAAGGCCAGGTCGGGCTCCAGCAGTTCCTCGGGCGTCGTGGCCGCTTCCATGCCGGCGTAGGCATCGGCGATGCGCTGCAACTGCGTCTGGTCGGCCATCTTGGCCGCGAGCGCGGCGGCCGCCGGCTCGAAGACCCGCCGCACGGTGAGCAGGGTGTCGACGAACTCGGCCTCCGGCTTGGCCTGGATCAGCCAGTACAGCACGTCGGGGTCGAGCAGGTGCCACTCGTTGCGCGGCCGCACGATCGCCCCCGCCTTCTGCTTCGTCACCACCAGGCCCTTGGCCACCAGCACGCGCGTGGCCTCGCGCAGCACCGGCCGGCTGACCTCGTAGCTGGCCAGCAAGGCCGCCTCCGGCGGCAGCCTGTCGCCGGGCTTGAGCGCGCCCGAGACGATGCGCATGCCCAGATCGTGAACGATCCGCGCGTGCATGCTCTTGCGCTCGCGCGGTTTGCGGTAGTCGGTATTGCCGGTGGCGGCCTTCAGGTCCAAGAAGCCCCCTTTGTGCTGAAGTTCGTCGGAAGCTATCACAGGGATCCGGGCCACTCGTGAATGAACTCGAGCGTCGTGCGCACTCAATGCGAGTGCCGCGGCACGACCGAGCCGCGCGAGCCCACGAGAAAGTCGAAGTCGCAGCCCTCGTCGGCCTGCAGCACGTGCTCGACGTACAGCATGCGGTAGCCGCTGCTGTCGGCCGGGTCGGGCCGCTGCGCGGCGCGCCACTCGTCCAGGCGCGCGGCGAGTTCGGCCTCCGGCACGTCCAGATGCAGGCGGCCTTCGAAGGCGTCCAGCTCGATCCAGTCGCCTTCCCGCACGACCGCCAGCGGTCCGCCGGCACGCGCCTCGGGCGACACATGCAGCACCACGGTGCCGTAGGCCGTCCCGCTCATGCGCGCATCGGAGATGCGCACCATGTCCGTCACGCCCTGCGCCAGCAGCTTGGGCGGCAGGCCCATGTTGCCGACTTCGGCCATGCCGGGGTAGCCCTTGGGCCCGCAGTTCTTGAGCACCATCACCGAGTCGGCCGTGATGTCGAGCGCCGGGTCGGCAATGCGCGCCTTGTAGTCCTCGAGGTTCTCGAACACCACCGCCCTGCCCCGGTGGCGCAGCAGGCCGGCGGTCGCGGCCGAGGGCTTGAGCACGGCGCCGCGCGGCGCGAGGTTGCCGCGCAGCACGTGGATGGCGCCGTCGGCGGCCAGGGGCCTGTCGAGCGGGCGGATCACCTCTTCATTGTAGATCGGCGCGTCCTTGACGTTCTCCCACAGCGTCTTGCCGTTGGCCGTCAGCGCATCCGGATGCGGCAGCAGGCCCGCGTCGCCGAGGCGGCGATGCACCGCCGGCAGGCCGCCCGCGTAGTAGAAGTCCTCCATCAGGAAGCGGCCCGAGGGCATCAGGTCGACCAGGGTCGGCGTGCCGCGGCCGATGGCGGTCCAGTCGTCGAGTTCGAGCTTCACGCCGATGCGCCCGGCGATGGCCTTCAGGTGGATCACGGCGTTGGTCGAGCCGCCGATCGCGGCGTTGGTGCGGATGGCGTTCTCGAAGGCCTCGCGCGTCAGCAGCTTCGACAGCCGCAGGTCCTCGCGCACCATTTCGACCATGCGCATGCCCGACATGTGGGCCAGCACGTAGCGCCTGGCATCGACGGCCGGAATGGCCGCGTTGTGCGGCAGCGTGACGCCGAGCGACTCGGCCATGCAGGCCATGGTCGAGGCCGTGCCCATGGTGTTGCAGGTGCCCGCGGAGCGCGACATGCCGGCCTCGGCCGACATGAACTGGTGCAGCGTGATGGTGCCCGCCTTCACCTGCTCGGACAGCTGCCACACGGCGGTGCCCGAGCCGATGTCGCGCCCCTCATGCTTGCCGTTGAGCATGGGGCCGCCCGTCACGGCGATGGCCGGGATGTCGCAGCTCGCCGCGCCCATCAGCAGGGCGGGCGTGGTCTTGTCGCAGCCCACCAGCAGCACCACGCCGTCGATCGGGTTGCCGCGGATGGCTTCCTCCACGTCGATGCTCGCCAGGTTGCGCGTGAACATCGCGGTCGGGCGCAGGTTCGACTCGCCATTGGAGAACACGGGGAATTCGACCGGGAAGCCGCCCGCCTCGAAGACGCCCTGCTTCACATGCTCGGCGATCTTGCGGAAGTGCGCGTTGCAGGGCGTGAGCTCGGACCAGGTGTTGCAAATGCCGATGATCGGCTTACCCTGGAATTCGTGATCCGGGATGCCCTGGTTCTTCATCCAGCTGCGGTACATGAAGCCGTTCTTGTCCGCGGTTCCGAACCATTCGGCAGAGCGCAACTTCACTTTCGGCTGAGACATCGGAACCTTCTTGCGTTTGGGAGGAGCGGATTTTAAGTATGACTTTATATTGATTAATCCTAGGGAAATCCCCTAAATCAGGGCACATGAAGCACTTTTAGTATTACTAAATAAATCCCAGAGATGAAGACCATGACCAACTTCGCCAGCTATCCCAGCCTCGTGGACCGCACCGTGCTCATCACCGGGGGCGCGACCGGCATCGGCGCCACCCTGGTCGAGCAATTCGCCGCGCAGGGCGCGCGCGTGGGCTTCCTCGACATCGATCGCGACGCGGGCGAAGCGCTCGCGCAGAAGCTTTCGGACGCCGCGCATCCGCCGCTCTTCGCGGCCGCCGACCTGACGGAGATCCACGAGCTCGACGACGCCCTGGACCAGGTGCGCGAGCATTTCGGTCCGATCACGGTGCTGCTCAACAACGCGGCCAACGATGTGCGCCACAGCATCGAGGAGACGACGCCGCTGTCGTGGGACAAGGGCATCGCCGTCAACCTGCGCCATCAGTTCTTCGCCGCGAAGAAGGTGCTGCCCGACATGAAGGCCGAGGGCGGCGGCTCGATCGTCAACTTCGGCTCCATCAGCTGGATGCTCAAGCAGGGCGGGATGCCGGTCTACACCGCCGCCAAGGCCGCCGTGCAGGGCCTGACCCGCAGCCTCGCCAGAGACCTGGGGCCTTTCAACATCCGCGTCAACACGCTGGTCCCGGGCTGGGTGATGACGCCCAAGCAGCTGCGGCTGTGGGTGGACGACAACGCGCGCGCGGACATCGCGCGCGGCCAGTGCATCAACCAGCCGCTGCTGCCCGAGCACATTGCGCGCATGGCGCTGTTCCTCGCATCGGACGACAGCGCCATGTGCACGGCGCAGGACTACATCGTCGATGGCGGCTGGGTCTAGACACACGCACACACACATCACTCGAAGATCAATTCATGAGCCATCACCCGTCTGCGCGCTACAAGGGCCTGTTCCCCGTCGTTCCCACCACCTTCACCGAAAGCGGCGAGCTCGACCTCGCGAGCCAGAAGCGTTGCGTGGACTTCATGATCGATGCCGGCTCCAACGGCCTGTGCATCCTCGCGAACTTCTCCGAGCAATTCCTGCTGTCGGACGACGAGCGCGAGATCCTCACGCGCGCGGTCCTCGAGCACGTGGCCGGCCGCGTGCCGGTGATCGTGACGACCACGCATTTCAGCTCCAGGGTCTGCGCCGAGCGCAGCCGCCGCGCGCAGGACATGGGCGCGGCGATGGTGATGGTCATGCCGCCCTACCACGGCGCGACCTTCCGCGT
>NZ_JBFTPS010000035.1:0-75434 GCF_056398605.1 Variovorax sp. 01T432
CGCCGCAATGAAGTCGAGCGGCTGTTCCGGCGCCTCAAGGGATTCCGCCGCATCTTCTCGCGCTTCGAGAAACTCGACGTGATGTTCCTCGGCTTCATCAGCTTCGCGCTGATCGCCGATGGACTTCGCTTGTGTTAACAGGCCCTAGTGGTTGTCGCGCGGAATGCCGAAGGTCGCGTGGATCTTCTGGTACTTAACCGCCGGCTTCAGCACCATGCCTTCCGACAACTCGTCCACGATGCCGCGCTGGATCTCCTGCCACGGCGTCTGGCTCGGCGGATAGGGGTAGCCGCCGGCGGCCTCGAGGCTGGCGCGTCGCTTCGCGATCTCTTCATCGGATACCAGCATGTTGGCCGTGCGCTTCTTCAGGTCGATGCGCACGCGGTCGCCGGTCTTGAGCAGCGCCAGCCCGCCGCTGGTCGCCGCCTCCGGCGAGGCGTTGAGGATCGAGGGCGAACCCGAGGTACCCGACTGCCGCCCGTCGCCGATGCAGGGCAGGGCGGTGATGCCCTTCTTCAGCAGGTAGGCGGGCGCGCGCATGTTCACCACCTCGGCCGCGCCCGGATAGCCCACCGGCCCGACGCCGCGCATGAAGAGAACGCTGTGGGCGTCGATCTTCATCTTCGGGTCGTCGATCTTGTGGTGGTAGTCCTCCGGCCCGTCGAAGACAACCGCATTGCCTTCGAAGGCCATCGGGTCCTCCGGGTCTTCCAGGTAGCGGGCGTGGAACTCCGGCGAGATCACGCTGGTCTTCATGATCGCGGAGTCGAAGAGATTGCCGGTGAAGTTGAGGAAGCCGGCGTTCTTCTTCATCGGCTTCGCATAGGGGAAGATCACCTTGGGGTCGCTGGTGAACTTGCCTTCGCAGTTCTCGATGAGCGTCTTGCCGTTGGCGGTGAGGGCCGGCTGGATCTTGCCCTTGGCGATCAGTTCGGCCACCACCGCGGGCACGCCGCCGGCGCGGTAGTAGTCCTCGCCGAGATATTCGCCCGCGGGCTGCAGGTTGACGATCAGCGGGATCTTGTAGCCGTGCTTTTCCCAATCGGCCGTCGTCAGCGGCACGCCGATGTGGCGCGCGATGGCGTTCAGGTGGATCGGCGCGTTGGTCGATCCGCCGATGGCGGAGTTCACCACGATCGCGTTCTCGAAGGCCGCGCGCGTGAGGATGTCCGAGGGCTTCAGGTCCTCGCGCACCATCTCCACGATGCGCTTGCCCGTCATGTAGGCCATCTCCTGGCGGTCCCGGTAGGGCGCGGGAATGGCCGCGCTGCCCGGCAGCGTCATGCCCAGCGCCTCGGACAGCGAGTTCATGGTCGACGCCGTGCCCATGGTGTTGCAGTGCCCCGTCGAAGGCGCGGACGATGCCACCAGCTTCAGGAACTCCTGGTAGCCGATCTCGCCCGCGGCCATCATCTCGCGGGCCTTCCAGACGATGGTGCCCGAGCCGGTGCGCTCGCCCTGGTACCAGCCGTTGAGCATCGGCCCGGCGTTGAGCGCGATGGCGGGGATGTCCACCGTCGCCGCCGCCATGATCTGCGCCGGCGTGGTCTTGTCGCAGCCGGTGGTCAGCACCACGCCGTCGATCGGGTAGCCGTACAGGATCTCGACCAGCGACAGGTATTGCAGGTTGCGGTCGAGCGAGGCGGTCGGGCGCTTGCAGGTTTCCTGGATCGGATGGATCGGGAACTCGAAGGCGACACCGCCGGCATCGCGGATGCCTTCGCGCACGCGCTCGGCCAGCACCAGGTGGTGCCGGTTGCAGGGGGCGATGTCCGAGCCGGTCTGCGCGATGCCAATGATCGGGCGCCCCGACTGCAGCTCCTCGAAGCTCAAGCCGAAGTTCATGGTGCGCTCCAGGTAGAGCGCCGTCATGTCGGCATTGGACGGGTTGTCGAACCAGGCCTGCGAGCGCAGGCTCCTGGCGCCTTTCCTGGCGGAGGACTTGGTGATCTTGGCGTTCTTTGGTTTCGTGGGTTTCATGGATTTCACCGGTTCATGCCCTTGAGGGTCTCACTTGCGCTCGGCAGCGCCGAGCAGTCGTCGATGTATTGCCGGATGATGTCGGCGAAGTTCTCGTGCGGCAGCAACCCGAGCCGCGCGGCCCGCGCCGCCGAGGCCCCGCTGGGCCAGTTGGCCACGATGCCGGCGATGCGCTCGTCGCGCTCGAAGCGCACGCGGGCGCGCACGGCCGGGCCCGCCACCTGCTCCAGCGCCTCGAGCATGTCGCTCACGCGCACATTGAGCGCGGGCAGGTTGAGCGCGGTGCGGCCGCAGAAGGCCTCGCGGCTGGCTTCGTAGACGGCGATCAGGCCGTCGATGGTGCGCGAGGGCGAGGACACCGGGTGCGACACCTCGGGCGAGACGGGGCAGATCGACTCGATGCCCGCCAGCGGCTCGCGGATGATGCCGCTGAAGAAGGAAGAGGCGGCGCCGTTCGGCCGGCCGGGGCGCACGGTCACGGTCATCAGGCGCGCGGCGCGGCCGTCGATGTAGCCCTTGCGCGTGTAGTCAGCGATGAGGTGCTCGCAGATCAGCTTCTGCGTGCCGTAGGAGGTCTGCGGCGCCGGGAGCGTGTCGTCCGCCACGATCTTGGGCAGCGGCACGGCCGGGTCGGGGCCGAACACCGCCACCGAACTGGAGAACACCACGCGCGGCGCCTTGCCGCCCGCGTTGACATGGGCCCTGATCGCATCGAGCAGCGCGCGCGTGCTGTCCAGGTTGGAGCGCAGGCCGAGGTCGAAGTCGGCTTCGCATTCGCCGGACACGGCCGAAGCCAGGTGGAACACGCCGTCGAAGGCCTCCTCGCGCAGCGCGTCGGCCTGTGCGAGCAGCGGGCCGGTGCGCGCCTCGACGCGCCCCTCCGCCAGCAGGTCGGCCGGCGGCGGCGCGATGTCGGTGAGGACGAGGCGATCGATGCGCTCGCCCGCCAGCGTGCCGCGTCTCAAGAGCGTGCGCGCCAGGCGCGCGCCCACGAAGCCGCCGCCGCCAGTGATCATCAGTTTCATGTTGCTGTCTCCTTCATTTCGTCGATTTGCGCGCGGCCTTGGCGGCCGCCCTGCGCCGTTGGGCGTCGATGACGCCACCCTCGACGAGCCGCTGCTCGCCGCGGGTGAGGTGTTCGGTGGCATGGAGGCGCGCCGCGACGGGATCGTGCGCGGCGATGGCCTCGAAGATGGCGCGGTGCTCGAGCTGCACCGCGACCATGAAATCCGCCCGCCGCGCTTCGTTGCCGCGCGTGATGCGCATGCCTTCGCGCAGATATTGCTCCAGGAAGCCGAGCAGCAGGCGGAACTGCGGGTTGCCGGTGGCCTCGCCGATGACGCGGTGGAAGGCCAGGTCCTCGGCGACGCCGTCGCGCCCGGCGGCGACCGCCTGGTCGATGGCCTCCAGTGCGCGCCGCAGCGCGGTGATCTGGGTCTTGGTCGCCCGCTCGGCCGCGAGCGCGGCGATCTCGCCTTCCAGCACGCGCCGCACCTCGACCACATGGACCACGGCCTGAACGGAGTTCAGCACCCTCGGGTCGAACTCGAGCGGCTTGTGGATCGGCCGCGCGGCCACGAAGACGCCAGACCCCTGACGCGACAGCACCAGGGCCCTGGACTTGAGCTGGTGCACCGCTTCGCGCACCACGGTGCGCGAGACCCCGTGCATCAAGGCCAGCTGCAGCTCGGTCGGCAGCCGGTCGCCGGGCTTGAGTTCGCCCGATTCGATCTGCGCGCTCAAGCGCGCCGCCAGCCGGTCCGAAAGCCGATCGACGATCAACTGCTGGGGCTGGGAGGTGGCGGAGGTGGCTCGCGCCATGGTGGTGGGAATTTGATCGGTTATCAGGTCATCATACAAATTTCCGGGGGTTAATGCGTACCGGTTTGCCCTGATGCGCGGGCCCGGGCCAATGCCAATACTGCGCGGTTGCGGCCCGGGCCTTCCGAGCCGCTTGCGCCGAAGTACGGCGAACCTATCAGGACTCCAGTGCATGGCCAGTGTCACGATCCAGGCGGTCAAGAAGAATTTCGGTGATGTCCCCATCCTCCACGGCGTGGACATCGACATCCAGGACGGTTCCTTCACCGTGCTGGTCGGACCCTCCGGGTGCGGCAAGTCGACGCTGCTGCGCATGATCGCGGGACTGGAGGAGATCAACAGCGGGGAGATCCGCATCGGCGAGAAGCGCGTCAACGACCTGCCGCCGAAGGAGCGCGACATCGCGATGGTGTTCCAGAACTACGCGCTGTACCCGCACATGACGGTGCGCGACAACATGGCGTTCGCGCTGGCCCTGGCGAAGACGGACAAGGCGACCATCGACACCAAGGTCCAGCGCGCCGCCGAAATCCTCGCGCTCATTCCGCTGCTCGACCGCTATCCGCGCCAGCTCTCGGGCGGCCAGCGCCAGCGCGTCGCGATGGGCCGCGCCATCGTGCGCGATCCGCAGGTGTTCCTGTTCGACGAGCCGCTGTCCAATCTCGATGCAAAGCTGCGCGTGGCGATGCGCGGCGAGATCAAGGAGCTGCACCAGCGCCTGAAGACCACCTCGATCTACGTCACGCACGACCAGATCGAGGCGATGACGATGGGCGACAAGATCGTCGTCATGCGCGACGGCCGCATCGAGCAGACCGGCAGCCCGCTGGAGCTCTATGACAGTCCCGCCAACCAGTTCGTCGCCGGCTTCATCGGCTCGCCCGCCATGAACTTCCTGCCGGGCATCCTGCGCCGCGGTGCCGGGGGCGCGCGGGTGGAACTGCAGGACGGAACGCAACTCGACGCGCCCCTGCGCGCCGGCGGCACGGATGGCCAGCCGGTGGTCTACGGCACGCGGCCCGAGCACCTGATCCTGGCGGACGCCGGCGGCATCCCCTCGCGCGTCGTCGTGATGGAGCCGACCGGCATGGATACCTTCGTGGCGTGCCGTCATGAGGGCGCCGAGATCTCCGCGGTGTTCCGCGAGCGCCACGATTTCGCGCCCGGCACCGTCATCCACCTGCAGCCCGACCTGCAGCGCGCCCATCTCTTCGACGCAGGCACCGGCCAACGGCTGGTGGCCTGAGCTTCATCACGGCCCGATCATCAACAGGAGACATCCATGAGTGACTTCAACAATCGCCGCAAGATTCTGAAAGGCTCGGCCGGCATGGCCGCCGCGGCGACGCTGGGCGTCGGCGGCACGATCTTCTCGCCGCTCGCGCAAGCCCAGTCGATGAGCTTCAAGCCCGAGAAGGGCGCCAAGCTGCGCGTGCTGCGCTGGAGCCGTTTCGTGCAGGGCGACATCGACGCCTACATGGCCAACGTCAAGAAGTTCACCGACACCACGGGCATCGAGGTCCGCGTGGACAACGAGGGCTGGGAAGACGTTCGGCCCAAGGCGGCCGTGGCCGCCAACACCGGCGCCGGCCCGGACATCATCCTGTCGACCAACGACGACGCCAACCTCTATCCGGACAAGCTGCTCGACGTCACCGACCTGGCCGAGTACCTCGGCAAAAAATACGGCGGCTGGTACCCGGCGGGCGAGGCCTTCATGCGGCCCGACGGCAAGAAGTGGATCGGCCTGCCGCTGGGCGCATCGGGCTCGCTCATCGTCTACCGCGAGAGCATGGTCAAGGCCGCCGGCTTCGACACCTTCCCCAAGAACACCGACGACTTCCTGAAGCTCTACAAGGCCCTGAAGGAAAAGGGCACACCCGGCGGCATGGCGCTGGGCAACGCGACGGGCGACAGCACCTGGACCAACTGGCTGATCTGGGCCTTCGGCGGCAAGCTGGTCGACAAGAACAACAAGGTCGTGATCGACAGCCCCGAGACGCTGAAGGCACTGGAATACGGCAAGGAGCTGTATGCCAACTTCATCCCCGGCACGCTCTCGTGGCTGGACCCGAACAACAACAAGGCCTTCCTCGACGGCCAGATCAGCGTCACCAACAACGGCATCTCGATCTACTACGCGGCGAAGAACGCGACCGACCCCAAGGTCAAGGAAATGGCCGCCGACATCAACCACGCGGTGTTCCCCATCGGGCCCGTGGGCGTGCCGACCGAATCGCATCTGTTCTTCAACCAGATGATCATGAAGTACACGAAGTTTCCGAACGCCGCGAAGGAGTTCCTGCGCTTCATGATGGAGAAGGAGCAGTACGACCCCTGGCTGCAGGGCGGCGGCGGCTATGTCGCGCAGCCGCTGCGCT
Organism: Variovorax sp. 01T432; assembly: GCF_056398605.1. NCBI lineage: Bacteria > Pseudomonadati > Pseudomonadota > Betaproteobacteria > Burkholderiales > Comamonadaceae > Variovorax > Variovorax sp. 01T432. The sequence continues at coordinate 6,183 of NZ_JBFTPS010000035.1, forward strand.
TCTACGAGAACAGCACGATCTGGACTTCCGACCCGAAGAACATGCCGTACCGGGATTCGGTGAAGAACCTGCGCCCGGCCGGCTACGACGGCAAGCTGGGCTACGCATCGGCCGGCTGCGCGGCGGACTTCATCATCCCCAACATGGTGGCTGAAGCCGCAAGCGGCGCCAAGACCCCCAAGGAAGCCGCCGAACGCGCCCAGAAGCGCGCCGAACGCTACTACAAGCTCTGATCAAGGCAGCCCGCCCCATGACATTTCTGGCAAGGATGCAGAACAGTCGCAACGCGCTCGGCTTCATGTTCATGTTGCCGGCGGCGCTGCTGCTGCTGCTGTTTCTGACTTATCCACTGGGGCTGGGCACCTACCTCGGTTTCACCGACGCCAAGGTCGGGCGGCCGGGGTCCTGGGTCGGACTCGAGAACTACGAGTACCTGTGGGGCGACGCCGTCACGCGGCTGGCCCTCTTCAATACGATCTTCTACACCTTCGTGGCGAGCGTGTTCAAGTTCTTCCTGGGGCTGTGGCTGGCGGTTCTGCTGAACAAGAACATCCGCTTCAAGACCTTCTTCCGGGCGGTGATCCTGCTGCCCTACATCGTGCCGACGGCGCTGTCGGCGATCGCCTTCTGGTGGATCTACGACTCGCAGTTCTCCATCATCAGCTGGGCGCTGGTGAAGATGGGGCTCATCGACACGTACATCGACTTCCTCGGCAGCCCGTGGAACGCGCGCTTCGCGGTGATCATCGCCAACGTCTGGCGCGGCGTGCCTTTCGTGGCGATCACGCTGCTCGCGGGGCTGCAAACCATCTCGCCCTCGTACTACGAGGCGTCGGCCATCGACGGCGCCACGCCGTGGCAGCAGTTCCGCCACGTCACGCTGCCGCTGCTCACGCCGATCATCGCGGTGGTGATGACCTTCTCCGTGCTCTTCACCTTCACCGACTTCCAGCTCATCTACGTCATCACGCGCGGCGGGCCCCTCAATGCGACGCACCTGATGGCCACCCTGTCCTTCCAGCGCGCGATCTCGGGCGGCGCGCTCGGCGAGGGCGCGGCCATCGCGATTGCGATGGTGCCCTTCCTGCTCGCCTGCGTGATGTTCAGTTTCTTCGGGTTGCAGCGCCGCGCCTGGCAACAGGGAGGGGCCGACAAATGAGTGCCGTTCAATTGAGCAAGCAGGGAAAGGTCGACACGATCGGCATGGGTTTCCTGGATTCGCTGCCGCGCAAGGTGGTGACGGTGTACCTGCCCCTGGTGGTGTTCCTGATCGTGCTGCTGTTTCCGTTCTACTGGATGGCGATCACCTCGGTGAAGCCCGACGCGGAACTGCTGTCGCGCGAAGGCAACCCGTTCTGGGTCATCGCGCCCACGCTGGCGCACTTCCACAAGCTGCTGTTCGAGACCTCCTACCCGCAGTGGCTCTGGAACACGGTGCTGGTGTCGGTGGTGTCGACATTCTTCTCGCTCGCGGCCTCGGTGTTCGCGGCCTACGCGATCGAGCGGCTGCGCTTCAAGGGCTCCAAGCAGGTGGGTCTGTCGATCTTCCTGGCCTACATGGTGCCGCCGTCGATCCTGTTCATTCCGCTGGCGAACGTGGTGTTCAACCTCGGGCTCTTCGATACGCGCTGGGCGCTGATCCTGACCTACCCGACCTTCCTGATCCCCTTCTGCACCTGGCTGCTGACGGGCTACTTCCGCTCGATCCCGGCCGAGCTGGAGGAGTGCGCGCTGATCGACGGCGCGAGCCGCTGGCAGATTTTGGTCAAGATCGTGCTGCCGCTGGCGGTCCCGGGGCTCATCTCGGCCGGCATCTTCGCGTTCACGCTGTCGTGGAACGAGTTCATCTACGCGCTGACCTTCATCTCCTCCTCGGAGATCAAGACGCTGCCGGTGGGCGTGGTCACCGAACTGGTGCAGGGCGATGTGTACCAGTGGGGGCCCCTGATGGCGGGGGCGCTGCTGGGCTCGCTGCCGGTGGCCTTCATCTACTCCTTCTTCGTCGAGTACTACGTGTCGGGGATGACGGGATCGGTCAAGGAGTGAGCCGTCGGCGTCCGTTCATTCCAGGTAGTCGATGAACTGCGGGATCACATCGCTCAGAAAGCGGATTTCTTCTGAGGGCATGTCGCGTGGCTCCAGATCGAAATGGATGAAGGTGCCATAGGGCGTGCCGCACTCGCGCCTCAGCAGCCGCCCGTAGTACGACTCGACCATCCCGGCATAGGGCCGATTCGTCAGGCGTCGATCCCTGGAAGCATGGCTGGTCACGAACTCGCCATGCTCGATCGCATACCGGCAGAAGCTCTTTGGCAGAGGCACCACCTTCAGCCAGGTGCGGTATTCGCAGTCGCGGTCGAAGGCGTGCGTCGCGTGCATGACATCGCCGTTCAACTTGTAGATCGCCGTGAATCGAAAGGGCGTCCTGTCGTTGAGCATGGCCAGGGCCGGAACGATCCCGCGGCTGGCAATGAGGTTGCGAACGGTTGCAACAGGCGCTGGCAATTCGACGTCGATCATGGGTACATTGGTTGGGGCGTAGGCGCGAATCTTACGTAATTCTTACTGCACTCGGGAACAGGGGCTGACCCTCATCTTGTCGGCCAGGACCCCGGCGCCGACGTTGGTGCGAGGCGCGTAACCGCGGGACACCAGGACCCGAATATCCATCGAGTCCGACCCGTCGCGCGCGTGATCGCTCATGCGGCACGACGCAACCCTGAGGAGTGAAGTCATGCAGATCGATGAAGACAGGCTCAATGCCCTGATGGGCAGGATGGTCACGGAGTTCGGCGCGCTCGCCGGCGCGCCGCTCGTCATCCTCGGAGACCGGCTCGGGTTGTACAAGGCGATGGCCGGCGCCGGCCCGATGACGGTCGACCAGTTCAGCGACAGGACGCGTCTGCGATTGCGCTATGCCCAGGAGTGGCTCAGCGCGCAGGCCGCCAGCGGCTTCGTCGACTACGATCCGAAGGCGCAGACCTTTGCTCTCTCGCCCGAGGCCGCGCTGGTGCTTGCCGACGACAGCAGCCCGGCTTTCATGGTGGGTGGCTTCGATGTCCTGATGTCGATGTTTCATGACATCGACAAGGTCCAGAAGGCCTTTCGCGACGGCACCGGCCTTGGCTGGCACGAACACCATCCGGGCCTGTTCACCGGCACCGAACGCTTCTTCCGGGCGGGCTACAACGCGAACCTGGAACCGAGCTGGATTCCCGCCCTGGACGGCATGCGCGAGCGACTTCAAGCGGGCGCGCGCGTGGCCGATGTCGGCTGCGGCTTCGGCGCATCGACGATCGTGCTTGCGCAGGCGTACCCGCAGTCGACCTTCGTCGGCTACGACTACCACGAGCCTTCGATCACGGCCGCGCGCGAGCGCGCCGCCGCGGCGGGCGTCGCCCACCGGGTTCGTTTCGAGATGGCGGGGGCGAAGACCTATCCGGGCCGAGACTTCGACCTGGTTGCATTCTTCGACTGCCTGCACGACATGGGCGACCCGGTCGGGGCGGCGCGCCATGTGCGCGAGACGCTGGCGCCGGACGGCATGTGGATGATTGTCGAACCGTTCGCGAACGATCGACTGGAAGACAACCTGAACCCGGTCGGGCGCATCTTCTACTCCGCCTCCACGATGGTGTGCACGCCGTGCTCCCTCTCGCAGGAGGTGGGGCTCGGACTGGGCGCCCAGGCCGGCGAGCAGCGCCTGCGCGATGTTGTCGTGAAGCAAGGGGGATTCAGCCGTTTTCGGCGCGCCGCGGAAACGCCGTTCAATCTCGTCTTCGAGGCCCGCCCGTAGGGCGAGAGCAGCGGTTGCGCTGCGAAGCGAGCCTCTGGCCATTCCGAGACCTGGCCCTCGGCCCTTCAGGTCAACGGTGCGTCGAGGGGCATGGGCCGCAAGCCATGACTTGACACTGGCCCGGGCGGCCAGGCGATCGACGGGTCCGCGGGTGGCACGGAGGCGAGCAGCGAACGCGTGTAGGGATGCTGCGGGCTGGAAAATACCGTCTCGGTCCGGCCCTCCTCGACGACGTCGCCGCGCTGCATGACGACCACGCGCGAGCACAGGTAGCGAACGACCGACAGGTCGTGCGAGATCAGCACCAGCGCGATGCCGTGGCGCCGTCCCAGCTCGAGCAGCAGGTTGAGGACCTGGGCCTGCACCGACACGTCGAGCCCGGAAACGATCTCGTCCGCGACCAGCAGCCTGGGCATCACGCACAAGGCCCGCCCGATGTTGACGCGCTGCTTCTGCCCGCCCGAGAGCTGGCTCGGAAAGCGCGCGAGCGCGTCCCCCGGCAATCCGACATCATTGAGCAGATCGCGGGCATGCTGCTCGCGCGGCTTGCGCTCGAGCTTCGCCGCCATCCGGTCGGATTCGTAGGCCTGGGTCAGGAGCCGAAACACCGAGCGGCGCGGGTTCAGCGCGGAGTGCGGATCCTGGAAGATCATCTGCACCTGCTCGCGCGTGAGCCGCAGCGCGCGGGTGCCCGAGCGCTCCTGCCCTTCCACCAGAAGCCGGCCGCTGGTCAGCGACTCGGCGCCGACGATCAGGCGCGCCACCGAACTCTTGCCGCTGCCGCTTTCCCCCACGATGCCTACGAATTCGCCGGGCCGCACCTTCAGCGAGAGCCGATGGACCGCCACGTTGTGCACCTTGCGCCGGCCCAGCAGGCCCCGGCGTGCGGTGTAGCGCAGCGTCGCGTCCTGGAGTTCCACCAGCGGCGGCGCATCGGGGTCGCCGGCCGGCGCCTTCCAGGCCGCGTCGCGGCTGTCGCCGGCGGGTACATCGTTCTGCGTGAGCGGCCGTGGCGCGATGCAGCGGACCCAGTGTCCGGCGGTCTGCTCGACCAGGGCGGGCGGCTGCTGCGTGCAGGCTGGCTGCCGTTGCGGGCACCGTGCCGCGAAGCGACAGCCGGCGATGGCGCCCAGCGCCGCGACGCCGGGCATCTGGCCGCCAAGAGTCGGCAGCAGGCGCTGCGGCCCGTGCACGTCGGGCGTGGCGTGGTCCAGCGCCCAGGTGTAGTGGTGGCGCGAGCGCCCCAGCACTTCGCGCGCCGGTCCGTATTCGACTTGCTCGCCCGCGTACAACACGGCGATGTCGTCGCACACGTGGGCCGCCAGCCGCAGGTCGTGCGTGATCAACAGCATCGCCGTGTGGTGAATGCGCCTCTGCTCGGCGAGCAGCTGCAGCACGTTGGCCTGGCTGACGACGTCCAGCGCGGTGGTCGGCTCGTCGGCCACGAGCAGCGCCGGGTTGGCCACGAAAGCCATGGCGATCAGCACGCGCTGGCACTGGCCGCCCGAGAGTTCGTGCGGATAGCGCTCAGCCAGCTCGTCCGGCTTCGGCAGATGGACCGATTCCAGCTGCTGCAGCATCAGGCGCCGACGGCCTCTGGACGGCACTCCCAGGTGCGCGAGGTGCTCGTCGAAGGTCTGGGCGATGGTCAGCACCGGGTTCAACGCGGTCAGCGGCTCCTGCGGCACGAAAGCAATGCGCCGCCCCAGCAGCCGGCGCCAGGCCCTGGCGTCCAGCGTCAGCAGATCCAGGCCGTCGAACCTGATGGCGCCGCGCGTGACCTCGAAGCCAGCCGGGGTGTGGCCGGCGATCACGCGGCCGATCATGCTCTTGCCGGCGCCGGACTCTCCCACCAGCCCGAGCACCTTGCCGCGCTCCAGGTTCAGCGAGACGTCGCGCAGCAGGTCGACCTTCGCGCCGCCCAGGCGGGCCGTCAATGTGAGATTGGAAATACTCAGCATGTCATTCGCTCCGCAGGCGCAGGCGCGGGTCCAGCGCGACGCGGACACCGTCGCCGAAAAGGTTGCAGCCCAGGACGGTGAGGATGATGCTGGCGACCGGCACCAGCATCACCCAGGCGGCGCTCTGCATGTCGGTGCGGCCGTCCGCCAGCATCTGTCCCCAGGTCGTGACCTGCGCCGGCACCGAAAGGCCGATGAAGGACAGCGTCGCCTCCACCACGATGGCGATGCCCATCTCGATGGAGAACAGCGTGATCATCAGCGGCACGACCGCCGGCAGTACCTCGCGCATCATGGTGCGCAGGTGGCTGAAGCCCAGCAGGCGGGCTGCCAACACATAGTCGCGGCGGCGGGTGACCAGCACGTCGGCGCGGACCACGCGGCAGAAGCGCGTCCAGTCCACCAGCACCACCGCGAGGATCACCTTGTCGACGCCGGTGCCGAGGCCGACCAGCAGGATCAGCGACAACACCACGGGCGGGAAGGACATCCACAAATCGACCACGTAGCTGATGCCGCGATCCACGACGCCGCCGAAGTAGCCGCTCAGCATCGCCAGGCTGCTTCCCAGCAGCATCGAGCCCAGCGCCGCGACGATGGCCACGGTCAGGGCCACGCGCGAGCCGTAGATCGCGCGCGACAGCACGCAGCGGCCCAGGCCGTCGGTGCCGAGCGGAAAGGAGGGGTCGCCGCCCGACGCCCACATCGGTGGCGTCAGCATGTGCAGCAGGTCCTGTTCCAGCGGGTCATGCGGCGCCACCCAGGGCGCGAGCAGGGCCAGCAGCAGCACGGCCAGCAGGATGCCGCCGCCCACCCACACGCGCGGCTGGCGACCCAACTGGCGCAGCGCGCCGCGGGTGACGGCAAAAGAGACGGCAGTCGGAGCCTGGGAGGTCATCGTGGTGGCAGTCGCGGTCATAGCGTTCTCAGTCGCGGGTTCAACACGGCATACAGAACGTCGACGATCACCGTGATCGCCAGCATCAGCACGCAGAAGATCAGGGCGATGCCCTGGATCAGCGGCAGGTCGTTGCCCTTCACCGCCTGCACCATCAGGTTCCCCACCCCGGGGAAGCCGAAGATCATCTCCACCAGCAGCGCGCCGCCGAAGAGGAAGCCGAACTGCACGCCGATCATGGTGATCGTGGGCAGCGCCGCGTTCTTCAGCATGTGGCGCCACACGATGCGGGCTTCCGACAGCCCGCGCAGCCGCGCCGCTTCGACGTAGGGTTCGTGGGCGGCGTCGATCAGGCTGGAGCGGAGCACCCGGATCACCAGCGGCGCGAAGCCCAGGGCCAGGGCCAGCGCCGGCAGCAGCAGGTGCGACAGCGCCGTGAGCCAGCCGCTGAAGTGGCCCACCAGCAGCAGGTCGATGAGGGCGAAGCCGGTGATGTCGGGCAGCGCCACCCCTCCGCCGACTCGCCCGCTGAAGGGCAGCACGGGCCACAGCACGCCGAAGGCCAGGATCAGCAGCAGGCTCCAGAGGAAGGATGGAATCGACTGCATCAGTGCCACCGCGAGGTCCGCGGCGGTTTCGCGACGGCGCTGGTAGAGAGCGTAGGCCAGCACGCCGCCCGGCACGCTGATCAGAAGCGCAAGCAGCAGGCCCGCCAAGGTCAGCTCCAGTGTTGCCGGCAGCGAGGACAGCATCAGGTGGGCCACCGGCTGGCGGAAGTTGATCGAGGTGCCCAGGTTGCCGTTGAGGGCCTGCCACAGCCAGATCAGGAATTGCTGCGGGACGGGCTTGTCCAAACCGAGCTGCTCCCGCAGCGCCGCCGCATCGGCCGGCGTGGCCGATGCGGGCAGCAGCATCGCGAGCGGATCGACCGGCAGCATGCGCAGCACGACGAACACGACCAGCGACAACAGCAGCAGGGTCGGGATGGCCAGCAGCAGCCGGCGCAGGATGATCGCGGAAATGATCTGGAACATGTCGTGGGACCTGCGCGCGGTCTGTCAGGGATCGAGGCCGGTTCAGCGGTACTTCATGTCGGCCGGCAGGATGTAGCCGTTGTCGAACAGGGTGGGCTGCAGCGTCGACGAATACGCCACCGTGGCCACGGCCTGCAGCAGCGGGATGGCCCAGGACTTCTCGGACGACTCGACGTTCAGCGCCTTGTAGCCGGCCATGCGCTTGGTCTCGTCGACCTCGGTCATCAGCGCATCGATGCGCGGGGCCAGCGCCATGTCCTTCCAGGTCGAGAAGCGCAGCCGCGGGTCGAAGATGCGGCCGGCATAGTTCTCCGGATCGCCGGTGCTGTTGACCCAGCTGTAGAGCAGCGGCCCCGCGAGCTTGCCGTTCTGCGCCGCCTCGACCAGCTTGGCCGGCGTGGTCTCCTCGATGGTGGCGTTGATGCCCACGGCCTTCCACATCGCGGCGATGGCGCGTGCCAGGTCGTAGTCGTTCGGGAACACGCCGTTGGTGGACAGCAGCGTGAAGGACACCGGGTTGGAAGTGCTGTAGCCGGCGGCCTTCAGCTCGGCGATGGCCTTGTTCTTGTCATAGGGGTAGTGGAAGTCGGGCACGTAGGAGGGCGTACCCTCGGGTGTCATGACCGACAGCGGCTTGGCGACGCCGCCGTAGAAAGCCTTGGAGAGTGCCGCCTTGTCGATGGACAGGTGCATGGCCGCGCGCACGTGGTCGTTGTCCATCGGCTTCACATAGCTGGGAATCCGGATCATGTAGACCTCGGAGACGGGATAGACCTTGGTCAGGATGCCGGTCTTCGACGCCAGCCGCTGCACTTCGCGCATGGGCAATTGCGTGGCCATGCCGACCCGCCCGGACTCGGCCAGCGCGACGCGCGCCGAGCCTTCGGGCACGATCTGGAACACCACCTGCCTGATCGGGGGCGCACCACCCCAGTACTTGTCGAAGGCTTCCAGCACGATGCGCGAGCCGCGCTGGTGTTCCACCATCCGGTAGGGGCCGGCGCCGATGGGCTTGGCGTTGAAGCCCTCGGGACCCACCTTCTCCATGTAGGCCTTGGGCACCACGTAGACGGCAAGGAAGGCCAAGTAGATCGGGGCGGCCGGCGTCGGCCGGTTGAAGACGAACACGCCCTTGGTCGGCGAGCTCACCTCGATGTCGCTCACGGTGTTGAGCATGCCGCCCACCAGCAGCTTCTTGTCGGCCTTCGCGCGCTCGGCCAGGCTGTAGCGGAAGTCGTCCATCGTCAGGCGCGTGCCGTCGTGGAACAGGATGTCGTCGCGCAGGGTGACCTCGAGGCGGGTGGCCTTGTTGTCGACCCACTTCCATTCCTTCAGCTGGCGCGGTTCGAGCTTCAACTGCGGCGAGTAGCGCAGCGGAGAATCGAACACCGACTGATACAGGTTCTGGATCGTTGGAATGGACAGCGCATTCGGGTCCCAGGTCGGCACATCCACCGGGTAGGCGATCGACAGGGTGGACTTGTCCACCGTCTGCGCGCCGGCCATCTGCCACGGCAGGAGCGAGCCCGCACCGGCAGCCATGGCGCCGAGCAGCAGATGGCGCCGGGTCGGGTCCTGCAACGCGTGCTGGAGTTGGAGATCTGTCATGGTGCGTTTCTCTTCCGGTTAAAGGGGATGGGCGGGGAGTGGGACAGTGCGTGGTGCGGCCGATGGAATGGGTTCATTGCTCGCTCGTATCGCCCAGGGCCGCGTAGGCGCTCTCCGCGGCGAGCACGAACCTCAACATGCTGTCGTGGGCCGCGACCGAGTCGTGCCGCGCAAAGCTCGCATACAGTTCCTTCAGCCCGGCGACCACGACCGGAGGGATCCCCGGCCCGCGCAGGGTGGACATCCGCACGGTCAACACCTGGTCGGAGCAGCGCATGATCACCGCCGCCAGCCGCTTGTTGCGCACGGCGCCCAGCCAGGTCTCGCGGAAATCCACGTTGGCGCGGAACAGGCGCGGGAAATCCTCCGAGGCCTGGGCGGCCTTGGCCTCGCTCAGCGCCGCGCTCAACTGCGCGATACCGGCGCGCGACAGATCGCGGGCGGCGAGCGCCGCGGCACGCGGCTCCAGCAGCTTGCGCAGCTCGAACACCTCGATCACGTCCTTCGGAGCCAGCGTGGGGATGCGATAGCCGCGCGCGGTGCTGACCAGGACGCCCTCGGCCACCAGCTGCAGCAGCGCCTCGCGGACCGGCATGCGCGACATGCCCAACTGCGCCGCGATCTCAAGATCCACCATGCGATCTTCCGGCGTCACCAGGCCCGTGCGCAACCGGCTGCGCAGGGCGTCGTAGGCGATGGCGCTGAGGCTCTGGCGGCTCTGCGGCTGCGCTTCGGGCACGCCCTTCAAAGGGGAGGTCGAGCGAGCCACGCCTATCTTCCGTATACAGTTTGATGTCAATCCGGCACCTGATCCTTGTTCTCGGATCGCCAGAAACAAAGGCCGCAACGAACAGGAAACGCGACTCTCCCTCTGCAGAAGCTATTTGCCGGCCTTGCCGGTGATTTCAAATTTAGTTGAGGCTTAAAGGACATTGACTTCAATGTGGCACGAACAATATACTGTTGTCAACCGCTCCAACGATAATCCCCGGCCGCGACGGCCAGGACGAAAAGCGGTGGAGAGCTTCCACCCATGAACTCGCAGGCACCGCCCTTCCAGCATCCCTTCAGGCCACGGCTGGAACGCGGCGCCGTTCTGCCCCTGGTGTGGCTGGCCCTCGGCAGCGCCGCGCTGGCCGAGATCGCTGCACAGTCCGTGCCAGCCGCCGTCGTGCTCGATCTCCAGCATGGACTGTGGGAGCGCGCAGCGCTCGAGGCCGCCGCCGGCATGGCGGGGGCGCGCACTTGCGTCATTGCGCGGACGGCGGATTTCTCGGCGACGGCCGTCGGCGCGGCGCTGGATGCCGGCGTGGCCGCGGTCATGGCGCCGCTGGTGGAAAGCGCGGACGACGCGCGCGTCCTGGCCAGCGCCAGCCGCTACCCGCCGCAGGGCAGGCGCTCGGGCGGCGGCGTGCGGCCGCTGCTGGCCGGCATCGACAGCATGCGGGCCGCCAATCAGCACGTCGCCGTGGGCGCCATGATCGAAACCGCGCTGGGTGCCCTGAACGCCGAGGCGATCTGCGCCGTCGAAGGCATCGACTTCATCTTCATCGGCACCGGCGACCTGCAGCTGTCGATGCCGGACGCCAGCGCCGACCAACTGAAGGCTTGCTGCGCGCGCATCCGCGACATCGCCCACCAGCAAGGCCTCCCTTGCGGCCTGTTCACCTCCGACGCCGACGCCGCCCGCCAGGCCTTCGCCGAGGGCTACGAACTGGCCGTGGTTGCCAATGACATCGGCCTCGCCGCGCGCGGCTTCGCCCAGGCGATGCGGGCGGCCCGGCCCTGAACTTCCAGACGAAAGACCTTCCGACATGCATACTGAACAAGCCGTCGATGCCCTGGTCCAGGCGCTCGGCACCGATCTCGTGGCCACCGGCCCCGCCATCCCCGACCGGCGCCACGGCGACTGGAGCGGGGCACCGGCCAGTGTGCCGCGTGCCCTGCTGCGCCCGCACAGCACCGGGCAACTGGCGCGCATGCTCCAGATCTGCAACGAGTTCGGGCAGCCGGTGGTTGCGCAGGGCGGGCTCACCGGCCTGGCGGGCGGCGCCTGTTGCGGTCCCGACGAAGTCGCCGTGAGCCTGGAGCGGATGAACGCGGTCGAAGAGGTCGATGCGATCTCCGGCACGCTCACCGCGCAGGCCGGCTGCACGCTGCAGGCGGTGCAGGAAGCCGCCGAGGCCGCCGGCTTCCTGTTCGCACTGGACCTGGGCGCCCGCGGCACCTGCACCATCGGCGGCAACCTCTCCACCAATGCCGGCGGCAACCGCGTCATCCGCTATGGCACCATGCGCGACCAGGTGCTGGGCATCGAGGCGGTGCTGGCCGACGGCAGCGTGGTCGGCGGCCTGCACAAGATGGTGAAGAACAACACCGGCTACGACTTCCGCCACCTGTTGGCCGGCGCCGAAGGCACGCTGGGCATCGTCACGCGCGTGGTGCTCAAGCTGCATCCGCAGCCGCGCTCGGTGTGCACCGCCTGGTGCGGCCTGCCGAACTACGACGCGGTGACCACCCTGCTGCGGCGCGCGAAGGCGGAACTGCCGGGGGGCGTGTCTGCCTTCGAGGTGATGTGGCCCAGCTACCTCGACTTCATGATGGAGAAGGTCAAGGGCCTGCGCGCGCCCTTGCCGGGCCGGCACGCCATGAACGTGCTGATGGAAAGCGCGGGCGCCGACGCCGTGCACCACCCGGCGGCCTTCGATGACTTCCTGGCCCGCATGCTGGAAGAAGGCGTGATCGAAGATGCCGCCGTGGCGCGTTCCGGCACCGACGCTCGCTCGCTGTGGGCGGTGCGCGATGCCACGGCGGAATTCCCCCTGCTGCTGCCCGGCATGGCGGCGTTCGACGTGAGCTTCGCGATCGCGGACATCGGCCGCGCCGCGCTGGAGTGCGAAGCCCTGCTGCGCGAGCGCTGGCCGAACGGCACGGCCCTGGTCTATGGCCATCTCGGCGACGGCAACCTGCACGTGATCGCGCATGCCGATGGCGGCCGGCCGGAAACGCGCGCGCAGATCGAGGAGCTGGTGTACGACCTGACGCGGCGTTACCGCGGCGCCGTCTCCGCCGAGCACGGCATCGGCCTGCTCAAGCGCAAGGTCCTGGGCCACACGCGCAGCCCCGCGGAACTGGCGGCGATGCGCGCCGTGAAGCACGCCCTGGATCCCAAGGGCATCCTCAACCCCGGAAAGGTGATCTGAATGAATGCATCCAAGACCAGGTTCCGCATCTGGGCGCAGGGCGCCACGGACAACGTGGGCCACCGCACTTATCTGGCGCAGTTGCTGCCCCACATGCAGGCCTGCGTCGACCCGGAGTTCGAGGTGGAGTTCCACACCACCACGCCCTCCGTCACCACGGTGCACGCGCTGTCCGAGTTTCGCTTTTCGCGCGAGGTGATCCGCAACGCGATCCGCGCCGAGCGAGAGAGCTACGACGTGTTCTTCATGAACCACTTCCAGGATGTGGGCCTGTACGAGGCGCGCGCCTCGGTGAACATCCCGGTGCTGGGGCTGGGCGAGACCAGCCTGTTGCACGCCTGCACGCTCGGGCGCAAGCTGGGGCTGCTCGCCATCAATCACGCCTTCATCCCGACCCATGCAGACCAGGTACAGCGCTACGGCCTGGAGCGGCGCGTGGCCGGAATTCGCGCCGTCGACGCCACGATGGCCGACTGGATGGAGGCCTTCGCCTCGCCCGAGAAGAAGGCGGATCTGGAGCAGGTGTTCGTGCGCGAAGCCCGCCGGTTGATGGACGCGGGCGCTGACGTCATCGTGCCCACCGGCGGCATTCCCATGATGCTCTTCGGCGCACCGGGCGCGCATGTCGACGGCGCGCCCATCGTCAACGGCGTGACGGTGGTCCTGAAGGCCGCCGAAATGGCAGTGAAGCTTCGCCGCCTGGGTGCCGCGGCCACCAGCCGCGTGGCGCACTCCGGGTTCGCGCTGCCGAACGAAAAGACGCTGGATGAGTTCCTGAACCATGGCTGATGCGGGCGGCCCGGTGGCGGAGTTCAAGGACAGGCTCGTCTTCGACGATGCCATGGGCGAATTGCGCGATGGACCGCGCCGCTATCTGCTGCTGCGGCCCGATGCCCTGATGACCATGTTTCGCCTGCTGCCGCCGGACACCCGCGCACTCGCGCTGGGCGCGCTGGAACAGGCGGTGCACCAGCAAGGCTCGGACAGCGCGCGCGCCTACCTGGCGCATAGCGGCGGCGACGTCGAGAAGCTGCTGACCCTCATCGAGGGCACTTCGCCGCAGCTGGGCTGGGGCACGTGGCGCTTCGAAGCGGACGGCGACACGCTGCGCCTGGAAGTGCACAACAGCCCGTTCGCGCAAGCCTTCGGCCCTTCGGAGCAGCCTGTCTGCCATGCGGTGAAGGGCATGCTGCGCGGGCTGGCGGACCTGTGGCTTGGCTGCCCGGCGCAGAGCAGCGAATTGAAGTGCTCGGCGCAGAACCACGCGAGCTGCACCTTCGAGGCGCGCGCGGCATAGGCGCTTGGCGGCGCGCGCCGCGCGTCCGGCGGCCGACCGAGGCCTATTCGCAGAGTTGCCTGATCTCCGGCGGAATCGGCACCGCGCGGATGCCGCCGCCTTCGCGCTTCGCCGCGAAGATGCGCACCTCGTCGCATTGGAGGATCAGGTCCTCGCCGCGCGTCACGCGGTAGGTCTGCACGAAGCTCCTGTCGCGCCATTCGGGAATCGCCACGGCGATGTGCAGCGTGTCGCCGTAGCTCGCGCTCTTGACGAAGCGCGTGTGCGTGTCGACGAGCGGTGTGCCGATGACCCCCAGCGTCTTCTCGGTTTCTTCCCATCGCGGCACGCCGCGCTCGGCGAAGAAATGACGCGAGGCCGCGTCGATCCAGCGGAAGAAGTTGGGAAACCAGACGATGCCGGCGGGATCGCAGTCGCCGAATTCGACGCGCACGGTGTAGATGACTTGAATGCTCATAAGGGTATCAATCCGATCAGATTCTCAGCGCGCCATTCCAGAAATACCGTGGATCCGGCTCGGCCGGTCCACCGGTATTGCCCCCTGCAAGGGGGCAGGCGGCCACACGAAGTGGGCAAGCCTGGGGGTGCTCACATCCTCGTCGGCAGCCACAAGGCAATGATCGGGAACGTGATCAGGATGACCAGCCGCAGGATGTCCGTCAGGATGAAGGGCAGCACGCCCTTGAAGATGGTGGTGAAGCTCACCTCCTTCACCACGCTCTTGATGACGAAGACGTTCATCCCCACCGGCGGGTGGATCAGCCCCAGTTCCACCGTCATCACGATGATCACGCCGAACCAGATCGGGTCGAAGCCCAGGTGCACGATCACCGGGAAGATGATCGGCACCGTCAGGATGATCATCGCCATCGCGTCCATCAGGCAGCCCAGCACCAGGTACATCAGCATGATGAGCGCCAGCACGCCGTAGCGGCCGATGCCCAGGCTGGTGAGGAACTCGGTGAGCTTCTGCGGGCTCTGCGTGATGGTGAGGAAGTAGCCGAAGAGCAGCGCGCCGATCAGCACCGTGAACACCGCCGCCGCCGTGCGAGTGGCCGAGAGCAGGGCCTCGCGGATCTTCGGCCCGTCGAGCTTGCGGCGCAGCACGCCGAGGATGAAGGCGCCGCTCGCGCCCACGCCGCCGGCCTCCGTCGGCGTGAAGAAGCCGCCGTAGAGCCCGCCGATCACGAACACGAAGAGCACCAGCGGCGCCCACACGTTCTTCAGGTCCGCCACGCGTTCCGCCCAGGGCCTGACCTCGCCGCCCGGCAGCCAGTTCGGCCGGAAGCGCACGATGAGCGCGATGGTCATGACGTACATCGCCATCGCCAGGATGCCGGGGATGATGCCCGCCATGAAGAGCTTGCCGATGTCCTGCTGCGTGAGGATGGCGTACACCGCCAGCACGGTGGACGGCGGCAGGATGGCGCCCAGCGTGCCGCCCGCCGCGATCACGCCGGTGGAGAAGGATTGCGGGTAGTTGAAGCGCCGCATCTCCGGGTAGGCCACGGCCGAGAAGGTGGCCGCGGTCGCGACAGAGGAGCCGCAGATGGCCGCGAAGCCGCCGCAGGCCAGCACCGTCGCCACGCCCAGGCCGCCGCGCAGGTGGCCGATCATCGAGTTGGCGGCCTTGAAGAGTTCGCGGCTCACGCCCGACACCGACACCAGCGCGCCCATCAGCATGAACATCGGGATCACGCCGAAGGTGTAGTCGGTCACGGTGCGCATGGAGGTCTGGCCGACCAGCTTGAGCGCGGGGCCGGGCCCGACGATCCACGCGTAGCCCGTGACGCCCACCAGTCCCATCGCCATGCCGACCGGCACGCGCAGCAGCATCAATGCAAAGAGAACGACGAAGCCGAGGACGGCGATCAGGTCGGTGCTCATTCGTCGGCTTTCATCTCGGGCTTCGTCTCTTCGAGCAATTCGGGGTGGAAGATCAGTCGATAGGTGCGGATGGCGATCAGCACCACCGCCGACACGTCGCCCAGCCAGGCCACCGCATAGAAGGGCCAGGTCGGGATGTTCATGTCGTAGGTCAGCACGTGGTCGACATAGGTGCCGCGCACCTTGTCGAACAGCGTGGCGGTCTGCACCGCGACGACGAAGAGCAGGACGAGCGTGGCGAACACGTCGATCGCGCGCTTCATGCGCGGGCCCGCCGCGGTCCACACCAGGTCCACCGTGATGTGGCCGCCGCGGTAGCTGGTGGCGGCGATGCCCCAGAAGATCAGGATGCCCAGCAGCATGCGGCCGAAGTCGTAGGCATCCGGGATCGAGGCATTGAAGAACTTCCGCAGGACGACTGCGATGAAGATGTTGAGAGCGACGATCCCGACGAACATGGCCGCGAGCCATTCGATCGTGTTGATCATCCTGTCCATGATCCTCATTGCCCGCCCCCAGGCTGCGCGCACTGCGTGTCGCTTCGCCATTCCCCCGCCGGGGGCGGCCAGGCGCGGCGGCCCCTCGGGGACGCCAGCTCGTGGCGCGCCATCACAGGGCCGACTGGCTCTTGGCGAGGTTCGCCTTCAGCGAATCCATGACCGCCTTCGGATCCTGGCCCACCTTCTTCACGCTCTCGGCCCACTGCGCCTCGACGGGCGCCACGGCCTTGCGCCACGCATCCAGCTGCTCCGGCGTGAGCTTGTAGATCTCATGCCCCGGCTGCGCGGCGATCTTGGCGTGGCCGGCGAACTCGAAATCGGCCCACGGCGTGGCGACCTTCTGGGCCCACTCGCTCGTGCAGTGGTCGTCGATCACCTTCTTCTGCGCGGCCGACATGCTGTCGTACTTGCTCTGGTTCATCGCCCAGACGAAGGGCGTGACGTAGAGCGGCACGTCCATGTGGTAGCTCACCACCTTGTCGATGCCGAACAGGCCGATCGAGCCCCAGGGGAAGGTGATCGCATCGGCCACGCCGCGCTCCAGCATGTCGCGCGACTCGGGCGCGGAAGCCTGCACGTTGGTGCCGCCCAGCGAAGTGACCATCTGCCCGATGGTGCTGGTCGCGGGCCGGATCTTCATGCCCTTGATGTCGGTGGGGAGCGTGATCTTCTTGCGCGCATGGAAGGTGCCGGGGTCGTGCACGAAGGCGAAGCAGAACTTGACGTCCTTCATCTCCTTGGCCGCGTATGGCCGGTACCAGGCGTCGATCGCGGCCGAGCCGCCCTTGCCGTTGGCGAACAGGAAAGGCAGCGAGGCGCCCGCCATGATCGGGAAGCGGCCGGGCTGGTAGCCCGGGTTGA
Source organism: Variovorax sp. 01T432 (assembly GCF_056398605.1). Taxonomy (NCBI): domain Bacteria; kingdom Pseudomonadati; phylum Pseudomonadota; class Betaproteobacteria; order Burkholderiales; family Comamonadaceae; genus Variovorax; species Variovorax sp. 01T432. The sequence continues at coordinate 23,228 of NZ_JBFTPS010000035.1, forward strand.
TGTAGGCGAAGTCGGCGATGCCGTCGCGCGCCATGTCGTAGTGGTCGAAGGCCTTGCCGAGCTGCTCCGAAGGGAACAGCGTCGCGGTGATGGTGCCGTTGGAGGCCTTCTTGATGTCGTCGGCCCAGGCCTGCAGCGAGGGGTTGAGCGGATGCTGCGCGGGCACCCAGCTCGACATCTTGAGGTTGACGGGCTTGTCCTGGGCCTGCGCGGGCATGGCGGCCAGCGCCAGCGTGGCCGCGAGCGCCAGCACGGCACGGGTGCTCGCCGATCTCAGGAATCGGGTGGTGAACATAGGGGGAGGTCTCCTGGTTGTGTAAGCAAGGCGCGGCGCGCGATTCCGTTCTTTTTTATAAGAATCGACACGCACGCGAAATCGGCACTTACCTTGAGTCAGCGTGCCTGTGGTGTGCGTTTCATCCAGCGGATGGGTTGTGCCTTCACCGGCCGTGGCGGCGCGCCATGGCGCACCAGCGCGGCGTCGAGCGCGGTGCCGGCCTCGTCGGCGAGCGCCGCATCGCGCGCGGCGGCAATCGCGGTGGCGCGCCCGGACGGGGAGCCGTCGGGCAGCGGCGCGCTCGCCAGATGGTCGATCACATGCAGCAGGTTCTGCTTGCCGCGTTCGTTGGTGCTGCCGTAGCCCTTGATGAGCCGGCCGCACAGCGCGATCTCGCGGCCCAGGCGCCAGTCGGCGCGGGTGCCTTTCACCACCGCGTCGAGCCAGCGGCCGATCAGCGCCTGCTCCTCGGCGAAGCGGCTGCCGCGCCGGCGCAGCCAGCGCAGCGAGGCCAGCAGGCGCAGCGACAGCATGCCGAACACCGAGTGGCTGCCGACCTTGAGCGGCAGCGCCCACGGCGTCTTGCGGCGCCGGTCCCAGGCGGTGACGCGGTGCGCGAGCGAGGCCGGCAGCAGGGCCGCGAACTCGGGCGCGCCCGGCTTGAAGTGGTCGTAGACCTTGACGATGTCCTCCTCGCCGGCCTTGACCTCGTCGCGCACGCGGCGCGCGCGGCTGGCGCGGCTCTTGAGTTCGGCCACGCGCACGATGTCGTCGAAGGCCATCCACAGTGCGAGCCAGCGCGCCATCTCGCGCGTGATCTCGTAGCCGTTGGCACCCGCCGGGTCGGATGCGCGTTCGGCGTCGAGCACCTGCCGCAGGCGCTTCACGTAGAGCGCGGCATAGTCCGCGTCCTGGTAGTCGAGCACGCGCGCGTGGCCCAGCGCGAGCATGTCGTGCACCGCAAGCGGAAAGGCGCTGGCGATGCCGCCTGGCAGCGGGGCTTGCGCCGCCGGCGCCTCATGGCCCTGGCTCGCGAGCAGGCGCGTGACCAGCGCGGCCTGCGCGCGCGGCGCGCTGACGGCATCGAAGGCCTTCGCGAAGCCGCGCAGGCTCGCCGCGGCCATCTTGCCGAGCTTCTCCGGCGCGCTGGTGTCGCCCCCGCGCACCACGCGCTCGTAGGCTTCGCGCGGGAACGGGTAGAGCCCGCTGCCGGCGATCGCGCCGAGCATCACCGCGCTGACCACCGTGCCGGCCTCGCGCGCGGCCGCCGCCATGTCGAACACATGGTGCTCGCGGCTGAAGGCCTTGACGACGTCCAGCAGCTGTTGCGCATCCGCGCGTCCGTCGCCCGGCTGCATGCGCTCGGCCGTGGTCAGCGTGCGGCTCGACGAGCTGATGACCAGCGTGCGCTGCGGCGCGCTCATGCCGTTGCCGATCTGGCGCGTGGTTTCGAGCAGCTCGGAGGAGACGATGGCGTCCAGCGCACCCGGCACCGGGCTCAGGCTGAACACCGGCCGGCGGCCCGCGAGCTCGGCCAGCGGCACCGGGAAGACTTCGATGTAGTAGGTGGTGGCGCCGGTGCGTTGCGCGACGCCGGGGATGGACGTGCTCTGCGCGGCGTAGCCGGCGTGCCGCGCGGTGTCGACCAGCCATTCGGTCAGGACGCCGCCGCCCTCGCCGCCGAGGGCGCAGACGAGCAGGGTGATGGGTTGGGTGCGGTTCATGTTCATGCGGGTTGCAGTGCGCGAACGACGGCGCCGCGCAGACTGTGCATCAGGCGTTCGTGCCATCTGGGGTTCTGCACCACCTCGGCGCGATAGAAGCTCGGGCACAGCGTGGCGGCGTGCGCGTTCTCGCCGCACAGGCCGCAGCCCACGCAGCCGTCGATCACCACCGCCACCGGGTCCACCTTGAGCGGATCGGGGTTGTCCTTGAGCGTGAGCGTCGGGCAGCCCGACAGGCGGATGCAGGCGTGGTCGCCGTTGCACACGTCCTCGTCGACGCCGTACTTCACGCGCACCACGCGCCGGCCCTTCTTCAGCAGGCTGGCGATCCACGGCTTGATGCGGCGCTGGCGCTCGAGCTGGCACTCGCCTTCGGCGATGATGACCTTCAGCCCGTTGAAGTCGCTCGTGAAGGCATCGTTGAGCGTCGCGCGCATCTTGTCGACGTGGTAGGTGTGCACCGTGCGCATCCACTGCACGCCCAGGCCCTTGAGGGTTGCCTCGATGGTCTGGTTCTTGTCGACCAGGCTCTGCTGCTTGTCGACCGCGTGTTCCTTCATCTCCTCGTCGGGCGTGGAGATGATGTCCTGCGTGCCGGTGGCCGAGGTGTAGCCGTTCTTGAAGATCAGCAGCACCGCGTCGTCGCCGTTGAAGAGCGCGCTCTGCACGCCGGTGAGCAGGCCGTTGTGCCAGAAGCCGCCGTCGCCCATGATCGACAGCGCCCGGCGCTGCATCATCGGCGAGACGCCCGCGCGGCTCGCCAGGCTCATGCCGTAGCCGAGGATCGAATGGCCCATCGAGAAGGGCTCGAAGGTGCCGAAGGCGTGGCAGCCGATGTCGGCCGCGATGTGGACCGGGCCGCTGTCCTGCTGCGCGAGCTTGAGCGCCGAGAACACGGGGCGCTCGGGGCAGCCGATGCAGAAGCTCGGCGGCCGGTTGGGCAGGGGCGCTTCGAGCCGGGTCGCGACCGCGGCGCGCCGCTCGCGATTGCCCGTGAGCCAGCTCCTGGCCGAATCCTGCGCGTGCGCGGGCAGGTAGCGCTGCGCGAACTGGCTCAGGCCCGTGGCGAGCACCTCGACGCCGATCTCGCCGGCCGCCGGCAGCATGTCGCAGCCATGCAGCGGCGTCTGGATGTCGCGGCGGCGCAGCAGCGTGGCGATCTCCTGCTCGATGTATTCGGGCTGGCCTTCCTCCACCACCAGCACGCCCCGCTTGCCCACGCAGAAGTCGGCGACTTCCTCGGGCACCAGCGGGTAGGCGACGTTGAGCACCAGCAGCGGGATGTCCGTCGCGCCGAAGGCATCGGCCAGGCCGAGTTGCTGCAGGCTGCGGATGAGCGCGTTGTAGAGCCCGCCCTGCACGATGATGCCGAGGTCGGCGTGCGTGCCGGGGATCAGCTCGTTGAGCTTGTGCTGCGCGATGTAGCGGCGGGCGGCGGGCAGGCGCTCCTCGCCCTTGAGCTTCTCGTGGCGGAAGGTGACGGGCGGGTGCGCGAGCCGCATGTAGTCGAAGCCGGCCGGCTCCCGCATCAGCGCGCGCGTGGAGATCAAAGGCGGGACGTTGTCCTTGCACTCGAAGCTCCCGCGCACGTGGCAGGTGCGGATGCGCAGCTCCATCATGCAGGGCATGTTGGAGTATTCGGAGAGCCGGAATCCATGCTCGACCATGCCGACCATCACGCCCAGGTCGGGCCGCGGGTCGAGCAGGCACATGCTGGACTTGAGCGCGTAGGCATGCGTGCGCTCCTGGATCACGCTGGCGCCCTCGCCGTAGTCCTCGCCCACCACGATCAGCACCCCGCCCTTGACACCCGGCGACGAGAGGTTGGACAGCGCATCGGCCGCCACGTTGGTGCCGACGATCGACTTCCATGTCACGGCGCCGCGCAGCGGGTAGTGAATGGAGGCGCCGAGCATCGCCGCCGCCGAGGCCTCGTTGGAGCAGGCCTCCACGTGCACGCCGAGCTCGTCCATGTAGGGCTTGGCCTGCACCATCACGTCGAGCAGGTGCGACACCGGCGCGCCCTGGTAGCCGCCGACGTAGGCCACGCCGGACTGCAGCAGTCCCTTGGTGATCGCGAGGATGCCCTCGCCGTGAAAGGTATCCCCGGCACCGAGGCGCAGGGCCTCGATTTCCTTGCTGAATGAAACTTCCAAAAGTCTTGACTCCGTTTGTCTATCTGGCCGGGTTCGGCCCGGGAAAGCGGGCGACGTAGTAGGCGAGGGTGTCGAGGTCCTCGGGCGTGATGCGGCTCACCGCCTCGCCCATGACCTGCGAGTAGCCGACGCGCTTGCCGGACTTGAACTCCCGCAGGCTCAGCTGCAGGTAGTCCTCGCGCTGCTGGGCGATGCGCGGCACCTGCTGGCCGCCGCCGAGGTCGGCGCCGTGGCAGATCACGCACCGGTTCTCCTGCGCCAGCGCCTGCCCCTTGGCCATGCGTGCCGCGTCGGGCGGCGTGGCCGCGGCCGGCGCGGGCACCGGCGGCAGCGTCCCGATGAAATCGGAGAAGCCGCGCAGGTCGTCGTCCTTCATGGTCTTGGCCACGGCGGTCATGGCCTCGTTCGGTCGCCGGCCTTCGCGAAACAGGAAGAGCTGCGTGATCGCATAGAAGGAGTGCTGCCCGGCCAGCACGGGCGTGCCGGGCATGGTGTCGTTGCGTCCGTTGGCGCCGTGGCAGGCCGCGCATAGCGCGGCGAAGCGCTGGGCGTAGGCGCCGGCGCCCGGGGTGCCCTGGGCACCGGCCGGCGCCGCGAGCCAGAACAGGGCTGCCGCCGCGACCGTGAACGCGCGTGGTCGAGGCGTCCTCATTTACCGCCGTAGCTGATGCGGTAGATGGCGCCCGCGTGGTCGTCGCTTACCAGCATGGAGCCGTCCTTCAGCACCAGGAAGTCGACCGGGCGGCCCAGGTAGTTGTTGTCCTGCACGAAGCCGGTCATGAAGGGCTCGACCTTGGCGCCGCCCTTGCCGTCGGGCCAGGCGACCGCGATGTCGGCGTACTTGAGCGTGCGGTTCCACGGGCCGTGCCGGGCGATGAACATCGCGCCCTTGTACCTGGCGGGGAACATCCTGCCGTGATAGAAGGTCAGGCCGAGCGCCGCCGCATGCGGCCCCAGCAGCGCGGCGGGCTTCACGTAGTCGTCGCAGCTCTTGCCCCAGCCGAATTCGGCGTCGAGGATGTTGCCCTGGTGGCAGTACGGATAGCCGAAATGCTGGTTCGGCGCCGTGACGTGGTTGAGTTCGTCGTTCGGCAGGTCCTCGCTGAACCAGTCGCGCCCGTTGTCGGTGAACCAGAGGTCGCCGGTCTTGGGGTCGAAGTCGAAGCCCACCGTGTTGCGCACGCCGCGCGCGACGGTCTCGACACCGCTGCCGTCGAGATTCATGCGGAAGATCCGGCCGTGCGCGTCGTCGGGTTCGCACAGGTTGCAGGGCGCGCCCACCGCGTAGTAGAGCTTGTCGTTGCGGATGCGCAGGTAGCGCCAGCTGTGGTCCTGGCCGCCGGGCAGCTTGTCGTTGAGCACCACCGGCGTGCCGGGGTTGTCGAGCTTGTCCTCGATGCCGTCGTAGCGAAGGATCTTCGTGTTGGTGGCCAGGTAGAGCGCGCCCTTGTAGAACTCGATGCCGGTGGCGAATTCCGTCTTGTCGATGATGGTCTTGGGTTCGTGCGGGCCCTGCTCGGGGATCGCATAGACCTTGTTGCCCACGAACAGTGTGCTCACGAAGATGTTGCCCTTGGCGCCCTGGCGCAGCTCGCGCGCGTCGAGCACGCCCGAGGCCCAGGTCTCGACCTTGAAGCCCGGCGGCAGCTTGAACCTGGCGGTCGGCAGCTTGTCGGCGGCGGTCGGGATCGGGAAGGCCGGCACCGGCGCCAGCCGGTTGGCCGCGTCGGTCTTCGGGCGGCCCTTGGCCCAGCCCGGCTCATCGGCCGGCGGCGTCTGGGCGATGGCGGATATGGCGACGCAAAGCAATGCGGCGAGCGTCGCGAGCGAACGGATCTTCGGCATGGTTTGTCTCCTTCTTTGTGAGGTCGGCTGTGGTCGCCGGTGTGGAGTGTGCGTTCGCCGCGCCCGCGCTTCAATAAGATAATCCGGCTAAGTAACATGCATGCCATGCATATCGAAACCATCGACCTGAACCTGCTGCGTCTCTTCGACGCGGTCTACCGCGAGCGCAGCGTGAGCCGCGCGGCGGAATCGCTCGGGCTCACGCAGCCCGCGGCCAGCCACGGGCTGGGGCGCCTGCGGCTGCTGCTGAAGGACGCGCTCTTCACGCGCGCGCCGGGCGGCGTCGCGCCAACGCCGCGCGCCGAGCGGCTGGCGGTGGCGGTGCAGTCGGCGCTGGGCACGCTGGAGGACGCGCTCAACGAGTCGGACCGCTTCGATCCGCTGTCATCGCGCAAGACCTTTCGCATCCACATGAGCGACATCGGCGAGGGCCGCTTCCTGCCGGCGCTGATGGCGCGCCTGGGCGAACTGGCGCCCGGCGTGCGGCTGGAGACGCTGCCGCTGCTGCCGACCGAGATCGCGCCGGCGCTCGACAGCGGCCGCGTCGACTTCGCCTTCGGCTTCCTGGCCAGCGTGAGCGACACCCAGCGCGCGCACCTGCTCAAGGACCGCTACATCGTGCTGCTGCGCGAAGGCCATCCCTTCGCGCGCGGGCGGCGCAATGCGAAGACGGTGATGGACGCGCTGCGCAAGCTCGAGTACGTGGCGGTGCGCACCCACACCGAGACGCTGCGCATCCTGCAACTGCTCAACCTCGAGGACCGGGTGCGGCTCACGACCGAGCATTTCATGGTGCTGCCGGCCATCGTGCGCGCCACCGACCTGGCGGTCGTGATGCCGCGCAACATCGCGCGCGGCTTTGCCGAGGAGGGCGGCTACGCGATCGTCGAGCCGGCGTTCCCGCTGCGCGACTTCGCTGTCTCGCTGCACTGGAGCAAGCGCTTCGAGGCCGATCCGGCCAACCGCTGGCTGCGCGAGGTGATCATGGCGCTCTTTGCCACGGATCGGGCCTGAGGGCCCGCCAGGCGGCGCTCAGCGGCCCAGGGCGAGCACGCCCGCCGCGGCGACGAGGCAGTAGAAGCCGAAGAAGTGCCAACGCCCGGCTTCCAGCCATTGCGACAGCCAGCGCAGCGCCAGCCAGCCCGCGACGAAGCTGCAGACCATGCCGCCGAGGCTCGGGCCCAGGGCCGCGAGCAGGCCGTGCGTGGCGCCCAGCGGAGCGTCGCCCTGGCTCTTGAGCAGCCGATAGCCTTCCTTCAGGATCACCGGCGGCGTCAGCACGACCGCGAGGGCGAAGCTGAATTCCTCGGCGCGCATTCTGTCGACGCCGAGGAAGAGCCCGGTCGAGATCGTGGCGCCCGAGCGCGAGAATCCGCGGAAGGGCAGGCACAGCCCCTGGACGGCGCCGATCCAGGCCGACTGCCAGCCTCCGAGCTTCAGGGCCTGCGGCTTCCGCAGGCCCGACAGGATGATCATCACGCCGACCGTGGCGAGCCCCGCGGCCATCACATAGGGGTTGCCGAACAGTTGCTCGATCTCGGCATGCGGCGAACCACGCAGGATGATCTTCTCGATGAAGGTCATCAGGGCGAGTCCGATGATCCCCGTCATCACGGTGGCGAGCACGATCAGCCTGGCGGTGCTCCAGAACGCCGCGCCCGAGGCGAAATAGCGCGTTCGCCAGGACTTCCAGAAATAGCCGATCACCGCGAACATCGTCCCGGTGTGCAGCATGACGAGAAGAAAGGTCATCTCCGGCGCGGCCGGGTCCAGGCCCATCAGCTTCTCTGCCGCGATGACGTGCGCGGAGCTGGAGACGGGGAGCAATTCGGCGACGCCTTGCACCAAGGCGAGCACGAGGATGTTGAGGAACGTCATTTCAGGTTCGAGGCAGGGGAGGGGGAACGAGGCATCGCCCGAGGCTCGCGGCGCCGCGGTGGGATGGGATGCGGGGAAATCAGTGGACCAGCACCGAGCCGATGCCGGACATGAGCATGCTGACCCCGGCGACGATCAGCGTGACCGCGAGGACACGTCTCACGATCGCGCGATGGATGGCGTGTTTGCCTTTGGGATTCTTCAAGAGCTTGACCTTCTGGAGCAGCGCCGCGTGCCGAGGCCTTCGATGCGAAGCGGTGGCTGCCGCGACAGTGTGCCCGCGCCATGCTGAACTGCCACTGACGGCGCCCCGGATCGTCGTCTCAGCGAACATGGCAGGTCACGTCGTCGAACATGTCGCCCTCGACGCGCAGCGATTCCGAATTGCTCGACAGCACCTTGGTCGGTGGGAAGAAGCCCAGGCGCGTGCTCGCCGCCTGGTAGTCGCCCCAGTCGATCTGGTTGTCCGGCTTGACCACGCCTTGGACCTCGGCGACGCCACTGGTGAGCCGGATTCTCTGGCCCCCTGCCTTGTAGTAGAGGCTGATGTCCTTGGCCGGGCAATCGAAACGCGCCAGCTGATCGGGCACGGGCATGCGTGCATTCATCACGCCATACACGACGCCGAGGCACACCACGCCCCCGATGCCCACCGCCAGCCATCGAATGGCGCGGGGACTCGACTCCGTCAGGGCGCGAGGCGAAAGCCCGCCGGTCGGGCGTGTGGCAACGGGCTCATCCGCCACCTCGATGCCGCGCGGCGCGACCTCGGGCCGCGCGTCGATCGCCGGCGCGGAGAGGGCTTCGAGCGCGCGGGCTTGCGTTGCTTCTTCGAGCGCTTCCTCGGCCACCCGCGGCCGCGGCGGGGGCAAGGGCTTCATCGGCAGGGCTGTCGGCCGCGCACCTTCGATGATGCGGCTCTGCACCACGACGTACACGGCGACCGCGATGGGAACGACGAAGCGCAGTGCCGGAGATTGGGTGTCCACCCAGCCGACGTACCAGGGGTCCGACACCGCGATGTCCCCCGCGAACCATCCGAGCAGCGCGCCCGCGAAGCGCGTCAGGACGGGGTGGCGCTCCAGCAGCGACTTGATGTACCAGCTGCCGAACAGCAGCAGCGGCACGCTCAGCAGCAGGCCCAGCGCAAGCACCCACCAGCTGCCGTTCGCCACCACGGCCAGCGACAGCACGTTGTCGACGCTCATGACCAGGTCGGCAACGACGATCGTCCAGATCGCCGACAGGAGGCTCGATCGGCGGCCATCGCCACGCGGCACGAAGGCGTGCGCCGGTCCGTCGTCGGTGCCCTCGATTGTGAGCTGGATGGCGATCACCATCAACGCCACGCCACCCAGCAGCTTCAGCGCCGGAATCTGGAGAATGGCGCCGGCAAGCAGCGTCAGGACGACGCGAAGCGCAATGGCAACGCCCGTGCCCAGCATCATGGCCTGCCTCGTCTGTCGAGGGGGCAGCGAGCGACAGGCGAGCGCGATCATGACCGCGTTGTCGCCGCTCAGCAGGAGGTCCAGGAAAGAGACCTCCAGCACCAGGTTCAGGTCATGGATGAGACTGTCAATGCCCATGTGCCCCCTCCAGCACAAGCGATCCGCGATTGGCCGCGCGGGGATAGTCTCGTCGTGCGGGCGTCACCGCTTCGACGCGGCATCGGGGCCAGCCTTGAAGGAATGAAGAAAGGACGAATCCGGCGACAGGACGAGCGTCGCTCCCGTGCCCGCCAGCGACTGGCGATAGGTCTGCAAGGAGCGGTACAGGCGGTAGAAGTCGGGGTCTTCCCCGAACGCCTTCGTCACGATGCTGTTGGCCGCGGCGTCGGCTTCACCGCGCGTGATCCTCGACTGCCGCTGGGCTTCGGACAGCGTCACCGTCCGCTCCCGCTCGGCCTTGGCCTGGATCTGCTGGGCCCATTCGAAGCCCTGCGCGCGCAGTTCCTTCGCTTCGCGCTGTCGTTCGGACTTCATGCGGTCGTAGATGGCCTGGCTGGTCTCGAGCGGGAGGTCGGCCCGGTGCAGCCGCACTTCGGCCACCTCGATGCCCATGGCCCTGGCCTTCTCCGTCACTTCGTCCTGGATGTCCTCGACGATCCTGGCGCGCTGCGCCGAAAGCAGCGATGGCAACACCACCTGCCCGAGCACGCGGCGCAGCGACGAGCTGACGATCTGGCCGAGCTGGGGCGCGGCCAGCGCCAGCGTCCGCACCGACTGGTTGAAGCGCAGCGGGTTCGAGATGCGGTAGCGCGCGTAGGCCTGGACGACGATGCGCTTCTGGTCGCCGAGGATCACCTGTTCCGGTGGCGGCTCCAGGGTCAGCAGCCTCGCTTCGTAGTAGATGGCCGAATCGATCAGCGGCACCTTGAACTTCAATCCCGGTTCCGTCACGACCTTGATGGGCGCGCCTTGCCTCACCACCAGTGCCTGCTCGCCTTCCTTCACCGTGTAGAGCGTGTTGGACAGGAGCCATGCCGTGACGATCGCGGCGGCGATCAGCCCGACTCGCAGGGGAGTCTTCATTTTTCGCCTTCCTTGGGTGCGGCCGCCTTCTCGTTCCCGGCAAGGGGAAGGTAGGGAACCACGCTGGAGACTCCCTTTCCGGAGGTGTCGATGATCACCTTGCCCGCCTTCTTCAGCACTTCGTCCACGCTCTCCATGTAGAGCCTCCATGCGGTGACGTCCTTGGCCTTCGCGTAGCTGGAATAGACGGCAAGGAAGCTCTTCGCGTCGCCCTCGGCGAGGTTGACGGCCTGCGACTTGTAGGCTTCCGCCTCCTGGACGATGTGCGAGGCTTCGCCGCGCGCGCGCGGCAGGATGTCGTTCGCATACGCCTCCGCCTCGTTGCGCGCGCGTTCCTGGTCGGCGCGGGCGCGTTGCACGTCGTTGAACGCATCGATGACAGCCGCGGGTGGATCGACTCGCTGCAGCTGGACCTGCGTGACCAGGATCCCCGAGTTCTGCTTGTCGAGCAGCGATTGCAGCAGCTCGCGGGTCTGGTCGGCGATCTGCTGCCGCTTGTCGGACATCGCGGCCTGGATCGGCGTGCGCCCGATGACTTCCCGAAGGGCGCTTTCCGCGCTCACCTTGAGCGCGGCCTCGGCGTTCTCGATCTTGAACAGGTACTGGCCCGCATCCTTGATGCGCCAGAGCACGGCGCATCCGGCTTCGACGATGTTCTCATCGCCCGTCAGCATCTGGCGCTCGCGCGATTCCTCCTGGCCATTGGAGATGGCGGAGACGCCGCTGCCGAGCTGGAGTTGGTTGACCTGCGTGACCTTGGGAAACAGCACGGCTTCGAAGGGGTAGGGCAGGTGGTAATGAAGCCCCGGCTGCGTGGTGTCGACCCACCGGCCGAATCGCAGGACGACGCCCTGTTCGTCGGGCTGGACCATGTAGATGCCCGAGTTGATCCACGCGACGACCGCGAGCGCGGCCACGAGGACCAGGCCCTTGCCGCGCAGGCCGAGCAGCTGCACGTAGTACCGCAGCCACTGGAGGAGTCTGCCGGGCGGGAAGCCCCGGGCTTCCGGGGGTCGCGTGCCGGCGCCGCGATCGCCGCTCAAGTCATTGGACATCGATGGGTCTCTTTTCTGGATGGCTCATCGCGCCGACCAGCGCGCAGGCGGCGAGCGCCCACACGATCACGGCACCCGATGGAAGGTCGAACAGGGCCGACAGCGCCAGCCCGAGCACATAGCCCGCCGCGCCGATCCCGTAGGCCAGGCCCAGGCGCCGCCCGCCGCCGTGCGCGCGCGTGCCGAGGGCGGGGATGATGAGGCTGGAGAAGACGAGATAGACGCCCACGAGCTGCACCGAGGCCGTCACGGCGATCGCGAAGACCGCGTAGAAGCCGAAGCGGCCGAGCCGCCTCACCCAGCCGCGCCACAGCGCCAGGATCAGCACGGCCGAGATGCCGCCCAGCCACAGGAGCTGCGTCGTATTGACCCACAGGATCTGCCCCACGAGCAGGTCCTTCAGGTGCTCGCCGCCGTGCGGATTGCCGGCCAGCATCAGGATGCCCGCGCAGGCCGCGAGGATGAACATCACGCCGATCAACGCCTCCTGCTGCTGCGGCGCGCGCCGCTCGGTCCAGGTCAGCAGCCAGGCGCCGAGCAATGCCGCCGACACCGCCGCGATCTGCACCGCGATGCCGCCCTCGGGCATGCCGAGCGCGTCGGCGGCGATCACGCCGAGTCCCGCGATCTGCGCGATGGCGAGGTCGATGAAGACGATGCCGCGATCCAGCACCTGCATGCCGAGCGGCACATGCGTGGCGAGCACCAGCAGCCCGGCGACCAGCGCCGGGCCGAGGATGCTCCAGTCGAGCGCGCTCCAGTTCACGGCCTGGTCCCGGCAGCAGCAAGCCGCGACACCGTGTCGTCGAAGAGTCCGAACAGGTCCTTCGCGCCGTCCGTGCCGCCGACGGTGAAGGGGACCTTCACCGCGGGGATGCCGGCGTTCTTGCTGAGCCAGTCCGAAGGGCGCGAGTCCTGGTAGGCGGCGTAGATCACCATGCGCGCGGGCTTGCCCTTGAGCGTGGACAGCACTTCCTGCAGGTGCGACGCCGTGGGTTCGACGCCGGGTTTCGGTTCGAGAACCGCGACTTCCTTCAGGCCGAGCCAGTCATAGAGGTACGCGAAGGCGTTGTGCTGCGAGACCACCGCGGCCCCCTTGAGCGGCGCGGCCTGCGCGGACCAGCGCCCGACCGCCTGCTGCCAGCGCTGCGTGAAGTCGGCCTGGCGCCGGGCGTAGTCGGCGGCGTGCGAAGGGTCGACCTGCTGCAGGCGCTGGCCGAGCGCGACAGCCACCAGGGCGATGTTGCGGGGGTCGGTCTGGATGTGCGGATTGCCCGCCGCGTGCACGTCGCCCTGCGAGCGATCGACCTGGGTCGGTACTTCGAGCTTGCGCACGAAATCCGCGGCCGCGAAATTGCCGGGCTGGCCCGACTGGATCTTCGCGTTGCCCGACTGCTGCAGCAGCACCGGCAGCCATCCGATCTCCAGCTCCGCGCCCGTGCACACGACGATGTCGGCGCCGCGCGCGCGCGAGATCAGGCTCGGCTTGGCCTGGATCTGGTGCGGGTCCTGCAGGGCGTTGGTGGCAACCGAAACCTCGACCAGGTCGCCGCCGAGTTCCTGCGCGAGCGCGCCCCACTCGGGCTCGCAGGCGAAGACATGGAGCGCCGCCTGGGCGGGCAGGGTCAGCAGCAGAAGTGGCGCGGCGAGCAGGCCGGCAAGGGCGTGGCGTTTCGTCATGGTGGTCCTTTGCGATGCGGTCATGGCTGTCAGTAGCTGTGGGCGCCATGCGCGCCCAGGCTCATCTGGTATTGCAGGGTGATCTGGTTGTCGACGTGGCCGATGCGCGCGCGGTCCTGCGCGAACTGCAGCCGGATGCGCGAGAACTCGCTCGGGTTGAAATCGACCATGAGGGAGTTCTTGCGCGGCCGGTAGCCCGTGAAGAGCGCCGCGGAGGCGAGCCCGAAATCCGGCGTGCCCGGGTCGAGCTGCTCGGTGCGAAGGCCGACGCGCCAGTTCGGCATGAACTGGTAGACCCCCTGCACGTACCAGCCCGATTGCGCGACGCTGAAGGCGCCGGGCATGCCGGCGTCGGTCGACAGATCGCTGCTGCGCGTGCTGCGCAGGTACTCGCCTTGCAGCTTGAAATTGGTGCGCGTCGCGTTGCCGTTCGGCGCCCATTTCCACACCCCGTCGAGGATCCACACGCGCGTGCTGCCGCTGAAGGCACTGCCGAAGGACGTGTCATCCGCGTTCGTCGCGACCAGGCTCTGGTCCGTGGCCTTCGTGTTCAGCATGGAAACGCCCGCGCGCCAGTTGTTGCTGTCGCCGATGTCGCCGCCGGTGTGCAGCGTCAGCGCGGACATGCCGGCACCGTTGCGGTTGTTGTTCCCGCCGGGGAAGCTGCGTCCTCGCCCCAGCTCGGCCCCGAATTCGATGTACTGGTCGATGGGCGCGATCCAGGTCAACTGCAGGCCGTCGTCGCCGTACTGCGTGCCGAGCATGGCCTGGTAGGCCAGGGGGTTGTCGACGAAGTCCCAGGTGTGCGAGTGCTGCGAGTTGAGATAGCCGATGCCCGAGAAGAAGCGGCCGGCCTTGACGGAAAGGCCGTTGCCCAGCGACGTGGTCTGCACGAAGGCCTCTTCGACCGAGACCGAGTTGTCGGGCTCGAGCGCGATGTTGGCCGCGCCGCGCAGCCACGGGTCGATGCTGGCGGCAAAGCCGAGCTCGGTCTCCGACAGGCTGAAGCCGCGCGTGCCGGGGCCGATCTCGGCATCCGGCGGCAGCGGGAATCCGGTGATCGCGTAGCGCGCCGGGTCCTGCGTGGTGCGGGTGTAGCCGCCCGAAAGAATCAGCGACAGGGACGGATTGAAGGCATTGGCGCCACCGCCTCCGCCGCTGGAGGAGGCCACCGCCTGGGCAGGCGGCGCGCTCGCAGCCGGGGGCGCGCTTGCGGGCGCGGCGGCGGCCGCGGATGCGCTCGCCTCCGCCGCCTTGACGCGTTGTTCGAGCGCCTGCAGGCGCGTCTCGTAATCGGCGCGCATGGCGTTGATTTCCTGCCGAAGCGCATCGACTTCGGACGAGGGGGGCGCCGCCATGGCGCCCCATGGCGTGGTCAGGGCCAGCGCAAGGCAGGTCCGGGAAAGGGTGTGCATGAGGTCGACATTCCAGGCAAGGACGATGAACGCGTCCACCCCGCTTGCGGCGGGGCGGACACACGGTCAAGGATCAGAGCGAGGAGGCGGGGGGCGCGCGGCTTTCGTAGGCGCGCGCGAGCCGTTCCTGCCATGTGCCGACAAAGGCGGCGAGCGGCGCTTCGTGCCGCATCGACAGGCGTGGAACGACGGGCAGGGCGCTCGGGAGCGCTCCGCCGTGAAGGCCGGCCGCCGTCAGGCACAGGTCGCAGCGCTCCGGCTGCGGCGCCTGCTTGTCATGGGCGTCGGCGCTGTGGCTGATTTCCTGCGCCGTGTGCGACTGCGCATGCCAGGCCGCGGCGGCCTGCGCGATCGGCAGCAGCAAGGCGATCCACAGCAGCCACACGAGGTGGCGCGGCGGACGGGCGCGTGGACGAGGAGCAGCCATGGGAGTGGCGCATCTTAGCGGAGGCCGCGCGAAGCCAGAAGGCTCCGGGCGGCGCGCTCAGGGCAGGTTCTCGCGAAAGATCACCTGGCTGCGCGTGCTCTCCACGCCGCTCTGGATCTCGCGCCGGTCGCGCAGGTTGGTGAAGATGCGCACGCAGTTCATGAGCGTGCTGTGCGGGCTCTGGGTGATCACCGCGTCCATGCTGCCGTCGATCAGCAGCGCGCGCGTGTCGGGCGTGAGGCCGTGGCCGATGAAGACCACCTTGTGCTCCCGGCCCGCCTGCTTGAGGGCGCGCGCCACGCCGTCGGAGGCGCCGCCGATGTTGTAGATGCCCGCCAGCTCCGGATGCTGGTCGAGCAGCGAGAGGGTCTGGCGGTAGTTCTTCTCGGCGTCGTCCTGGCCTTCGCGCAGGCCGACCACCTGCAGGCGCTCGAACATCTCCTCGATCACGTGCAGGAAGCCGGCCTCGCGCTCCTCGTGCGCGCTGTAGCTCAGGCTGCCGGCGATGAGCGCGACCTTCGCCGCGCGCGCGCCGATGAAGCGGCCGATCAGGTAGCCCGCGGTGCGGCCCGCCGCGCGGTTGTCCAGGCCGATGTAGGCGGCGCGCTGCGAGTTCGAGAGGTCGGAGATCAGCGTCACCACCGGAACGCCGCGCGCCGCCAGCGTGGCGACGGCCTCGCGCACCGCCGGATGCTCCAGCGCCATCATCGCGATGCCGTCCGAGCGCTGGCCGTGGCGCAGCAGCGCGGCGGCCAGCTCCTGCGGGTTGAAGCTCTCGATGAACTCGGCGCGGCACTTCACGTTGAAGGGCGCCCAGTGCTCCTGCGAATAGCCGACCATGTCGCCGAGCATGCGGATGAAGCGGTTGGTGCCCGCCGGCAGCAGGAAGCTCAGGCGCAGCGGCGGCGGCGCGAGCGCGGCGTAGAGATCGGTCTCGGGCAGGTAGGCCAGCTCGGCCGCGGCCTTGAGCACGCGGTGCACGGTCGCATCCCGCACGCCGGGGCGCCGGTTGAGCACGCGGTCGACGGTGGCGGTCGACACCCGGGCCGAGCGCGCGATGTCGACGACGCGCGCGCGCCGGGCATCGGTCGCGGGAGGAGGCGACAGTGGGGATGAAGGCAAAGGGTTAACCCGTGTACATCAAAAACCATCAAAAGCCGATTTGACGATGGGAGACGCTGAACCTATCGTCAGCTTGGAATTCGACCAATGATGCATCAAATCGCATCATCAACACAACGGAGACAGAGATGCAGACGATGACCCGCCGCAGCGCCCTGCGCACGCTTTCAGCCCTTCCCGCCGCGAGCCTCGTGACGGCCTTGCCGAGCATCGCGCGCGCCGCGGAGTTCTCGTACAAGTACGGCAACAATCTGCCCCTGAGCCATCCGCTGAACATCCGCGCGCAGGAGGCGGCCGATCGCATCCTCAAGGAGAGCAAGGGCCGCGTCGAGATCAAGATCTTTCCGAACAACCAGCTCGGCGGCGACACCGACATGCTGGCGCAGGTGCGCTCGGGCGGCATCGACTTCTTCACGCCCTCGGCCCTCGTCATTGCCACGCTGGTGCCGGTGGCGGCCATCAATGCCGTGGGCTTCGCCTTCTCCGACTACGGCCAGGTGTGGAGCGCGATGGACGGCAAGCTGGGCGCGCACGTACGCGGCGCCATCGCCAAGTCGCGGCTCTACGCCTTCGAGAAGATGTGGGACAACGGCTTTCGCCAGACCACCAGCAGCAAGGCGCCGGTGGGCGACGCGAAGGACATGGACGGCCTGAAGATCCGCGTGCCGGTGAGTCCGCTGTCGATCTCGATGTTCAAGGGCCTGGGCGCCTCGCCCGCGAGCCTGCAGTTCAGCGAGGTGTACTCGGCCCTGCAGACGAAGATCGTCGACGCGCAGGAGAACCCGCTGCCCATCATCCAGGTGGCCAAGCTCTACGAGGTGCAGAAGTTCTGCTCGCTCACCAACCACATCTGGGACGGCTACTGGTTCGTCGCCAACGGCCGCGCCTGGGAGGCGCTGCCGGACGACCTGAAGACCATCGTCGCGCGCGCCATCAACGAGGCCGGCCTGCAGCAGCGCGACGACATCCGCAAGCTCAACGACTCGGTGGTCGGCGACCTGCAGGCCAAGGGACTCAGCATCAACCGGCCGAGTTCGGATACCTTCCGCGCCAAGCTGCGCGAATCCGGCTTCTACGGCGAGTGGAAGGGGCGCTTCGGCGACGAGGCCTGGGCCCTGGTCGAAGGCGCGGTCGGCAAGCTCGCCTGATCCGGATGGCCCACGGTTCCACCCTGGAGGCCGCGTCCTTCGGCCTGCCTTCCAATGCACTGAGCGACCTGGCCCGCCGCGCCGACGGCTGGCTGGGCGCGACGGTCGAGGCGGTGGCGGCGCTGCTGGTGCTGGCCGAGATCGGCGTGCTGTTCGCGGGCGTCACCGCGCGCTACGTCTTCCACTCGCCGCTGGTGTGGTCGGACGAACTGGCGTCCATCCTCTTTCTCTGGCTGTCGATGCTGGGCGCGGCGGTGGCGCTGCGGCGCGGCGAGCACATGCGCATGACGGCGCTGGTCGACCGCGTGCGGCCCGCGACGCGCGCGATGATCGACGCGCTGGCGCTCGCCGCCTCGCTGGCCTTCCTGGTGCTGGTCGCCTGGCCCGCGATCGACTACGCGCATGAGGAATCCTTCATCGTCACGCCGGCGCTGGAGATCAGCAACGTCTGGCGCGCGGCCGCGATCCCGGTCGGTGTCGGCCTGATGATCGCGATGGCGCTGCTGCGCCTGCTGCGCACCTGCGGCTGGCGCCAGATCGCGTGCTCGGTGCTGGGCATCGCCGCGCTGGTGGGCGCGTTCTGGCTGGCGGGCCCCTTGCTCGCGCCGCTCGGCAAGCTGAACCTGGTCATCTTCTTCGTCGTGGTGGTCGCCGCCACGGTGTTCTCCGGCGTGCCGATCGCCTTCTCCTTCGCGCTCGCGACCTTCGGCTACCTGGCGCTCACCACGCGCACGCCGATGCTGGTGATGGTGGGGCGCCTGGACGAGGGCATGTCGCACCTGATCCTGCTGGCGGTGCCGCTCTTCATCTTCCTTGGCGCGCTGATCGAGATGACGGGCATGGCGCGCGCCATGATCCAGTTCCTGGCGAGCCTGCTGGGCCATGTGCGGGGCGGGCTCTCGTATGTGCTGATCGGCGCGATGTACCTGGTGTCGGGCATCTCGGGCTCGAAGGTGGCCGACATGGCGGCCATCGCGCCGGTGCTGTTTCCGGAGATGAAGAAGCGCGGCGCCAAGCCGGGCGACCTGGTCGCGCTGCTGTCGGCCACCGGGGCGCAGACGGAGACGATCCCGCCTTCGATCGTGCTGATCACGATCGGCTCGGTCACCGGCATCTCGATCGCGGCGCTGTTCACCGGCGGCCTGCTGCCGGCGGTGGTGCTGGGCATCGCGCTGTGCCTGGTGGTGCGCTGGCGCTATCGTGGCGAGGACCTGAGCGGTGTGGAGGTGCACACCCGGCGCCAGGTGGGCCGCCTGCTGCTGGTCGCGCTGCCGGCCGTGCTGCTGCCCTTCGTGATCCGCGCCGCGGTGGTCGAAGGCGTCGCGACCGCCACCGAGGTCTCGACCATCGGCATCGTCTACTCGACGCTGATCGGGCTGCTGGTGTACCGCAAGTTCGACTGGCGGCGGCTCAAGCCGATGCTGGTGGAGACGGCCTCGCTCTCGGGCGCGATCATCCTGATCGTCGGCTGCGCGACGGCCATGGCCTGGGGCCTCACGCAATCGGGCTTCTCGCAGGATCTCGCGCGCCTGATGGGCGCCATCCCCGGCGGGTCCTACGGCTTTCTCGCGGTGTCGATCGTCGCCTTCGTCGTGCTGGGCAGCGTGCTCGAAGGCATCCCGGCGATCGTGCTCTTCGGGCCGCTGCTGTTCCCGATCGCCAAGGCCGCCGGCGTGCACGAGGTGCACTACGCCATGGTGGTGATCTTCGCGATGGGCATCGGCCTGTTCGCGCCGCCCTTCGGCGTGGGCTACTACGGCGCCTGCGCGGTCAGCAAGGTCGATCCGGCCGAGGGCATCAAGCACATCGGCGGCTACATGCTGGCGCTGCTGGTGGGGCTGGTCCTGGTCGCGGCGATCCCCTGGCTCTCCATCGGATTCCTGAAATGAAACACCCCCGAAGCGCCTCCTGCGGACCGGCGGAGCCGGGCCGCGGCGTTCCCGGCTTTGCCCGCTCGACGCGCGGCGTCACTTTTCCTTGGAGCTATTCATGAGTCGATTCCTCGGCGAGATTCGCCAACTGGGCTACGTCGTGCACGACATCGAAGCCGCCATGAACCACTGGAGCCAGACGCTCGGCGTCGGCCCGTGGTTCTACAACCCCAAGGTGCCGATCGAGAACTATCGCTACCGGGGCGAGTCGCATGCGCCGCACAACTCGGTGGCGCTCGCCAACTCGGGCTTCGTGCAGGTCGAGCTGATCCAGACGCGCAACGACGTGCCTTCGATGTACCGCGATTTCCTGCAAGCCGGCCGCACGGGCCTGCAGCACGTCGCCTACTGGACCGCCGACTACGACGCCGACCTGGAACGCCTGCAGCGCCAGGGCTTCAAGCCGGTGATGAGCGGCGAGGTGGGCGAGCGCGGGCGCTTCATCTACTTCGACACGGAATACCACCCGGGCACCGTGATCGAGCTGTCGGAAGTGGCGGGGCCCAAGGGCCGGATGTTCGACCTCATCCGCGCGTCGTCCCAGGGCTGGGACGGCCTCGACCCGGTGCGGCCCTTTCCGGACCTGGGCCTGCTGTGACGCCCCGACCCGATCACCTGCTGGCGCACTACCTGATCGAGACGCCGCTCGATCCGGCCGAGGTCGCGCAGGTCATGGCCGGCGAGCAGTCGAGCGGCACCTTCGTGCGGGTCGAGGGCGAGACCGACGAGCTGCGCGGGCGCTCGCGCGCCACGGTCGAATCGGTGCTGGAGCTGGCGCCGGCCGAGACGCCCTCGCTGCCCAACGCCCTCCTCGACCGCGGGAAGACGGGCGGGCCGTGGCGGCGCGCGCGCATCGGCATCTCCTTTCCGCTCGCGAACATCGGCGCCAACCTGCCGACGCTGGCCGCGACAGTGGCGGGCAACCTCTACGACCTCGGCGAGGTCACGGGCATGCGCCTCGAATCGATGCGGCTGCCGGCCGCCTACCGCGCGCGCTTCGAGCTGCCTCGCGTCGGCATGGCGGGCACACGGCGCGCCGTCGGCGTGGCGCGGGGCGCGCTGGTCGGCACCATCATCAAGCCCAATGTCGGCTTGTCGGCGGCGCAGACGGCGGCGCTGGTCGGCCGCCTGTGCGCCGCCGGTGTCGACTTCATCAAGGACGACGAGGTGTCGGCCGACCCGGCGCACGCGCCGCTGGCCGAACGCGTGCCGGCCGTGATGGCGGTGGTGCGCGCGCACGAGCAGCGCACCGGCCGGCGCGTGATGGTCGCCTTCAACATCACCGACGAGACCGATGCCATGCGCCGCCATGCCGACCTGGTCGAGCGCGAGGGCGGAAGCTGCGTGATGGCGAGCCTGAACTGGTGCGGCTTCTCCGCCGTGCAGACGCTGCGCCGCCATACGCCGCTCGCCCTGCACGGCCACCGCAACGGCTACGGCGCGCTGTCGCGCCACCCGCTGCTGGGCATCTCCTTCCAGGCCTACCAGACCCTCTGGCGGCTGGCCGGCGTGGACCACATGCACGTGCATGGGCTGCAAGGCAAGTTCGCCCAGGCCGACAGCGAGGTCGTCGAGTCGGCCAGGGACTGCCTCACGCCGCTGGCCGGGGAGATCGACGATCGGGTGATGCCGGCGTTCTCCTCGGGGCAGTGGGCCGGCACGGTGCCGGCGACCTGGTCGGCCGTCGGCACCGATGACCTGCTCTTCATGTCGGGCGGCGGCATCCTCGCGCACCCGGATGGCGCGGCCGCCGGCGTGGCGAGCATCCGCCAGGCCTGGGCCGCGGCGCGCGAGGGCGTCGCGCTCGCCGAGCGGGCGCGCGAGGCGCCGGAACTGGCGCGCGCGCTGGAATTCTTCGGCCGCGCATGAGCCCGGCGCCGGCGATCCTCTTCTACGGCGACGATTTCACCGGCGCCACCGACACGCTCGGCACCGCCGCGCGGGCCGGGCTGCGCGCGCTGCTGTTCCTCGAGCCGCCCGATGCCGCGCGGCTCGCGCGCGCGGGCCCGCTCGACTGCATCGGCATCGCCGGCGCCGCGCGCGCCATGAAGCCGCAGGAGATGCGCGAGGAACTGGCGCCGGTGGGCCGGCTGTTCACGGCGCTCGGCGCGCGCGTGCTGCACTACAAGACCTGCTCCACCTTCGACAGCGCGCCCGGCATCGGCAGCATCGGCGTGGCGGTCGGCGCGCTGCGCGCGTCGGTCGCGCAACCATGGTCGGCCATCGTCGGCGGGCAGCCGAAGCTCGGGCGCTACTGCCTGTTCGGCAACCTGTTCGCGGCGGCGGGCGCGGGCGCGCAGGTCTACCGCATCGACCGCCACCCGACCATGAGCCGCCATCCGGTCACGCCCATGCACGAGGCCGACCTGCGACGGCATCTGGCGCCGCAGGGCTTGGCGGACATCCGCTCGCTGCCCTACACCGCCTACGGCCAGGGCCTCGCGGCGCTGCAACTGGAAATCGAGGCGCTGCTGCAGGACGAGCCCGAGGCGCTTCTCTTCGACGTGGCCGAGGATGCGCAGCTCGCCGAGATCGGCGCGGCGCTGTGGTCGCGCGCTCGCGCGGCGCCCTTGCTCGCCGTCGGGCCCAGCAGCGTCGTGCAGGCGATCGCCACCCAGCTCGCCGCCCGCCCGCCCGCGCCCGCGGCGGTCGCGCCGGCCCGTGGCCCGGTGCTGGTGCTGGCCGGCAGTCTCTCGCCCGTGACCGAACGCCAGGTCGCCGCCGCGCGCTCATTCGAGAAAGTGTGGCTCGACGCGGGCTCGCTCGCGGGGCCGGATCCCCTCGTGCGCGCGACCGCGGCGCGGCAGATCGCGGCGCGCCTGGCCAGCGGCAGGAACGTGCTGGCCTGCACGCATCGGCCCGGCCAGGCGCCGGCGGACGGCGGCGGCGCCGATGCGCGCGAGCTCGCGCGGGCCTGCGCCGACCTGCTGGCCCGCGTGCTGGCCGATACGCCCTTGCGCCGGGTCGGCATCGCGGGCGGCGACACGTCGAGCCATGCCGTGCAGGCGCTCGACGCCTGGGGCCTGTCCTACCTGGCGGCGCTCGGCCCCGGAACCGCCCTGTGCCGCCTGCACAGCGATGCGCGTTCGCTCGACGGCGTCGAGATCATGCTCAAGGGCGGGCAGATGGGCTCCGAGGACGTGTTCGAGCGGCTGGTGCACGGGACGGCCTGAGTCGCGCCTCGGCAGCGCCGGTCCGCGCGCCACCATGGCGCGACAATTGCTCTGAGTTCCAAGGGTTTCCCCGTACCTCGCATACCGGCGCCCACATACGGAATATGGGCACGATGGTATGCGTGGAGTGCGGCAACGCACTACCTTCAGGCCCTGGTCCATTTCCGCGCAACAACGAGTCGCCCCACGAGCATGAGCATGACCCCGAGCACCCAACCCATCCGCTTCTTCCACGGCGGCCGGATCGTCGACGTCGATGGCGTCCATCCGACCCGTTCGGTCCTCGACTGGCTGCGCGAGGACGCGCGTTGCACCGGCACCAAGGAAGGCTGCAACGAGGGCGATTGCGGTGCATGCACGGTGGTGATCGGCGAGTTGGCCGAGCCCGGCGAGGCCCATGCGGTCGGGGGGCTGCGGCTGTCGACGGTCAATGCCTGCATCCAGTTCCTGCCCACGCTGCACGGCAAGGCGCTCTTCACGGTCGAAGACCTCAAGGCCCAGTGCGGGCTGGGCCAGGTCACGCAGCCGCATGACAAGCATCCGGTGCAGCGCCTGCACCCGGTCCAGCAGGCGATGGTCGACTGCCACGGGTCCCAATGCGGCTTCTGCACGCCCGGCTTCGTGATGTCGCTGTGGTCCGCGTACGAACACCACCAGACCGAGGGCACGCGGCCGACGCGCCAGGCACTGGCCGACGAGCTGTCGGGCAACCTGTGCCGCTGCACCGGCTACCGGCCGATCCTCGACGCGGGCCAGCGCATGTTCGACCTGCCCGCCGTGCGGCTGGCGACGAAGCCCGTGGTCGAGGCCCTGGAGAGCCTGCGGCGCGACGGCACCTTCAGCTACGCCGCGCCGCTGGGCCAGCGCATGGACCATTTCCACGCGCCGTCCACGCTGGCCGAACTGGCCGCGCTGCGCGAAGCCAAGCCCGCCGCGCAACTGCTGGCCGGCTCGACCGACGTCGGCCTGTGGGTCAACAAGCAGTTCCGCGACCTGGGCAACATCATCTTCGTCGGCGACGTGGCTGAGATGAAGACGGTCGAGGAGCGCGCCGGCGGGGCCTCGGGCCCGCAGCTCTACATCGGCGCCGGCGCCTCGCTCGAAGCCGCCTTCGGCGCGCTCGCGCGGCGCGTGCCGGCCCTGGGCGAGGTCTGGCTGCGCTTTGCCTCGCCGCCGATCCGCAACGCCGGCACCATGGGCGGCAACGTCGCCAACGGCTCGCCGATCGGCGATTCGCCGCCGGTGCTGATGGCGCTCGATGCCGAGATCGAACTGCGCCGCGGCGAACGCGTGCGCCGCATGCCGCTGCCCGATTTCTACCTCGACTACATGAAGAACCGGCTCGAGCCCGGCGAGTTCGTGCAGGGCATCGCCGTGCCGCTCGCGGCGATGAAGCGCCAGGTGCGGGCCTACAAGATCAGCAAGCGCTTCGACTGCGACATCTCGGCCCTGTGCGGCGGCTTTGCCATCGCGCTCGACGGCGAGGTGGTCAAGGAGGTGCGCCTCGCCTTCGGCGGCATGGCCGCGATCGTCAAGCGCGGCGCGCAGGCCGAGGCCGCGCTGCTGGGCAAGCCCTGGACGCAGGCCAGCGTCAACGCCGCCAAGCTTGCGCTGGCGCAGGACTTCAAGCCGCTGACCGACATGCGCGCGAGCGCCGACTACCGCCTGCAGGTGGCGCAGAACCTGCTGCAGCGCCTGTGGCTGGAGACGCGCACGCAAGACCCGCTGCCGATCGAGGCGACCAGCGTCTGGAGCGTGATGCCGCACGCCGCCATCGCCGCCGTGGAAGGAGCCTGACATGAACAAACCCATCGATCCCGCATTGCTGCAACCCGCGCAGGCCTTCGCCGACTACCTGACGAACACCGCCGCGCGCATCGACGAGCGCGCCGAAGCCAAGGCGCACGACGACGGCGCCCGCGTGGGCATCAGCCGGCCGCACGAGTCGGCGCAGCTCCACGTGGCCGGCGAGGCCACCTACATCGACGATATTCCCGAGCTCGCGGGCACGCTGCACTGCGCGCTGGGCCTTTCGCCGGTCGCCAACGGACGGCTCAAGGACCTGAGGCTGGAGGCGATCCGCGCCATGCCCGGCGTGGTGGCGGTGCTGACGGCGGCCGACATCCCGGGCAGCAACGACTGCGGCTCGATCGTCCACGACGACCCGATCCTCTGCGACGGCGACATCCGCTACCTGGGCCAGCCGGTGTTCGCGGTGATCGCCCGGACGCGCGATGCGGCCCGCCGCGCCGCCGCCCGCGCGAAGGACGCGCTGGACATCGAGTCGGCCCCGCCCGTGCTCACGCCCCAGCAAGCCCACGCCAAGGGCCAGTACGTGGTGCCGCCGATGCACCTGGTGCGCAGCACCAGCGAGGGCGGCGCGCAGGCCGCCATCGCCAGGGCGCCGCACCGCCTGAAGGCCACGCTGGACGTCGGCGGCCAGGAGCAGTTCTACCTCGAAGGCCAGATCAGCTACGCCATCCCCAAGGAAGGCGGCGCGATGCACGTGTACTGCTCGACCCAGCACCCGAGCGAGATGCAGCACCTGGTGGCGCACGCGCTGCACCTGCATGCCAACGAGGTGCACGTCGAATGCCGGCGCATGGGGGGCGGATTCGGCGGCAAGGAGTCGCAGTCGGCGCTCTTCGCCTGCGTGGCCGCGGTGGCGGCCAGCAGGCTCAAGCGCCCCGTCAAGCTGCGGCTCGACCGTGACGACGACTTCCTCATCACCGGGCGGCGCCACTGCTTCTGGTACGAGTACGAAGTCGGCTACGACGACGAGGGCCGCATCCTGGGCGCGGAGATCACCATGGTCTCGCGCGCCGGCCATTCGGCGGACCTGTCGGGCCCGGTGATGACGCGCGCGCTGTGCCACTTCGACAATGCCTACTGGCTGCCCGACGTCGCCATGCACGGCTATTCGGGCAAGACCAACACGCAGAGCAACACGGCCTTCCGCGGCTTCGGCGGGCCGCAGGGCGCGATCGCGATCGAGAACATCCTCGACACGGTGGCGCGCGAGCTCGGGCGCGACCCGCTGGACGTGCGGCGCATCAATTTCTACGGCAAGGAAGAGCGCAACGTCACGCCCTACGGCGCCGTGGTCAGCGACAACATCATCCATGAGCTGGTGGCCGAGCTCGAAACCGGCAGCGACTACCGCGCGCGCCGGGAAGAGATCGCCGGCTTCAACGCCAGGAGCCCGGTGCTCAAGCGCGGCATCGCGCTGGCGCCGCTCAAGTTCGGCATCTCCTTCAACGTCAAGCACTTCAACCAGGCCGGCGCGCTGGTCCATATCTACACCGACGGCTCCATCCTCGTGAACCACGGCGGGACCGAGATGGGGCAGGGCCTGAACACCAAGGTGGCGCAGGTCGTGGCGCACGAGCTGGGCGTGAGCTTCGAGAGCGTGCGCGTCACGGCCACCGACACCGAGAAGGTCGCCAACACCTCGGCCACGGCCGCCTCCACCGGCGCCGACCTCAACGGCAAGGCCGCGCAGGACGCCGCGCGCAAGCTGCGCGAGCGCCTGGCCGCCTGCGCCGCGAGCCGCCACGGCGGGGAGGCGCAGGCGGTGCGTTTCGCCAACGACAAGGTCGAGGTCAACGGCCGCACGCTGCCCTTTGCCACCGTCGTCGGGGAGGCCTACATCGACCGCGTGCAGCTCTGGTCCGACGGCTTCTACGCCACGCCGGGCCTGAGCTGGGACAAGGACACCATGCAGGGCCGCCCCTTCTACTACTACGCCTACGGCGCGGCGGTGAGCGAGGTGGTCGTCGACACGCTCACCGGCGAATGGAAGCTGCTGCGCGCCGACATCCTGCACGACGCCGGCAAGTCGCTGAATCCGGCCGTCGACATCGGCCAGATCGAGGGCGCCTTCATCCAGGGCATGGGCTGGCTGACCACCGAGGAGCTGGTGTGGCATCCGCAGAGCGGCCTGCTGACCACGCACGCGCCCAGCACCTACAAGATCCCGACGGCCAACGACTGCCCGCCGGTGTTCAACGTGCGGCTCTTCGAGGGGCAGAACTTCGAGGACTCGATCCACCGCAGCAAGGCGGTCGGCGAGCCGCCGCTGCTGCTGCCCTTTTCCGTGTTCTTCGCGATCCGCGATGCCGTCTCGGCGGTCGGCGGCCACCGGGTGGACCCGCCGCTGCGGGCGCCGGCGACCAGCGAGGCCATCCTGCGCGCGCTGACCGCGGTGCAGGCCGGGGCCGAAAGCGCGGCCTGAGGGCATGTTCATGTGAATGCAGCGCTGTATAACTGCCCGCACATTCCAGGAATATGTGGGCAGCCATGAGAGACCAAGCGCTTTTCGACAAGATCGATCTTCATCTCATCAGGGTTCTTCATACCGTGTTGACCGACCGCAGCGTCTCGCGCGCCGCCATCCGCCTGGGCATGTACCAGCCCGCCGTCTCCGCGGCCCTCAAGCGGCTGCGGGAGCTGGCCGGCGACCCGCTGCTGGTGCGCTCCGGCGCGGGCATGGTGCCCACCGACGCCGGCCTGCGCATGATCGAGCCCTCCGCGGCCATCCTGCGCTCGGCCGAGGTGCTGTTCAGCGACGCGCGCGGCTTCGACCCCCGGACGGCGGTCACCACCTTCCGCATCGCCGCCAGCGACTACCTCGACCCGCTCTTCCTGCCGATGCTGGTGTCGCAGGTGAAGAGCAACGCGCCGCTGTGCGGGATCGAGATCCACCCGCTGTCGCCCGACTCCGACTACCACGCCCACCTGTCGCTCGGCCACGTGGACCTGGTGGTCGGCAACTGGCTCAAGCCGCCGGAAGACCTGCACATGGCGCGGCTCTTCGGCGACGAGATCGTCTCGCTGGTCAACAAGGAGCATCCGGCCGTGCGCCGCGGCTGGGACACCGACACCTGGCTCGCCTCCGAGCACATCGCGCCGACGCCCATGCACCCGGGCGCGCGCGGGATCATCGACCAGATGCTCGACGAGCTGAACATGCAGCGCAACATCACGGCGCGCTGCGCGCACTTCGGCCTCATCCCGGACATGGTCGCCTCCAGCCTGCTGGTGCTGACGACCGGGCGGCAGTACTGCGAACGCTTCGTCGAGCGGCTGCCGGTGAAGATCCTCGAGTGCCCGGTGGCCCTGCCGCGCCTCATGTACTACCAGCTCTGGCACGAGCGCACCCACTCGTCGAGCTCCGCGCGCTGGCTGCGCGACCGGATCAAGGCGGTCGCGGCCTCGCTGCGGCCCATTGGCGCAACCACCGAGGCGGCCGGGCCCGCCGGCGGTGCAGACTGATTCGAAACCAGATCCCATCCCCGGACAACCACGAAGGCCAGGCACAGGCATGACAATCCACAGACTCCAGCTCTCGCACATCACCAAGCGCTATCCCGCGGTGGTCGCCAACAGCGACGTCTCGCTCACGGTGGCGCCCGGCGAAACCCATGCGGTACTCGGCGAAAACGGCGCCGGCAAGTCCACGCTGATGAAGATCATCTACGGCTCGGTCAAGCCCGATGAAGGCAGCGTGATGTTCAACGGCCAGCCGGTCAACGTGCGAAATCCGCAGGAGGCGAGGGCGCTGGGGATCAGCATGGTGTTCCAGCACTTCAGCCTGTTCGATACGCTCACCGTGGCCGAGAACGTCTGGCTGGGGCTGGAGAAGAGCCTGGCGCTGGCCGAGGTCGAGCGCCGCATCACGGCCAAGGCCTCGGAGTACGGGCTGGACATCGACCCCTCGCGCCCGGTCCACACGCTCTCCGTCGGCGAGATGCAGCGCGTCGAGATCATCCGCGCGCTGCTGACCGACCCCAAGCTGCTGATCCTCGACGAGCCCACCTCGGTGCTGACGCCGCAGGCCGTCGTCAAGCTCTTCGTCGTGCTGAAGAAGCTGGCCTCCGAGGGTTGCAGCATCCTCTACATCAGCCACAAGCTGCACGAGATCCGCGAGCTGTGCACCGCCTGCACGGTGCTGCGCGGCGGCAAGGTCACAGGGGTGTGCAACCCGCAGAACGAGAGCAACGAGTCGCTGTCGCGCCTGATGATCGGCGCGGAGCCGCCGCCGCTGCAGCACCGGCCGGTGCGCGCGGGGGATGTGGCGCTGGAGGTCAAGGGGTTGACGCTGGCGCGCGAGGACCAGTTCGGGGTCGATCTCGACGGCATCTCGCTGCAGGTGCGCGCGGGCGAAGTGGTCGGCATCGCCGGGGTGTCGGGCAACGGGCAGAAGGAGCTGCTCTACGCGCTTTCGGGCGAGGACACGCGCGCCCAGCCCGCGATGATCGAGGTGCTGAGCCAGAAGGCCGCGCAATTCAGGCCGCGCAGGCGCCGCGCGCTCGGCCTGCACTTCGTGCCGGAAGAGCGCCTGGGGCGCGGCGCGGTGCCGACGCTGGGGCTCGCGCACAACCTGCTGCTCACGCGCGGCGACGCGGTGGGCAAGGGCGGCTGGATCCGCGCCGGCGCGCTGCGCCAGCAGGCCAGCGACATCATCAAGCGCTTCAATGTCAAGGCCGGCGGCCCGGACGCCGCGGCGCGGTCGCTCTCGGGCGGCAACCTGCAGAAGTTCATCGTCGGGCGCGAGATCGACGCCAACCCGAAGGTCTTCATCGTCTCGCAGCCGACCTGGGGCGTGGACGTCGGCGCCGCGGCGCTGATCCGCGGCGAGATCCTCGCGCTGCGCGACGCCGGCTGCGCGGTGCTGGTGGTCAGCGAGGAGCTCGACGAGCTCTTCGAGATCAGCGACCGCCTGTACGTCATTGCCAAGGGCCGGCTCTCGCCCTCGATCGACCGCGCCGCGGCCACGGTGCCGCAGATCGGCGAGTGGATGAGCGGCCTGTGGACCCGCACGAACGAATCCAAGGAGGTGGCCCATGCTTAAGCTCGAACCCCGCCCGCAGCTCTCGCGCTTCTGGAGCTACGGCTCGCCCATCCTGGCGCTGCTGGTCACGGTGCTGATCGGCATGGCGCTCTTCGCCTTGCTGGGCAAGGACCCGGTGAAGGGCCTCGCGGTCTTCTTCTGGGAGCCGATCAAGAGCGGCTACGCGCTCGGCGAGCTGATGGTGAAGGCCACGCCGCTGCTGATCATCGCGCTCGGGCTGGCGGTGTGCTTTCGCTCCAACGTGTGGAACATCGGCGCCGAGGGGCAGTTCGTCTTCGGCGCCATCGCGGCCGGCGGTGTCGCGCTGCTGGCGGACAAGAACACGGGGCAGTGGATCGTGGCCGCCATCCTGGCCGCCGGTATCGTCGGCGGCATGGTGTGGGCGGGCATCGTCGCCTTCCTGCGCGACAAGTTCAACGCCAACGAGATCCTGGTGAGCCTGATGCTGGTCTACGTGGCGACGCTGCTGCTGGGCTACATGGTCTACGGGCCGTGGAAGGACCCGCTGGGCTACAACTTCCCGCAGACCAAGACCTTCGAGGCGGTGACGCAGATTCCGCGGCTTATCAAGGGCTCGCGGGTCAGCATCGGGCTGGTGATCGCGCTGGTCGGCGTGGGGGCGCTCTATGTGTTCCTGTTCCGCACGCGGGCCGGCTTCGCGCAGCAGGTCGGCGGCCTGGCGCCGGCGGCCGCGCGCTATGCGGGCTTCTCCGCCCGGCGCGCGGTGTGGATCGCACTGCTGACCTCCGGCGGCGCGGCGGGCCTGGCGGGCGCGCTCGAAGTGGCGGGCCCGATCGGGCAGCTCACGCCCTATGTGCCGGCGGGCTACGGCTTCGCCGCGATCATCGTGGCCTTCGTCGGGCGGCTGCATCCGGTGGGCATGGTCTTCTCGGCGATCCTGATGAGCATGTTCTACATCGGCGGCGAACTCGCGCAGTCGCGGCTCGGGCTGCCCAAGTCGCTGACCGGCGTGTTCCAGGGCCTGCTGCTGTTCACGCTGCTGGCCTGCGACACGCTGATCGCCTACCGCATCCGGCGCAAGGCCGCGCCCAAGCCCGCCGCCGAGACGGCGCCGCAGGCGGGCACCTCGTCGCTGCAAGCCAGCACCCCGCTCACCGCCCCGGTGGCGCCCCCCGTCGTCGAAGGAGTTGCATGATGGAAAGCTACGCACTTTTGCTGGGCTCCACGCTCAGCGCCGGCACCGTGCTCGCGATCGCGGCGCTGGGCCTGCTGATCAACGAGAAGGCCGGCATCGTCAACCTCGGCGCCGAGGGCATGATGCTGTGCGCCGCCATCGCGGGCTTCGCCACCGTGGCGACCACGCACAACCACTGGCTCGGCTTCCTGGCCGGCATGCTGGCCGGCGCGGTGCTCGCGGCCTTCTTCGGCGTGCTGGTGATCTGGCTCAACACCAACCAGTACGCGACCGGGCTCGCGCTCAGTCTCTTCGGCGTCGGCTTCTCGGCCTTCGCGGGCATCAATTTCGTGCAGGCCAAGCTGCCGGAAAGCGTCTCGTACGCCATCCCCGTGCTGGGCGACATTCCGCTCGTCGGGCCGGCGCTGTTCAGGCACCACCCGATGGTGTATTTCGCGGTGGCGCTCACCTTCGGCCTGATCTGGTTCCTCTACCGCACGCGCGCCGGCCTGGTGCTGCGCTCGGTCGGCGAGTCGCCGGAGTCCTCGCATGCGCTGGGCTATCCGGTGCGGCGCATCCGCTTCGTGGCCGTGATCGCCGGCGGCGCGCTGTGCGGGCTGGCGGGCGCCTACCTGTCGACGGTCTACACGCCGCTGTGGGTCGAGGGCATGGTCGCGGGCCGCGGCTGGATCGCGCTGGCGCTCACCACCTTCGCGACCTGGCGGCCGGTGCGCGTGCTGCTCGGGGCCTACCTGTTCGGCGGCGTCTCGATGCTCGGGTTCTACCTGCAGAGCACGGGCGTCAACGTGCCCAGCCAGTTCCTGAGCATGCTGACCTACATCGCGCCGATCGTGGTGCTGGCGCTGATCTCGCGCAACCCCGCGTTCATCCGCATCAACATGCCGGCTTCCATCGGGAAACCCTTCTACCCCGGCTCATAATCCTGGTTTAGTTTCCGTGCGTCGCCAACCTGTCCTTTGAGGATTCCTGACAATGAATAACCTGAACAAGCGTTCCCTGCTCAAACTGGTCGCCCTCTCGGCGGTGGCTTCGGCCGCGCTGGTCGGCTGCGGCAAGAAGGAAGAGGCGGCGGCCCCGGCCGCGGCGCCCGCCGCCCCGGCACCGACGGCGGCGGCTCCGGCGCCCGCGGCGCCCCTGAACATCGCCTTCGCCTATGTCGGCCCGGTGGGCGACGGCGGCTGGTCCTTCGCGCACGACAACGGCCGCAAGGCGCTCGAGAAGGAATTCGGCGACAAGATCAAGACCACCTTCGTCGAGAGCGTGCCCGAGTCGGCCGACGCCGAGCGCGTGTTCCGCGACATGGTGAGCCAGGGCAACAAGCTGATCTTCGGCACCACCTTCGGCTACATGGAGCCGATGCTCAAGGTCGCGGCCGACAACAAGGACGTCAAGTTCGAGCATGCCACCGGCTACAAGACCGCCGAGAACATGCGCACCTACGACAGCCGCACCTACGAGGGCGCGTACATGGCGGGCGTCATCGCCGGCGCGATGACCAAGACCAACACGCTGGGCGTGGTCGGCTCGGTGCCGATCCCCGAAGTGCTGCGCAACATCAACAGCTTCACGCTGGGCGCGCAGTCGGTCAACCCGAAGATCACGACCAAGGTGGTGTGGGTCAACGAATGGTTCAGCCCGCCGAAGGAGACCGAGGCCGCCACGGCCCTCATCAACGGCGGCGCGGACGTGCTGTTCCAGAACACCGATTCGCCGGCCGTGCTCAAGACCGCGCAGGAAAAAGGCAAGCGCGCCTTCGGCTGGGATTCGGACATGACCGCCTATGGTCCTAAGGCCCACCTGGGCTCGGCCGTGATCAACTGGGGCCCGTACTACATCAAGGCCACGCAGGACGTGCTGGACGGCAAGTGGACGACGGGCCAGAGCTGGTGGGGCGTGAAGGAGGGCGCCATCGACATGGTCTCCATCGCCGATGACGTGCCGGCCGCCACCAAGGCCAGGATCGATGAGATCAAGAAGGGCCTGAAGGACGGCAGCTTCGCGATCTGGAAGGGCCCGATCCTCGGCCAGGACGGCAAGGAAGTGGTCGCCAAGGACACGGTCGCCGACGACAAGTTCCTCTCGGGCGTGAACTTCTACGTCAAGGGCGTCGAAGGCAAGGTGCCCGGCGGCGACAAGAAGTAATTCGCACGGCAGTCCGGGATCTCCGGCGCGAAGGGTTGCCCCGTGGCAACCCTTTTTCGTTGGAGGACCGGGCTTCTTCCACAGACCGCCGCCATCGAGATGCGCGGCATCACTTTCGGAGTCTTCTCCTGATGAACACGACCGACGCTCCGCGCTTCGACCACATTGCGGCCGAGCGCCTGCCCGAACTGCTGCGGCGCATGCCCAAGGCCGAGCTGCACATCCACATCGAAGGCTCGCTCGAACCCGAGCTGATCTTCGCGCTCGCGCGGCGCAACGGCGTGGCCATTCCCTATGCGAGCGTCGAGGAGCTGCGCCGCGCCTACGCCTTCACCAACCTGCAGAGCTTCCTGGACATCTACTACGCCGGCGCCAGCGTGCTGCTGAAGGAGCAGGACTTCTACGACATGGCCTGGGCCTACCTCGAACGCGCGGCCGCCGACAACGTGGTGCGCACCGAGATGTTCTTCGACCCGCAGACGCACACCGAGCGCGGCGTGGCGATGAAGACCGTGATCGACGGCCTGCACCGCGCCTGCGTGGACGCCGGGCAGAAGCTGGGCGTCGATGCCGCGCTGATCCTGTGCTTTCTCCGCCACCTCAGCGAGGACGATGCCTTCGCCACGCTGGAGCAGGCGCTGCCCTTTCGCGACAAGTTCATCGGCGTGGGCCTCGATTCGAGCGAACTCGGCCACCCGCCCGAGAAGTTCGCCCGCGTGTTCGCGCGCTGCCGCGAGCTGGGCTTTCATCTCGTCGCGCATGCGGGCGAGGAGGGGCCGCCGGCCTATGTGTGGAGCGCGCTCGATGTGCTGAAGGTCGAGCGCATCGACCATGGCGTGCAGAGCACCCAGGACCCGGCCCTGATGAAGCGCCTCGCGCAGGACCGCATTCCGCTGACCGTGTGCCCGCTGTCGAACCTGAAGCTGTGCGTGTTCCCCGACCTCGCCCGGCACAACCTGCGCGCGCTGCTCGATGCGGGACTGGTCGCCACCGTCAACTCGGACGATCCGGCCTATTTCGGTGGCTACATGAACGAGAACTTCCTGCAGACCTTCGCGGCCACGGGGCTCACGGTGCAACACGCGTGGCAACTCGCGGTCAACAGCTTCGAAGCCAGCTTCGCGGACGCCGCCGCCAAGCGCGGCTATCTCGATCGCTTGAATCAGGTCTTCGCGGCGGGATGAGGCGGCGGCGGCGCACTGGCGTCGCCTCCGCCTTGCCTCGCGCGGCGGTTACGCCGGTGCATGCGCGTACTGGCACGCGGTAACGATGTCCGCCTGCGTCATTTGAGCGTGGCCGGGCAGTGTCGCCTTCCCCAGATTGATCTGGCAGATTTCCACGAAGCCCGCCCCTGGGTTCGCACCCAGCCGGCAGCCATCGGAAAGATAGAGATTGCCTTCCACGTCCACCCGTTGAAGGTGGTACTTGCTCTAAATGAACTGCTCGCATTGCAGCTGCGTCGCGCCGGAGGGCCCGGCGCCCATGAGCGCGGCGGCGCCGATAAAGGCGGGCACGGCGATGTGCTGGACGATGTCCATGATGATCCTCCCTGGGTTGTCGAGGCTCCATTTCAGCGCTGATCCGGCGCTTGCGCAAGAGAGAAGCGCGCCTTCGAAGACCTCGGCTTCCGGCGGCTGGCGTGCGGGCGAATCTTCGAGAAAGCTTCGCAAGAAAACTCCGGTTCTCGACCATCAAGAATTCGCCTTCGCTGCCGATAACAGGGTGGGGCAGTTCTGCGCTGCCACCCATGTTCAGCCAATCAACAGACTCGGAAGCCAGATGACAGATACGCATGCGCGGGGGCGAGCGCCATGACCGCCTTCTACAACCTCAGGATTGCAACCAAGTTGCTCATCTCCTTCGTAGCCGTGCTGGCGCTGACCGCATTGCTCGGAATCTTCTCCGTCATCGAGCTGGCGAAGGTGAACCAGGCCTCGACGGAGCTTGCCAGGGACTGGATGCCCAGCACCCGCGTGCTGCTCGAACTGAAGTCGGGCATGGCGCGCTATCGGACGCAGGAACTGCAGCACATCCTCTCGGACAACCCGGCCGACTTCGCCACTTACGAGAAGTCGATGAACACGCTGTGGACGCAGGCGCAGAAGGACCTTGCGGACTACCAGAAGCTCGTCACCACGCCCGAGGAGAAGGAGACCTATCCCCAGCTCGTGAGCGCGATGGCGGCCTACGCGCCGCTCCATGAAAAGATCATCGCCGCGTCGCGCGCCGAGAAGAACGAAGAAGCCAGGGCCCTGACCCGGGGCGAGTCGCTGCGCCTGAATCTCGAGATCGGCGCGATGATCGACAAGCTCGTGAAGGTGAATGTCGAAGGCGGCGACAAGGCCAGCGACGACGCGGACGTTCTTTATGAATCGACGAGGACCTGGATCCTCGGCCTGCTGGCGGGAAGCATCGTGCTCGGCATCGCCCTGGCGCTCTGGGTGGCCCGCATCGTGGCGCGCCCCCTGCGCGATGCGGTGGAGCTTGCGCAGACCGTTGCCGGAGGCGATCTCACCAGCCGCATCGAGGCGAGGACGACGGACGAGACCGGCATGCTGCTGCGGGCGCTGAAGGCGATGAACGACAGTCTCGCCAAAGTGGTGGGCGAGGTGCGCCACGGCACTGACACGATCGCGACGGCGTCGAGCCAGATCGCCTCCGGCAACCAGGACCTGTCCTCGCGCACCGAAGAGCAGGCGGGCTCGCTGGAGGAAACGGCCGCCTCGATGGAAGAACTCACCAGCACGGTGAAGCAGAACGCCGACAACGCGCGCCAGGCCAATCAGCTGGCCGTCTCGGCCTCCGAAGTGGCGATGAGGGGCGGCAGCGTGGTCTCTCAGGTGGTCGACACCATGGGTTCGATCAACACCTCGTCGCGCAAGATCGTGGACATCATCGGGGTGATCGACGGCATCGCCTTCCAGACGAACATCCTGGCCTTGAACGCGGCCGTCGAAGCCGCCCGCGCGGGCGAGCAGGGCCGTGGCTTTGCCGTCGTGGCTTCAGAGGTGCGCAGTCTGGCGCAGCGCTCGGCGGCCGCCGCCAAGGAAATCAAGAGCCTGATCGACGACTCCGTGGGCAAGGTCGAGCAGGGCAGCAAGCAGGTGGCCGAAGCGGGCAAGACGATGGAAGAGATCGTCGACAGCGTGCGCCGGGTCACCGACATCATGGGCGAGATCACGGCCGCGAGCCAGGAGCAGACATCGGGCATCGAGCAGATCAACCAGGCCATCTCGCAGATGGACGAGGTCACCCAGCAGAATGCGGCGTTGGTCGAGGAGGCTTCCGCGGCGGCTCAATCGCTGCAGGAGCAGGCCGGCGGATTGGTGCGGGCGGTGAGCGTGTTCAAGGTGGAGGCCGGCATCTCGACGCCAGCGCCTGTGCCCGGGACGCCACGGCCTCGCGCCGTCGCCGCGAAGCCCGGCGCGGCAGCCCCGGCCCGGCTTCGCAAGGCGCCGGGCGCCGCGACCCCGCCCGCGCTGGCTTCGGCCGCCACGGAGGAATGGGCGGAGTTCTGAGCGAGCGGCCTTGAAGCCTGGAGTGGTCTCAGGCCGCTCGACGCGGGCTGGCATCAGGGCGTGGCAGGCGTCGTCGGCCGGTTGAAGCCCTCGATCTCGATGATCGGCGGGCGTTCCTGTTGGGCATAGGCTATCGACCTCGAGATCTGGTCGGCTGGGAAGGCGAACCGTCCGAGTCAGCCATTTTCGGCCGGCGAGGCGGGAATGCTGACAGAGAAGCCTGAAATTCCGGTGCCGTGAGGCCGCGCGCGGCCGTCGGTCTGCGGCGACTGAACACCCGCCGTCACTCAGTTGGAGTTGTGGATATCGAGCGCTGCGGTCAACGCCACAGCGCCCAGGGGGCATTGCGCCTCCTTCAGAGGCTCAGGGTGCAGGCGTCGTCGTCGTCGTCGGGCGGTTGAAGGCTTCGATTTCGACGATGGCTGGCTGGGCTTGGACACGGCCACCAGCCGCCTTATTGACGGTGACGACGATCTTCGAGACTTTCTGCGTTGGGAAGGTGATGGTCCGCTTCACAAGGTTGTTGCCCTGGACTGCTGCGATCAATGTTCCCCCGGCATCCAGGGTGGTTGGGAAGGTGACGCCAGGCTCAACATCGCGCTGGCCATAGATCTTGAAATCGACAGCCCCCAGTTCGGTGAAGGTGGCCGAGTCGGAGGGTTCTTGTTGCGATGCGGCATCTTGTCGCGAGTAGACCACGATGGTATTGATGTCGACCTCGCCTTGCCCGGCCGTGCCGGGGCAGCTGCCGAATCTGTCCAGGCAAATGGCCCCGCTTCCATCGACCACGTAGAGGTGCGGATTGGTGGTCAAGTTCGTCCAGGCTCCAGTGCCCGTCCAACCGCGATGCACACGGTCTCCGTCGGTCATGGGGGTGTAGGCGGTGAAGCCCGGGATGAAGGGCTCATGGCTGTTGGTCGTAAACAGGTACGCGGGGACGCCCTTCAGCATATTGGTCTCGGTAGCGGCGGCCGAAACGGCGGGCGTGGTCGCTGCCGTCGCTGGATTCGCGACTGCTTCCGGTGCGGTTGCGGTCGTTGTCGCAGGGGCCGCCGATGCCAGCGCGCACGCGGCGGACATTGAGAGCGCGAGGATGGATTTCTTGAAGATCATGGAACGATGATGAGTGATGGTTGTTGACGTGATCGGCCAGCTGCGCGGCCGCGTCTTGACGACGTCGATGCCGGCGCATGCCCAGTTTCCGGGTCGGCGCGCTCGGCGCGAGGCGATTCTTCCAGCCGATCCGATTCAGGAATCGGTTTCACGACAATTCGTCAGCATCTTCTGAGCCGCCGCAACCGCTAAGCCGCAAGCGACCCAAGCCGCGCCACCACGAGATCGTGCAGCGCCTGCGCGGCGGCCGACAGGCTGCCTTCCCTGCGCTGGACCAGATAGATGCGGCGCGTGAGCTTGGGGATGGAGAGCGGCCTGATCGCGATGGTCTCTCGCCTGAACTGGTAGAGCGTGAGCGTCGGGACCACGCTGATGCCGAGTCCGGCTTCGACCATCCCCATCACGGTCGCCAGCTGCTCGACTTCCAGCACGGTGTTCATCACGAGCGGGTGCAGCGCCGCTTCCAGCGCCTGCCGCACGCTGCTGTTGCGGGCCATGTGGATGAAGGGCCAAGGCGCCAGCTTGCGCAGGGTCAGCCGCGGCTCGGTGGCCAAGGGATGGTCGGCGCGGCACACGAGATGGAAGCGATCGGCGAACAGCACCCGCATGCGAAGCTCCGCCGCGTCCCCTGCGCGCGCGCCGCTCGAGGCCAGGGCGAAGTCCGCCAGGCCGCCCCGCACGAGGTCGAAGCAGGCATCGGAAAGCAGGTCGCTCAGGGCGAGCTCGATGCCCGGCCATGCGGCGTGGTACGCGGCGAAGATGCCCGGCAGCCAGCCCGCGGCCAGGGAGGGCAGGGCCGCGACGTGCACGCGCCCCTTGCGCCGCTCCACGTGGTCGCCCAGGTCTTCGAGCGCCCGGGCCATGTCGGCGAGCAGGCGCCGCGCCGATGGCTCGAAGAGCCGGCCCTCCGGCGTGAGCTGCACGCTGCGCGTGGTCCGGTCCAGCAGGCGCGCGCCCACCGCGCTCTCCAGCGTGCGGATCAGTGCGCTGAAGGCCGGCTGCGACAGATGCGAGGCCTGCGCGGCGCGCGTGAAGTTGCGCAGGTCGGTGACCGCGAGAAAGGCGCGCAGTTGGCGCGCGGAAAGGTCGGGTTGTGCCATTGATCTGAATTCCAGCTGAGCCGATCCGAAAATTCGATTTCACGGATGAAGCACCCGAGCCTACATTCTGTGTAGAACGAGATCCGGAGACATGCACACACAAGCTTCATCCCCCTTGCTGGTCGGCTGCGCGGCCGGTTTTTCCGGCGACCGCACCGATGCCGCCGGGCCCGTGGTGGACACGCTCATCGCGCGGTTGCGACATGGCCCGCCGGACCAGCGCGCCTTCCTGATCTTCGAGACACTGGCCGAGCGAACACTGGCCCTGGCGCAGCTGCGGCGCAAGCTGGATGCCGATGCGGGCTACGAACCCCTGCTCGACGCCATGCTGCGCCCGGTGCTGGCGCGCTGCCTGGCCCATGGCATCCGCATCGTCAGCAATTTCGGCGCCGCGAACCCGCGCGCGGCCGCGCGGCACATCGCCCGCATGGCACGCGAACTCGGCGCGACGGCCCCGCGCATCGCCGTGGTCGAAGGCGACGACCTCTCGGGGCCCGGCCATCGCGCGCTGCTGCGCGAACAACTCGGCGCGGCCATGGACGGCATGCGGCTGGTGAGCGCCAATGCCTACATCGGCGCCGAGCCGATCGCGGCGGCGCTGGATGCCGGCGCGCAGATCGTGGTCTGCGGGCGCGTGGCGGACCCTTCGCTCACCGTGGGGCCGGCGATGTCGCACTTCGGCTGGCGCGCCGACGACTGGGAGCGCCTTGGCCGCGCCACCATGGCGGGCCACCTGCTGGAATGCGGGGCGCAGGTCTGCGGAGGCTACTTCGCCGATCCCGGCTACAAGGAGGTCCCGGGCCTGGATGCGCTGGGCTTTCCGATCGCCGAGATCGACGAGGACGGTTGCTGCATCCTCGGCAAGGCCGACGCCACGGGCGGCCTGGTGAGCGAAGCGACGATGAGGGAGCAACTGCTCTACGAGGTGCACGACCCCGCGGCCTACCTGACGCCCGACGTGGTCGCCGACATCTCGCAAGCCGAGGTGCGGGCCGCCGGCACCGGGCGCGTCGCGCTCTCCGGCGTGCGTGGGCATGCGCGACCCGACCGGTACAAGGTGAACGTCTGCTGCGAAGGCGGTTGGCTCGCCGAAGGCGAGATCTCCTACGCCGGCGCGCGCGCCGAGGCGCGCGCGCGACTCGCGGCCGACATCCTGCGACGGCGCCTCGCCGGACTCGATCTCCGGGTCGACCTGATCGGCGCGATCAGCATCTTCGCGGATGACGCGGGCCGGGCACTGGCCGCGACGCCGGACAGCGGCGCGCGCGACGTGCGGCTGCGCGTGGCCGCCACGCATGACGAGCGCGGCGAAGCCGAACGGCTCACGCGCGAGGTGATGGCGCTCTACACCTGCGGCCCCGCCGGCGGCGGCGGCGTGCGCACCGCGCTGACCCCGCGGCTCAACACGCGTTCCTGCCTGGTGGCGCGGGATCGGGTCCCGGTGCGCTTCGAACTGCTGGAGGAGGCGCCATGACGCCATCGCTGCGTGTCCCGCTCTTTCGCGCCGCCCACGGGCGCACCGGCGACAAGGGCGACCGCTCCAACATCAGCGTGATCGCCTGGCACCCGGATCTCTACCCCTTGCTGGTCGAGCAGATCACGCCCGAGGCGGTCGCCGCCCGCTTCCAGTACCGCCAGCCCAGCCGCGTGCAGCGCTTCCTGCTGCCGAAGCTGCAGGCGATGAACTTCGTGCTCGACGACGTGCTCGACGGCGGCGTCAACGACGCGCTGAACCTCGACGCGCACGGCAAGGCGCTGTC
Source organism: Variovorax sp. 01T432 (assembly GCF_056398605.1). NCBI lineage: Bacteria > Pseudomonadati > Pseudomonadota > Betaproteobacteria > Burkholderiales > Comamonadaceae > Variovorax > Variovorax sp. 01T432. The sequence goes on from NZ_JBFTPS010000035.1 coordinate 63,232, forward strand.
CTTTCTCTTGCTGGACATGCCCGTCGATGTTCCCGCTTCACTGACCCACTTACTCATCCCGGAGACAAATCCATGACCCGCTTCCGAACTCTCGCGCTGGCCTTCGCCGCGCTGCTGGCCGCGGCCGGCGCGACGGCGCAGACCTACCCCGAGAAGGCCATCACCTTCGTCGTTCCCTTCGCCGCCGGCAGCGCGACCGACCAGATCGCGCGCGCCATCGGCAACGGTGTCGGGGCCGAGACGAAGCAGCCGGTGGTGGTCGACGACAAGGCAGGCGCGAGCGGCTTCATCGCTTCGCAGCAGGTGGCCAAGGCGCCGGCCGACGGCTACACGGTGCTGATCACCACCAACACCACGCACGCCGCCAACGAGCACCTGTACAAGAAGCTGCCCTATGACCCGGTGAAGGACTTCAGTCCGGTCACTGCGCTCGGCAAGGGTGGCCAGATCATGGTGGTCAATGCGAACTCGCAGATCAAGTCGGTGGCGGAATTCATCGCGCTGGCGAAGAAGGAGCCGGGCAAGCTGAGTTTCGGCAGCGGCAGTTCGTCGAGCCGCATGGCTGGCGAACTGCTGCAGCAGATGGCCGGCATCAAGCTCCTGCACGTGCCGTACAAGAGCAACCCGCTCGCCATCACGGACCTGCTGGGCGGCCAGATCGACATGATGATCACCGACACGGCGACCGGCCTGCCGCAGGTCAAGTCAGGCAAGCTGCGCGCGCTGGGCGTGTCGGGCGCGCAGCGCTCGCCGCTGGCGCCGGAGGTGCCGACGATTGCCGAGGCCGGCGTGAAGGGCTACGAGATGGGCTACTGGTTCGCGGCCTATGTGCCGGCGAAGACGCCGCCGGCGGTCGTCAAGCGGCTCAACGAGCTGCTGGTGAAGGCGGCCCGCAGCCAGGCCGCGAAGACCGCGTTCTACGACCCGAGCGGCACGGAGGTGTTCACCACTTCGCCGGAAGAACTCGCGAAGTTCCAGGCGGCGGAATCGCAGAAGTGGGGTCGTATCGTGAAAGCGGCGGGCATCGAGGCGGAATAGGGTGTCAGCCGGCCGATGCGCCGCCGCTTTACGGGGCGGCGCGACAGGCCGTCAGGGCGCGGGAGATGCCTGCGGAATGTTGAAGGCCTGGATCTCGACGATGGCCGGTTCCTTCTGCGGGTCGACGACTTCGTATCCGTAGAAGTTGCGGGTCGTCTGCCCCGCCGTCTTCGACACTTCCACGTTGATCTTCGCGTACTTCTTGGTCGGGAAGCTCAGGGTCCGCTTGACCAGGTTGTTGTGGTCCACCACGTGCATCTGGATCTGGAAGCCCAGTTCGGGGCCCCACTTTTCCGCATCGGCTGCCGAGTTGGCATGCGCGCGAATGCCGTCGGAGAGACCCGGATAGAACATGAAGCCCGACCCGGTCGATTCGCCCCAGGTCAGGGTGTAGGCGGGCGCGCCTTGCGCAAGATTCTGCTCGGCCTCGACAGTGGGGGTCGGCGTTGCGCTCGGGGCCGGTTCGGTGGTCGCGGCGAGCGCCAAGCCCGATGCCAGGCAAAGCGAAAGAGTCAGAATTGTCTTCTTGAAAATCATGGAGCCCTGATTGATTGATTGATTGAGAACGTGTCGATGAATCGACCCTGTCTGGATAGCGAGGACGTTCGTTGATTGAGTTATCTCGCCATCGCGACGGGGTGGATTTTCGGCAAGAGTGATATCGCAATCGCGTCAGTTGTGACAATTGATCAGCATTCGCGGCGCTGCCCGAATTGATCGTCCTGGACATGTGACAATGATCACGCTGCGTCGCCGTTGCTCCAGGCGCCGCGGCGTTTTTCGTTCGGGGCCATGTAGAGGACTACCATGTATAAAAACCTCGCGGGCCGCGCCGTTCTGGCGCTGGCCGCCGCCTGTTTTTTCTCCCCCGCCTTCTCGCAACCCAAGGAGCCGCTGAAGATCGGCTTCGTGTATGTCGCGCCGATCACCGACGCGGGCTGGGTGCGCCAGCATGAGGAGGGCCGCAAGGCCGTCGAGGCTGCACTACCCGGCCAGGTGCGGACCACCTTCGTCGAGAACGTGCCGGAGGGCGCCGACGCCGAGCGCGTCATCCGCGACCTGGCTCGCCAGGGCAACAAGCTGATCTTCACGCCCAGCTTCGGCTACATGGAGCCGACGCTCAAGGTGGCGCGCGACTTCCCCGATGTGAAGTTCGAATCGATCACCGGCTACAAGACCGCGCCCAACGTCGCGACCGCGAACGCGCGCTACTACGAGGGCCGCTACCTGGCCGGCATCGCCGCCGGGCGCCTGACGAAGACCCACACCGCGGGCTACGTGGCGGGCTTCCCGATTCCCGAGGTGCTGCAGGGCATCAATGCCTTCGCGCTGGGCATGCGCTCGGTCGATCCGAAGGCGCAGGTCAAGGTGGTCTGGCTCGATACGTGGTTCGACCCGCCGAAGGAGCGCGACGCCGCGATGACCCTGTTCAACCAGGACGTCGACGTGATCGCCTTCCATACAGGCTCGACGGCGGTGATGGCGGCGGCGCAGGAGCGCGGCAAGATGGCCGTGGCCTACCACTCCGACATGCGCAAGGTCGCGCCCGACGCGCAGATCATCGCGGTCACTCACCAGTGGGGCGGCTATTACACGCAGCGCGCGAGGGCCGTGCTCGACGGCGGCTGGAAGAGCGGCAACGTGTGGGGCGGCGTCAGGGAAGGAATGATCCGCGTCGGCGACTTCGGGCCCCAGGTGCCGAAGGCCGTGCGGGACGAAGTCCTGTCACGCCAGAAGGACATCGCGGCCGGCAGGCTGCAGCCGTTTCGCGCCGGTGCGGCCGACGTGCGGGACAACGAGGGACATGTGGCGATCGCCAGGGGGCAGAGCCTCGGCGACGAGCAGATCCTGCGTATGAACTGGCTGGTCGAAGGCGTGCAGGGCCGGCTGCCGCGTTGAGCGCGACCCCGCGTCAGTCCACGAAGCCGCGGGTGCGGTGGAAGTACGCGGCTTCGGGGTCGATGGCCTTGACCTTCGCCGCGGGCTGGCCGGCGTAGACCGCGAATTCCTCGACGTGCGCCTTGTTGAGCACCGAGCCGGCGCCGAGCACCGAGCGGTCCGGCAGCGCCGCGCCGCCGAGGACCGCCACGCGCGTCCCGACGAGACAGTAGGCGCCGATGCGGATCGGCTTGCAGTCCTGTCGCCCGTCGACCACGTTGATGCCGTGCGTGATGAATTGCGATTGATAGCCCGCGATGGTCGTGAAGGGGCCGATCTCGATCTTGTCCGTGCAGTCGATCATGTGCGACTTGGTGATCGCCGCGTGCTCGCCGACCACCAGCGTGGGCTCCCTTTGCGTGCGATGCGTGAAGTGCGCCCCCTTCGGCGGATGGCCGGTGATCCAGTTCGAACGATCGATCACCGAATGGGCGCCGCACTCCAGGCGGCCCAGGTGGATGGCAACGTTCAGGTGACCGATGTAGGCGCCTTCGCCCATGATCAACTGCTCGGGAAAGATGTAGGACAGTCCGATGCGCGCGCCATCGGCGATCTCGTAGCCCCAGAAGCGGCGCAGGACCCAGCGCTTGATCGACCAGGGCAGCAGCACCACGCCCAGCGCCAGCAGCTTCTTCATCCGCCTGCCTTGTCGTTCTTCTTGCGCTCGTCGATGGCGCGCTGGTAGGCCGCGATGTAGTTCGCCGTCATCTGCGTGGAGGTGTAGAGCTTGGCGTTCGCAAGGCCCAGGCAGCGCATTTCGGTCAGCCTCGGCGCGGCCCGCTCGATCGAGGTGGCGATGGCCGCGGGGTCGTTGGGGTCCACATACTCCGCTCCTTCGCCGCCGATCTCGTTCATCGGCTCGAGGTCGGAGGTAAAGACCGGGCAGCCGCAGGCCTGTGCCTCGATCACCGGCCAGCCGAAGCCTTCCTGGATCGAGGGGAACAGCAGCGCCGCCGCGCTCGAATAGAGGGCGCGCAGCTCCTCGTGCGACACCCCCTGCACTGTCTTGATGCGGTCCGCGACGCCGTGCTGGCGCGCCAGGTCGGCCATCTCGGGCACGAGTTCCGGGCCGACGAACAGCAACTGCTGCATCGGCGCGGGCCTGCCTGCCGCGGCCGCGCGCTCCTGCAGCGCGATGAAGGCCTCGAGCACGGCCCGGCGGTTCTTGCGCGGCAGGTCCCAGCCGACGTGAATCAGGTACTTGTCCTGCGCCGAAAGGCCGAAGCGGGCGATGAGGCGCTCGGCCTCGTCGGGCGGGACGGGCGAGAAATCGTCGTTCAGCCCGTTCAGCACCGTCGTCACCTTGCGCTCGTCCGCCAGGCCCAATGCGAGCAGCTCACGCCGAGTCAGGTGCGAGACGCAGGCCACCAGGTCGGCGCGCGCCAGCCCGTTGGAGATCAGTCGCTGGAAGATCCTGCCGGTCCAGCCGACATTCCAGCCGTCGATCATGCCCTTGGCGGCCTGCACGGCGATCACGTCATGGCAGGTGATGACGTTCGGCTTCGCCTTCACCCAGCGGATGTACATGGCGTTGGAGTGATCGGCGACGTGCACCACGTCGGCCCAGCGCGACTCGCGCACGAGGGCTGGAATGAACAGGATGAACTTGTCCACGTAGCCCAACCACTTCCACCAGCGCGAGGAGGAGGAACCTCGGAGCACGCGCTCGGGTGGGGAGATGACGCGCAATTCGCAGCCGAGGCGGGGGAGCTCGCGTTCGAGGACGCGCCGGAACGCGAGCATGCTGGTCTGGCCGTCCGGGACGTAGTTCCCGATGAGAAGCACTTTCATCGTGTCTGGGCGCTCCTGGCGGCGTCGCGTGAATTCATTGCTTTTCCTCGGAAGATGTGGGTGGAATTATGTTCGAGCGCAATGTCGGGCCGGCAACGGCTTGCCGCATCATCCCAGCTTGGCAATATAGAGCCCATATGGGGAAGCACATTGCATACCATTGCGGCTGCCTTACTCTCCCTGCCCATGCAAGCGTACCGCGCCTCACTTCTGCGATTCGACGATGCCGGCCGTCCCGTCTTCGACGAGGACGGCCTGCTCGTCGTCGGCCCCGATGCGGGCGGCCGCCGGCGCGTGGTGGATGCCGGCGCCTTCGCCGCGGTGGCGGCTCGCCATCCGGGCCTGGCCGTCACGCACTGGCCGGGACGGATCATGGCGCCGGGCTTCGTCGACATGCACATCCACTTCCCGCAGACCGACATCATCGGGGCTCCCTCGGAGGGGCTGCTGCCCTGGCTCGAGAACTACACATTCCCAGCCGAGAGCCGTTTTGCCGACCCCGCGCATGCGGCCGAGGTGGCGGAGGTCTTCCTCGACGAGTTGCTGCGCAACGGCGTCACCACGGCGCTGACCTTCGCGACCTCGCACCCGCAGTCGGTGCAGGCCTTCTTCGAGGCCGCGCAGCGCCGGCAACTGCGCATGATCACGGGCAAGGTGCTGCAGGATCGTCATTCGCCCGAAGGTGTACGCGACCAGACTGACCAAAGCCTGATCGATACCGAGTCGCTGATCCGCCGCTGGCACAAGGTCGACCGCCTGGGCTATGCCATCACGCCGCGCTTCGCGCCGACCAGCACCGATGCCCAGTTGCGAGGCGCGGGGGAACTGGCCGCGAAGTATCCCGACACCTGGATCCATTCGCACGTGGCGGAGAACAAGGACGAGGTGCGGTGGGCGCGCGAGCTCTTCCCGGGCGCGCGCTCCTACCTGGACGTGTACGCGGGCTTCGGCCTGATGCGCGAGCGTGCCGTGTACGCGCACTGCATCCACTTCGACGACGCCGACCGCCACATGATGCGGGTGACGCGCACCGCCGCGGCCGTCAGCCCGACGAGCAACCTGTTCCTCGGCAGCGGCTTCTTCGACTTCGAGGGGGCCGACCGCGTCGGCTACCGCTACGGGCTGGCGAGCGACGTGGGCGGCGGCACCAGCTTCAGTCCCTTCGCGACCATGCTGGCGGCCTACTACGTTGGGCGCGAGGGCCAGACCAAGCCGGGCATCAGCATCCCGCCCTCGCAGCTCTGGTGGCGGCACACGGGCGGGGCGGCGCTCGCGCTCGGGCTCGAGGGCGTCATCGGCAACCTGCAGCCGGGCTGCGAGGCGGACTTCGTGGTGATCGACCCCAAGGCGACGCCGCTGCTGGCGCGCAAGACATCGCTGGCGAACAATCTCGAGGAACTGCTGTTCGCGATGATCGTCCTGGGCGACGACAGGCTGATCGAGCGGACGGTGATCTCCCAGGCCTGCCTAGAATAGCGGCCCCTAGGAAGGACCCTGCGACATGAGCATCAAGAGCGACAAGTGGATACGGCGCATGGCCGAGAAGAGCGGCATGATCGAGCCCTTCGAGCCCGGCCAGATCCGCGAGCGGGACGGCCACCGGATCATCAGCTACGGCACCTCCAGCTACGGCTACGACATCCGCTGCGCGCCCGAGTTCAAGGTCTTCACCAACATCCACAGCACGGTGGTCGACCCGAAGAACTTCGACGAGAAGAGCTTCGTCGACTTCCACGGCGACAGCTGCATCATCCCGCCCAACAGCTTCGCGCTGGCGCGCACGGTCGAGTACTTCCGCATCCCGCGCAACGTGCTGACCATCTGCCTGGGCAAGAGCACCTACGCGCGCTGCGGCATCATCGTCAACGTCACGCCCTTCGAGCCCGAGTGGGAGGGCTACGTGACGCTGGAGTTCAGCAACACCACGCCGCTGCCGGCCAAGATCTACGCGGGCGAGGGCTGCGCGCAGGTGCTCTTCTTCGAGAGCGACGAAGTCTGCGATGTCAGCTACAAGGACCGCGGCGGCAAGTACCAGGGCCAGACCGGCGTCACGCTGCCCAAGGCATAGGGCCCCGGCATGAGGCCCCGGGCCGGGCCCCGGCGCGGTCCTACACCGGTTCGCGCGCGGCGGGCGCTGCGCGGCACGCCGCGCGGCGGCACATTCGTTCCCATTCCATATTCCCGCGCCCGAGGCGCGACCAAGGAGCGAGAACATGTCGAGCTTCCAGAGCCTGCGCGAAATGCGTCCCTATCATCTGCTGCTGCTGGCCGTCCTGGCGGCCGTCGTGCTGGCGCAGGTGGCGGCGATGGTGATGGTCACCCGTTCCCAGGTGCAGAAGGCCCAGGCGTACTACGCCAAGGCACCGGTGTCCGCGCCGGAATCGCCGTCGGCGCGCGCCGGCGGGGGTGCCGCCAATCTTGCGGCGCAGGCCCCGCAACCCGCCGGAGACGGTGTCGTGCGCATCGGATTCGTGCTTTCGCGCTGAGCGCGTACCATCCGTGCGACTGCCGCCGTGGAGGCGGCGAGGAGAGCGTGTCATGAGGTGGGAAGGCAACGAACAATCCGATAACGTCGAGGACCGTCGCGACGACGGCGGCGGTGGCGGCGGGGGCTTTGGCGGCTTTCCGATCGGTGGACGCAGCGTGGGCATCGGCACTGTCGTGGTGGCCCTGATCGCCGGCTGGGTCTTCGGCATCAACCCGCTCACGGTGCTGGGCCTGCTGAGCGGCGGCGGGCCGGCCCCGCAGGTGCAGCAACAGGGGCCGGCGCACAAGCCGCCGCCCAACGACCAGCAGGCCGCCTTCGTTTCCACCATCCTGAAGAACACCGAAGTCGTGTGGACCGACATCTTTCGCCGCAATGGCGGCACCTACACGCCCACGCGCCTGGTGCTGTTCCGCAATGCCACGCCGACGGCCTGCGGCACGGGCCAGTCGGCCATGGGGCCGTTCTACTGCCCCGGCGACAAGAAGGTCTACATCGACCTCGGCTTCTACGACACGCTCAGGAACCAGCTGGGCGCGCCGGGCGTGTTCGCACAGGCCTATGTCATCGCGCACGAGGTCGGCCACCACGTGCAGGACGAGCTGGGCATCACGGCCAAGGTCGACCAGGCCCGCGGCCGGATGAGCCAGACGCAGGCCAACGCGATCAGCGTGCGCGTCGAGCTCCAGGCCGACTGCTTCGCGGGCGTCTGGGCCCACCATTCGCAGGAGTCGAAGCAATGGCTCGATCCGGGCGACATCGAGGCCGCCATGAATGCCGCCCAGAAGATCGGCGACGACGCCCTGCAGCGCTCCGCCGGCCGGGCCGTGGTGCCCGACAGCTTCACGCACGGCTCCAGCGCCCAGCGCCAGCGCTGGTTCGGCGCCGGCTACAAGACCGGCAATATCCAGGACTGCGACACGTTCGGAACCAGGAACCTCTAGGCGGCCGACCCCATTCCAGGGGCCCGCCGCGTCCAGGGCCCGACCCCATTCAAGGGGGCCGCCGCGCCCGGCCGCCCGAAGCGGCCGGCCCGCCCCCCGAAGGGGGGTAGCAGAAGCGACACGAAGTGCGCGTAGGCTGGGGGGGAGCCTCTTTTCTTCAGGGGTGCGACAATAGCAGGCTTCATGACAAGCTCCTTCTCCAATCTTTCCCTGGCCGAACCCCTGGCGCGTGCCGTAGCCGAAATGGGCTACGAGACCATGACGCCCATCCAGGAACAGGCCATTCCGGTGGTCCTGTCGGGTCAGGACGTGATGGGCGCGGCACAAACGGGCACCGGCAAGACGGCCGCCTTCTCGCTGCCGCTCCTGCAACGGATGCTCAAGCACGAGAACACCTCGACCTCGCCCGCGCGGCATCCGGTGCGCGCGCTGGTGCTGCTTCCCACGCGCGAACTGGCCGATCAGGTCGCGCAGCAGGTCAAGCTCTACGCCAAGTACACCAACCTGCGCAGCGCGGTCGTCTTCGGCGGCATCGACATGAAGCCGCAGACGCTCGAACTCAAGAAGGGCGTCGAGGTGCTGGTCGCCACGCCCGGCCGGCTGCTGGACCACATCGAAGCGAAGAACGCGGTCCTCAACCAGGTCGAGTACGTGGTGCTCGACGAGGCCGACCGCATGCTCGACATCGGCTTCCTGCCCGATCTCCAGCGCATCCTTTCCTACCTGCCCAAGCAGCGCACCACGCTGCTGTTCTCGGCCACCTTCTCGCCCGAGATCAAGCGTCTGGCCGGCAGCTACCTGCAGAACCCGGTCACGATCGAGGTCGCCCGGCCCAATGAGACGGCCTCCACCGTCGAGCAGCGTTTCTACAGCGTGAGCGACGACGACAAGCGCCGCGCGCTCAAGCAGATCCTGCGCCAGCGCGGCCTCAAGCAGGCCTTCGTCTTCGTCAACAGCAAGCTGGGTTGCGCGCGGCTTGCGCGTTCGCTCGAGCGCGAGGGCCTCAAGACCACCGCGCTGCACGGCGACAAGAGCCAGGACGAACGCCTCAAGGCGCTCGCCTCCTTCAAGGCGGGCGAAGTCGACCTGCTGGTGGCCACCGATGTCGCGGCGCGCGGCCTGGACATCAAGGACGTGCCGGCGGTCTTCAACTTCGACATTCCGTTCAACGCCGAAGACTACGTGCACCGCATCGGCCGCACCGGCCGCGCCGGGGCCTCCGGCCTGGCGGTGAGCTTCGCCAGCGGCGGCAACGACGTGCGCCTGGTGGCAGACATCGAGAAGCTGATCAAGACGAAGATCGAACTCGAACCGGTGGAGTTCGAGGAAGACCGTCCGAGCGGGCGGATCAACGACGGACGGCGTCACTGGCGCGACGAGGGCGAAGCAGGCGATGCGCGCGATGTGCTTGACACTCTCGAACGCCCGCGTGAACGCGTCGACGCCCGGCCCGCGCGTGGCGGCGGGCGCCCGCACCGCGCGCCCTCGGCGCCGCGCGATCCGTTCTTCGAGCAACCCTACGAGGCACCGCCGGAACGCGAAGCCGCCCCGGCCTGGGAAGCCGCCGCCAAGGCCGCGCCCGCGCGCGGCATCTCGGCGAACATCAAGTCCAAGCGCAAGGTCGCCGCGCTGTTCAAGACCATCGAACCCGCGGGCTGACCCCCGAGGCGCTCGCGCCGCGTCAGCCCGGCTTCTGCGCCTGCGGGCACTTCACCTGGATCAGCTCGCGCTCCTGCGGCGTCGCACCGATGCGCACCGCGCTCAGGCAGCCGCCCCAGACGCAGCCGGTGTCGGTCGATATCAGGTCGGGTCGCGAGACCCAGCCGAGCGTCGACCAGTGGCCGAAGGCCACAGTGGCGGCCGCCGTCTTCCGGCCCGGCACGTCGAACCATGGCAAGTAGCCCTCGGGCACCGCGGCGACGCCATCCTTGTTCTTGAGCTCCATCATGCCCTCTGGCGTGCACAGGCGCATCCGCGTGAGGGCGTTGACGATGACGCGCACCCGGGCGCTGCCGGCGAGGTCGTCGCTCCATTGCGCCGGTTCATTGCCGTACATCGTCCGCAGGAAATCGCCCATTGCGGGCCCTCGCAGGGCCGATTCGACCTCTGACGCGCAAGACAGCGTGTCGCCGATGCTCCATTGCGGCAGCACCCCGGCATGCACCATCAGCAGATCGGCGCCGCCGAGCGTCCGGTGCAGCGCCATGTGCTGGTGGCGCAGCCAGTCGAGCAGGGCCTCGCGGTCGGGCGCCTCGAGCACGCCCGCCAGCGTGTCGCCGCGGCCGGCCTTGCGCGCCCCGTGGGCGACACCGAGCAGGTGCAGGTCGTGGTTGCCGAGCAGGCTCTGCGCCGCGCCGCCGTAGGCCTGCACGCGCCGCACGACCTCGGCCGAGGCGGGGCCGCGGTTGACGAGGTCGCCGAGCATCACGAGCGTGTCCCGGCTGGGAGAGAAATCGATGTGGTCGAGCAGGCGGCGCAGGGGCTCGTCGCAGCCCTGCACGTCGCCGATCAGGTAGAGTGCCATGGTCGCTCATTCTCCCCTCCGTACATGGATGTTTTCCTGCTGGCCATGCTGACGACGCTCAATGCGTTGTTTGCAATGTCCGAAATGGCCCTTTCCACCAGCCGGCGAGCGCGCCTTGCCGCACTGGCGGAAACGGGGGATGCGGGAGCCGAGGCGGCCCTCAAGCTGATGGAGAATCCGACGCAGTTTCTCTCCAGCGTGCAGATCGGCATCACCTCGATCGGCATGCTCAGCGGTATCGTCGGCGAGGCCGCCTTCGCGGAGCCGCTGTCCGTGTGGATGCAGAAGCTCGGCATGGGGGCGGGCACGGCGAGCATCGCCTCCACGGCCGTGGTGGTGACCTGCATCACCTTCTTCACCATCATCTTCGGCGAGCTCGTTCCCAAGCGCATCGGCCAGCTCTACCCCGAGCCTGTGGCGCGCTACGTGGCGCGGCCCATGCGCTGGCTCGCGATCGGGGCCAAGCCCTTCGTGGTGACGCTCTCCGGCGCGACGGCCGCCACGCTGAGGCTGCTGCGCATCGATTCGAACGCGGCCCGGGTCGTCACCGAGGAAGAGATCTCCGCGAGCCTCGAAGAGGGCGTGGACGCCGGCGTGATCGAGATGCACGAGCACCAGATGGTGCGCAACGTGTTCCATCTCGACGACCGCCGCCTGACCTCGCTGATGATTCCGCGTGCCGACATCGAGTGGCTCGAGGCGAGCTTCACCATCGCGCAGAGCCTGCAGAAGGTGTCGGCGGCCGGCGCGCTCAATCTCGTCCACTCGTGGTACCCGGTCTGCCGCAACTCGCTGGACGATGTGGTGGGCGTGATCAGCGTGGCCCATCTGCTCACGCTGGGCTCGGCGCACCAGGGCTCGGTCGAGGAGGCCGCGCAGCCGGCCGTGTTCGTGCCCGAGACGCTTACCGGCATGGAGCTGCTGGAGCAGTTTCGCGAGCGCGCCGGCCGGCTGGTGTTCGTGGTCGACGAATACGGGGTGGTGCAGGGCCTGATGACGCCGCGCGATCTGCTCGAGGCCATCACGGGCGAACTGCAGGTCGCCACCCACGCCGAGGCCTGGGCCCGCGAGCGCCCGGACGGCGTGTGGGAGCTGGACGGCCTGATGCCGGTGTCCGAACTGCGCGCGCGCCTGGGCATCCGCGAATTGCCCGATGAGGATCGGGGGCGCTACAACACCGTGGCCGGGCTGCTGATGTCGGTGTCGGGGCAGTTGCCCCAGGTCGGCGAGCGCATCGACTGCGCGGGCTGGTGCTTCGAGGTGGCGGAGCTCGACGGCAAGCGCATCGACAGGGTGCTCGCCTTTCCGGACGCCGACGCGGAAGATCTGGCGCCCTGAGCAACCGTCTTGCAAGTCAAGCCGAATGAAGCGAATCGTCCCAATGCTTGCCACTCTTGGCGATGGCGTTGAGCACCGTCAGGAGCTTGCGCATGGCTGCCACGAGGGCGACCTTCTTTGGTTTGCCGGCGACGACCAGGCGCTG